>JBDTJI010000056.1:0-4822 GCA_039935935.1 Ginsengibacter sp. | reverse complement strand
AGGAACTCTTTCGTTATTGATTATTTTTATGGGCAATATTATTTAAGTGCGAGCCAAATTGTTTTATCTATCAATAAAACTTTTGAATTCTTCAGGATACTAATTTAGGATAATTATTCTAAAAGTGATCACCGGTATCATCTTATGAGTCAGGCTCAGAATTGGAACGTCGCATATTGTTAAATAATTCTTTTGGAAAAGTAATCAAAAAAAAAATAAATTTACGGAAGTAAAAAACCTAAAATGAATTGCTATGAAATATTTTGTTAATCTTCTTCTCTCCCTTTTGATATCCGTTTCTTTTGCAAAAGCGCAAACTCCCATGAAGACTACTGCTGAATACAATGGCCAAAAATATCCATGTTATATTGTTGAGTACAACTTACCACCCGACGAAACAGAAAACGTGATCAAGGAAAAATTAAGAGCACAGGGATACAACCCAAGTAAATCTAAAGGGTATCTTGTATATCGCAATGTAAAGTTGAATGACCTTGATAATCAGAATGCACAGGATGTCTTATTCAACATAGAAAGAAAAAGCCGGAAGGAAAAAGACAAAAGCATCATGACTATGATCACTGCAAAAGCCGGACTGATCCCTGAAGATAAAGTAAAAGGTACGAAGATGGTTGCAGATATAGAGCCTTCGCCCAACAGTGTTTCGTTTATTAATAGTTTCCAGAGTGGGATTAGTGCCCAGGCGTATCAACTTGCTGTTACCGCCCAGGAAGATGAAGTAGCCAAAGCAGAAAAAAAATTGAAGAGCCTGCAGGACGATCAGATAAAATTGGAAAAGAAAATTAAGGATTACCAATCTGATCTGGAAGTGAATAAAAAAGACCAGGATAAACAAGTGGATGAAATTGCTAATCAAAAATCAATACTGGAGAAAAAAAAGAATGACAAGCCTGCACAATAGCCTCAGAAATGTATTTTTTTACCAACCATCTTTCTGAACCGCAAGCTTAAAAAAACTGCTGATAAGGTTAGCCCCGTAATAAATCCCATCCAAATACCGGAGGCACCCATTTTACAATAAAATGCAAGAAGGCAGCCAACAGGAATGCCAATGGCCCAATAGGCTATTGCAATAAAAACTGTAGGAACCTTTACATCTTTTATTCCACGTAGCAAACCAGCGCTGATAGATTGTGTACTGTCAGAAATCTGAAATAATGCTGCAAATAAAAGTAAGTAAGCTGACATAGCCACTACCTCCTGGTTATCATTAAAAATAAAAGGCAACTGATGCCGGAAAGAAATGAAAAGCAGAGCGCAACATGTGCCATAGACCAGGGCCATCACAAGGGTAGTTTTGCCAATTTCAAGAATTGACTTGAAATCTTTTCGTCCAAGTGCATTGCTGGTGCGTATGGACCCGGCCTGTGACAAACCCATGGATACCATAAAAGTAAGAGAGGCAAGGCTTAGCGCAATCTGGTGAGCGGCCTGCTCCATCGCGCCAATGGTTCCGATCAATATACCTGAAACAGCAAATGCTCCTGCTTCCATGGTAATCTGAAAACTGCTTGGAATACCTATGCCCAGTAGCTCCCTCAAAGTATGCCATTTGAATTTCCATTGTTTACTTCGTACGGCTATGTATCTTCTAAAAGTGCGATGATATAAAATGATCAGTCCCAACACAATGAAGATAAGTGTGCGGGTTATTAAAGTTGCAAAGCCTGCACCTCTAAGTTCCAATTTTGGAAAACCCCAGTTGCCATAAATAAGTAACCAATTTAAAAATATATTGAGAGGAAGACCCAGAAGGGAAAGCATCATCGCTGTCCTCGTGTGTTCCAGCCCGTCTGTAAATTGCTTGAGCGCCATGAATAGTAACATTGGTATTACCGACCACCCCATGATCTGAAGGTAAGGCAAAGCAAGAGCAGCTACTTCAGGATCCTGGTCGAGGTGGAACAGAATATTCTTGCTTAACTCTATTCCAAAAGAAATAGCCACCGCCGAAATGGCACAAAGCCAGAACCCGTTAAACAAATAATGACTAACCAATTTCCCGTCGTTTCTTCCATTGGCCATGGATACCATTTGAGAAACTGAAATCGTAATTCCTATTCCAAAAACAAATGGAATATTAATCACACTCATTACCAAAGCTGCTGCTGCCAGGTGCTTATAGCTTACAGATCCTACCATGGCTGTGTCAATGATATGGAGAAACATTTGGGCCAGCTCGCCGAGAATAATCGGCACGGCAAGAGTCAATGTTTTCTTTACCTGGTGGTTGAGGGGCATTTAACGTAGTTATAAAAATTTTGGAATACCTGCGAAGGTAAAAATTGTAAAGCAGGTTTTTAAGATCATTGCATTTTCTCAAAGAGTAGTAATGTAGAATATTTTAGATCGTACAACCTGGGTTAAAAAAAACAAATTGATAGTTAATAAAAAGCAGCCGGTAAAATTGAAAAATGGAACGTGATTTATTGCAAAGAATATATCGTCAACTTATTATCTTTAAGACCATATATTTTATGATTATTTAGCCTAATGGAGCTATTGTTTTGTAATTCTGAAGGTAATTGCACAGTAGTAAGATCCGGTACTGGTGGAATATACTTGTGAAGATGTTGTTGATCAAATCCATAAATAGTTTTGCCTATCACTTCCATACCTGTCCAATTCAAAAAAGGTAGTCTTGATTTAAAACTGCCATAATAATCAAAAATGTATATGCCTTTTTGGTTGTCATATAAATAAACAAAACCATCCTTGTCAATTATTTTTTCAGGATCAGGTACTGAATCGAATAATAGTCTGAAATCTACTGTTTCGGACAATACCTTACCATTATCATCTATCTTTTTTAATTTACTATCCTGTTCATCAAACAGCCAGATATTGTTATCATAGGAACCTGTAACTGCTTTAACTCTAAAAATATTTTGCTTTCGAAGATTGATGGCTGTCGATACATCGAGATACTTATCAAGTATTACAATGGTAGAAAAATTTCGATAATAAAGAATAGCTTTCCAAGGATTTTGAACATCAACATAGCCTAAAGTACCATACGTGGTAACCTGGTTAAAGACACCTATTGAGTCTCCTTTTTCGTTGTATTTTTTCAACTGGTTTTCGGGAGTAATTAGAAAGAGTTCACCTATATTATCCACAGCAAACGAGGAAACTGGAAAACTGATCTTTCTAATAAAATTAAATGCGAGGGAATCCTGAGCATTTGAAGGCAAACAATAAATACAAAAGCTCACAAATAAGATCAGTCGATTATTAACTCTCATGTCTTATAGTATTTTAGAGTGATGTTGTCATCTTCAAATACCGCATAACTGTTGTATTTAATCCAGTCTCCCAGGTTTATATAGGTACTTTGGTCATTTAACTTAAAAGCGATAGGCAAATGCCTGTGGCCAAAAATGAAAAAATCAAAATGTTTTTTCTTTAGTACGTCTTTGCAATACAGAATAAGCCATTCTTTATCCTCTCCTAAAAAATGTTCGTCTTCACTGCCCGTGGCCGCCCTGCTCTTTCGGCTAAAATAGTCTGCCAGGCCGATGCCTGCTGCAGGATGAAGGATTCCAAAAAGCCATCGAAAAAATTTATTCCTGAAAATTCTTTTCATGAATTTGTAACGATGATCACCAGGACCTAATCCGTCGCCATGGCCAATTAAGAATTGCTTTCCATTAAATTCAAATTGCTTTGGATCGTAAAAGACATCAATATTAAGTTCCTGTTCAAAATACCCATTCATCCACATATCATGATTGCCTACAAAAAAATGCACCACAATTCCGCTATCGGTAAGTTCACCGAGCTTCCCTAAGATCCTCACAAATCCTTTCGGAACTACTTTTTTATATTCGAACCAGAAGTCGAAGAGGTCACCAAGTAGGAATATAACTTCCGCATCTATTTTTATCTCATCTAAAAATTGAACGACCCGTTTTTCTCTTATCAGGCTCGCTTCATAATCAGGGGCACCAAGGTGGAAATCTGAGAGAAAGTATATTTTTTTTCCGGGGTTAAGTTGCATTGAAGATTATGAAAAATAATTAAAAAAGCTCATCTGCTATTTCTTCTTTTGATTAGTTCTTTTGCGGATATATCGCGGGGTATTTTCACGCTAAAATCGCTTCTTCTTAAGTATATGTAGTCTGATCAATTTGGGCTTTTTTTCTTCATCAAAATGGCAGTCTACAGCCTCTTTGATGTTCTCCGTCGTTTCGTCCAATGTTTCTTCTTCTGTGAAAACGCTGTCCCCAAAAGCCCTTGCAGTATATCCACCTTACGGTGCCTCCTCAATTAAAAAAATAATCTCGTTCATTTTAATTTTAAGATGCTATGAAGGTAATTAGAAAGTGTCAGACCATATATTAAAATCAAGGTAGCGGCTTATCAATCAAAAACAAGTAAACTTCTTTAGGGCCGTGAATCCCCATGACCAATGTTTTTTCAATATCCGCGGTCCGGCTTGGACCGGCGGCAAATGTTATAAATGAAGGAATGCCAATGGCACTCTTACTTTTAAAGGCCTTGAGTGCATCATAAGTGTCAAATACTAACTGATCTACATATGCAATGCATATATGTATAGGAGTATAAACGCTAACGGTGCGGCCACTTTGTTGTGCACTACTCATTACCATGGCACCCGTTCGTGCGATAAGATAGTGACAAGAAGTAAGCGCGGCATCGCTGTCGGCAAGTGAAGAAGTATTCAGCGTAAGACTTCCATTCGCGACCAATAATTTTGACAGCTTTTCTTCATTGCAATAGACATGCTGCCATTTACGCGAAGCAATAAGTTTTAAGATTTGGTTTGTTGCGTCAGCTT
>JBDTJI010000055.1:0-2051 GCA_039935935.1 Ginsengibacter sp. | reverse complement strand
AAGCTTTCTCTGCCCTGCATAAAATAAATTATAAGGGATGGCTCACCATTGAAGCCTTTTCCCGCAACGATATAGATTTTGCAAATGCCATCAATGTATGGAGAGAATTCTCACCTCCGTGGGATATTGCAGAAAACGGATTAAAGTTTATTCAGCAAATGAGCGCCAAGCATGAGCTTGATGCAAATTAATTTGTCAATCTGGACTTGTCGAAGGCTAATCCACCTTACTAATAAATACAGACCTCGCACTTACATTATTTATTTTTTCTCCGTTTCTAAAGCTGGCGGCTTTAACGGTTGCGGGCAATGAAAATGTAAATGGATTCACGTATTTAGCAGATTTTATCGTAGGCTCGGTTCCGTCAGTTGTATAGCGGATATCATGACCCACGCTGTTGGTCTTGAGTTTCACAGTTGCCTTGTTGGCTGTGGAATCAATGGTACTTTCTATCCATACATCATAAGCGCTCTTCGAGTAATTGATACCGGCCAGGTCATATCTTTTATACTGTTTTTCTAACCGTTGCTTAAAACCTTCCCAATTTTTATTTTCCGGTTGAGACCACCCAATTTCTGTTATGGCTGCCGCTCTTGGGAACGACATGTACTCCGCTTTTTCAGTAGAGTGCACATATTCAGCCCACAGATTTCCCTGGATTCCCTGGATATAACTGGCCTCTTTTGCAGTTAATTCAGCAGGAATAGGTTCGTAAGAATATACTTTCTCCAGCGTAAGTAAACCACCGATTGCAGCAGGCTCATGGTAAGGCTCACCCTGGTAATAATCTAAGTAAGTATAAGGGCTGGGAGTCATCACTACTTCATGGTGTTGTTTGGCGGCAGCGATTCCTCCTTCCTCACCACGCCAGGACATCACCATGGCATTTGGGGCGAGGCCACCCTCCAATATTTCATCCCATCCTAATATTTTTTTATTCTTTGTTTTTAAGAAATCTTCGATGCGTTTGATAAAATAGCTTTGAAGTTCATGCTCATCTTTCAGATGCTCATCTTTTATTCTCTTCTGACATTTAGGACATACCTTCCATCGATCTTTCGGCGCTTCATCACCACCAATGTGGATCACCGGAGATGGAAAAAGATCAGCTACTTCTGAAAAAACATTCTCTAAAAATTCAAATGTCTTTTCATTCCCTGCGCAATAAATATCTTTTTGAATACCCCAGTTAAGTGGAATTTTAAAAGGGCCACCCGTACAGGAAAGTTCCGGGTAAGCTACTAATACAGCCAGTGTATGCCCCGGCATTTCTACCTCCGGAACTATATTTACATAACGCTCCTGTGCATACTTTATTACGTCTCGAATTTGATCCTGCGTATAATAACCGCCATGAGGATTATGATTGATGTGATCCTTGAAACGATCAAATTGTGTTCCATCGCGCCATGCGCTTACTTCGGTGAGTCTTGGGTATTTCTTGATCTCTATTCTCCAACCATGGTCTTCTGTTAAATGCCAATGGAAAGTGTTCATTTTATGCATGGCAAGCTCATCAATGTATTGTTTGATAAAATCAACAGAATAAAAATAACGGCCTACATCCAGCATCAATCCCCTCCATGGAAAACGAGGCTTGTCCACAATTTCAACGGCGGGAATAAGTACTGATGCGGTACTCTTCATATTTATTCTTTCGATAGGGAGTAATTGATAAATGGTTTCGGTACCATAAAAAATGCCGGCAGGCTTATTGGCGTTTAATATAATATTTTTGGGTGAAACGGATAAAGTATATCCTTCATTGCCTAAGGAATCAAGGCTACTTTTTAATTGTAAGGTAATTTCATTATTTGAGAGCTTCGGTCCGGCTTCCGCCACTCTTAATTGTAAGCCGGTCGTTTTTTTTATTTGATCGGATAATTTTTCAGAGATCGCTTTGAGTTCAACATTACCCCATTCATAAACAATCTTAGTGGAATGCGAAAGTTTAAAATTTCCGCTTTTTTCATGAACGCTCAATGGTTGTGGAATGATAGAAACCTTTTGTGCAAAAGATGCTGAAAACAAGGTTGACATAAGACAGGAAA
>JBDTJI010000054.1:0-15944 GCA_039935935.1 Ginsengibacter sp. | reverse complement strand
GCTGGTTCAAATAGCGTAAAAAAGTTGAAACATAATATTCCTCCTTAGCTCAGTTGGTTAGAGCATCTGACTGTTAATCAGAGGGTCTCAGGTTCAAGTCCTGAAGGGGGAGCAGATAAAAGCCTTGCTAAGCAAGGCTTTTATCTATTTTCTTAGCTTCTCTTACGCTGTAGCTTTTATAAACGTTAGTAAAAACATTAGTAAAAGCTATGATCTCGTTACCCCACGGCTGCACCTGCAGCGAACTTACAGTAAACCCAAAAAATTGGAAAACCTGTAAATCTCCGGCAATTAGCCAAAATTGGTATATCCAATATTATTTTTACGACACTACAATTAAGAAGAAGAAATACGTAATTATCAAGGTATGCTTAGTGCTGCGCGTCTTGTATTGCCTTTAAAAAATGTATTGATAACGCTTTCCAGTTCTCGGCACAAAATTATTGTCCCGGTGAAGTTGTGTTCATCAAAAATGGTATTAAAAATATCTTCTGTAAGAATATGCTGAATCATCATTTCTCTCACATTTTCAAACTCCATTTTGTGGCAAAGTTTAAAAAAACCTTCTGCCGCTTTTATGTACTCAGGATTTGTCTTTTCGGCATCAAAGGCATTGCTGCGGATCGTTTCAGTAACTTTTTGAATGTCCTGTTTGAAATGTTCTATTCCGTTTCGAAAGTTAAGTACTTCGGATCGCTCAAATGAAATGAACATAGTTAAGAGACGATGCCAAGCCTCTATATCGCTAAAAGATACCCGCAATACTACAAATCCATTTTGAATTAACACTACAGTCTGGCTATCCCCAAATAAAATATTTTCGTTGGGATAACCTTTGTCAAATTTCCTTATTATTTCATCGTTTAAAATGTCGCTTTCATCTTTGCTTTCCCAGTAGCCCTAGTCTTGCAGGAGTATGTCTTTTAATGTACCGTCTGGCGTTACTTTTTATTGCTGTTAGCGGCTTTGATTTCAATTTCAGGAACAAGTATCAGCTATTTTTTGATTTGCATATTCATTTAATAAATTGTAAAAAGCATTGCGGATAGCATTTTCTTTTTTTTGCCGTCAAAGTGAATTACTTTTTTCAACTTCGTTTTGATATTGCCTAATTGAAAATTCACTCATGCCTACAATTCTAAATTATTGTTTCTTAAATCCTATTCGGTCTCTCTCATCCCATTTTTTTTGCGCTGCCTTTTCATCTAACAAATTTTCCATCGCATTATAAATTTGATTTAATTGCGCGTCATGTTCGCCCGGGTGTTCTTTTATTTGTTTCATTTGTTCCTTTAAATCATTTTGTTTTAGTAAAATCTTTTTTACTTCCACAAAGGATCCCATTATAGCGATATTCATATTTATTGCTTTGTCGCTGTTAAGAACGCCGCTTAACATGGCCGCTCCTTGTTCTGTAAAGGCGTATGGTAAATATCTTGCACTTCCTCTGTTTGAGGTCGCAATTTGCGTCCTCAAAGGATGATCATTTTTTTCTGAGGTCTCAAATTGAAACCTCAAATCTTCAAACTCTTCTTTGGTAAGTTGGAACATAAAATCTTTAGGGAGACGCTTTTTATTTCTTCAGGGCAAGGTTTATCCTATATAATATAAACCGCTTTTGTCTTGTAAATTCTCAGGATTATATCTCATGTATTTCAAAAGACACAAATATAAAATTGAATACACACTAACTTTCCTGCAAGGCATCCTTATAAACCACCAACGCACGTTTTCTTGCATACTCATGCTTTACCATTTCCGGAAGGTAGCCAGGCCTGAAATCGGGGATCCATTTCTTTATGTAAACTAATTTTGGATCAAATTTTCTTAATTGCTCGTGGGGATTAAAAATCCGGAAATAGGGTGCGGCATCACATCCGGTACCTGCAGCCCATTGCCAGTTTCCGTTGTTGGAAGATAACTCATAATCCAATAATTTTTCTGCAAAATAAGCTTCGCCCCAGCGCCAGTCTATTAGTAAATGTTTGCACAAAAAACTGGCTACCACCATACGAACTCTGTTATGCATCCAACCTGTTTCATTCAGCTGTCTCATCCCTGCATCTACCATAGGGTAACCGGTTTTCCCTTCGCACCAAAGCCGGAATTCATCTTCATTATTCCGCCATTTGATAGCATCGTATTTTTTCTTAAAATTTTGGTGCACTACATTAGGAAAATTAAAAAGGATCATCATAAAAAATTCGCGCCAGATAAGTTCATTCAGCCATTTTTCATTCAGGCTATCAGCCAATTTTACTAAATTTCTAATGCTTACAGTGCCAAATCTTAAATGTACACCTACCCGAGTTGTTCCTTCAACCGAGGGATTGTTTCGGGTTTCATGATAGTGCCGGATTGTATCCTCTGATAGATCCGGAGCATCTATTTTTATGTTCGCTTTATCAAAACCTATTTCGGCTAAAGAAGAGAAATTAAAAGACTGTGTTTTGAAAAGATGATCTAAATGTTTTTCACTTTTAAATGATAATATCCCGGATTCATTATACTGCTGCTTCCATATTTTAGAGTAGGGAGTAAAAATAGTATATGGCTCTCCCTTGGCTTTTGCAATTTCCAGCTTTTCAAAAATAACCTGATCTTTGAAAGTATGAAAACTAATATCTTCTTGGGTTAGGAACTTTTGTATTTGTAAATCCCGTTCTGAGGCATAAGGCTCATAGTCATGATTGGTAAACACTTTTTTTACAGAGAACTCTTCTATCAGTTTCTTGAAAGAATTGAGCGGTGTACCCTTTATAATGTATAATGAGGAATGATTTTTTTGTAAAACAATATTTATTTGCTCAAGTGATTTGTGAATAAATGCGACTCTTTTATCTTTTTTGGAAGGAAGTTGATCCAGTATATTAACATCGAAAATAAAAATGACCAGCACAGGATAATTGCTGTGCAGCGCATGATACAATGCAGCGTTGTCTTCTAACCGCAAATCCCTTCTTAGCCAGCAGACACTTACTTCTGGTTTCCGCTCAGTCATCTTGAGGAATTTTTAAAAGGATTAGTTTTTCTATTTTGATAAACATGTATGGATATATTAATAAAAAGAATCGCCGCCACACCTATTGAAGTATAGACTATCGAAGCTGTACCATTCCAGTTGGCCACTGCGATAGCGACTAACGCCCATACTCCTACCAAGGCAAATTCCCGCATATTTCGTTTCCAGATCATCAATAGATTTAATAAGCCAGCAACTACTATCATAATAATCGTCCAGGCAATTTGCGAAATGCCAAACCCATCCCATTGTATTTTAGTGAGCCATGCCGCAGCACCTGCTATTAGTGCTACACTGATCCATCCGGAATAAAAACAAAATGGCCACCACACAAAAGCAATCTTTCTCAGGGGAAGATCATCTAATTCCATCTGGGTGTTCAAAATTATTTTCACTAAAGAAACCAGCATTATCACCATGATCAATACTGAAAGTCCGGTGTATTCATAAAGCCAGGCAATGATCCAACAACAATTGGCAACACATGAAATGACAAACCACCAGCCAATGTTCAATACCGGCCAGTCATCTTCCACTTTCTTAAAAAGCCCGCGTCCGCTGTAGATTACAAAAGCCAGCAGGCCAATATAAATTAATCCCCAAATGGAAAATGCGTAACCTGCGGGTGTAAAGTGATTTTGATTCTGGTGTGATACTTCCGATACATTTTTGCCATTAAAAACACCTGTGTTCGATAAATAATTGATTATAATGGTGGATACGATTGCAATACCATTAGAAATTTGTAATAGCTTTTTCATTTAATTCTTTTTAAAGAAAGACTTAATTTTTATTAAAAACCAGAATAAGGAAAGATTTTTTCTGCTAAATCGGTTATTCTATCACCAGATGTTTATTCAACTTTTCTGATCTTTTGCCTGAATTCTTTTTTTCTCAACAAATGTAAATAGATCAGCAAATTCAACAAGATTAATTCAAATCCGTAAAATATATCTTCCACCGGGATTGTAAGTATTCTTTTGCCCAGATTTTCAGCATTATTGTAACTTACCACAGGTTCCTCAAGACCCGTACCGGTAAGAATTCCATTTACGATCAAAAATGGGATTAATAAAATAAGGTACACGCTGACCGCTTTACCAAACCAATTGACCTTTAAAACAAATTTCAAAAAAAGACAAATAATTCCTGTGCTAAAAAAGGTGACTGAAGTGTAGTATTTATTCTTAAAGATAAAGCCAGCAATGATTAAGATCAGTGAGAAAAGGATACAAAAAATATCTTCGATAAAAGGAGGCCATGCAAGTTTATAAAACTTGTCAATGCAATAATAAGTAAATACGCAAGAATAGGGAATACAAAAAAAGAAAAGGATCTCTTCAACCGGCAGGTTAAAAAAATAAATTCCCACTACATACCTTGGATTGAAATTCCAAACACCAAGGTGGGTAAAAATAGCATCCCATGTTATAAAAATAACAGCAACAGGGATCGATGCAATAAAGAATTCTCTCCAGGTTTTGTAAAAATTAATTTTTGGATGAAAGGAAAATATCAGTGGAACAATTACTGTAAAAAAATCAATAAGTAAATAAAGGTACTTCATAGGTTATCCTGGATTTAAGCATATCTGAACTGCTCATTACTTTACCGTGCTATGCTGCAATGAAATTTCCTTTTTTTGTTTCAAATTGCGGAAGTATTTAAAAGGTACCCACAACATGCCAAAGCATTCGCCATCTTCTTTGGTCAAATGTTTATGATGCATTTTATGAGCCCTACGAATAGCTTTAAAATAAGTATTGTCTGAATTGCGAAATATTTTAAATCGCTGATGAATAAAAATATCATGTACCAAAAAATAACACAGGCCATATAACGTAATGCCCGCACCTATCCAGAAAAGAAAATTGTAATCATTTTTCATTCCAAAAAACAACGCAGCAATCCCTGGTAAAGCGAAAATCAGAAAGAAAAAGTCATTGTGTTCTATAAATCCTTCAGACTCTTTTTTATGATGATCTTTATGCAATTTCCACAGCATGCCATGCATGATGTATTTGTGAGCCACCCATGCAACAACCTCCATACCCGCAAAGGCGGCAAGGACGAATAAAAAATTAATTAGTAGTGTCTGCATGATTAAATATTTTTTTTAAAATCTCTTTTCTATAAATAAATATGTTTTCGATTTTTCTTTTAATCAAAACAAAATGAGCCATTTCGCCAATTATCCCGAAGGGAAGTGCGTATTTCAAATGATCTTTCATCAATACGCCGTTATCCTGCTGAATAAAAATATGCGTGTGTTCCCAAATTTTATAAGGCCCCTTTAATTGCTTATCAATAAACTTTTCCGGTTTATCAACTTCAATAATTTCTGTTTGCCAATGCACCGGTATCCCTAAAAGAGGCTTTAATTTATAGTCAATAAGCATTCCTTTATAAAATTCGTTGTCTTTTAAATCAGTTAAAATTTTAAAATCAAGTTCGGGAGGAGTCAGAGTAGACAGATTTTTTGGCGATGAAAAAAAATCCCATGCCGTATTGATTTTAATGGGTAAAAATTGTTCGGTATGATAAAAATAATTTTTCATTCTGATAGCTGATTTGCTAGTTTAATGGCAGATTCTACTTTTGAAAAACAAACTTTTAACCATGCGGAAAATTTTTCAGGGTGAGTATCTATTTCCTCTTTTAATTGTTTTATACCGATATATTTCCAATCTTTTACTTCCTCAGCATCGGGTTGGGGTATATCATCTGTCGTTCCAAAATAAACATGGTCTAATTCATTTTCTATCAGGCCATTTTCGAGAGCTGCTTTATATATAAAACTAAACTGGAATTGAGTTTTACATACAATACCCATTTCTTCTTTTAGACGCCTTGCAATAGTTTTTTCAAATTCTTCACCTTTAATCGGATGGCTGCAGCAGGTATTACTCCACAAACCTGCAGAGTGATATTTGCCATCAGCCCGCTGTTGTAACAAAATTTCTCCTTGTGTATTAAAAATAAAAACAGAAAATGCCCTGTGTAGAACACCTGCCCGATGAGCTGAAAGTTTATTCATGAAACCAACCTCTCTGTCATTCTGATCTACTAATATCAGTAGGTCATCCATTGCACCTGCATTATTGAAAGAGTCGTTACCGGCAACTACATTTTTATCAACATTCTTCATCTTAATTGGTCTTTTTCATCCGTGGTTAAATATTTTGACTTATTTAGAGAAGGTAAAACAAATTCTTTAAGTTCAGCATCTTTTATGTGTGAATAGTAATTTAAGATAAATTCTGTGTCTTTTTCAATGTCATTGTTATACCCCAGGAACGATGGCATATTAGTCTGTGCGATAAATCTTAAATATCTTAATTCAAAATTTTTATTGTCAGCATTTATAGCGCTTTCCAGCATGTGTTTACCTTTTTTAAAATAGGACAGTTTTAAAAACGGGCTGAAAACATGTTTTGCCATCATCATGGTGCCGCTGCCTTTATAACCTAACAGAAGTGGTTTTTTTTCATCATAAGGCCCAAGAAGATGGATCAATTTTTTACAGGCCGCCTCGTCCGAAGCCGCTCTTTCAAACAAGATTCTCACAGAAACAATATCGACAGTAGCATTACTTTTAAAAGAAAATGTGCAACAAATCAAAATTATGGCAGAGAAAATATTGCTCATACCCAATTCATTTTATTTTGCACAAGGCTGTTGATCATTAATCCAATTTTCTCGCCATTGTTAATTCTTATTCTTTGTGTGAGTACTCTTTGGGCAGGACATTTTTTTATTTTATTGAACAGTGATAAATAATATACGTAAGCCAGGTAAACACCTCCTTTTGATGATGCCGGAAGTAATTTAATACCAGCTAATGCGTCCTTGAAGTCTTCTTCAATTTCTTTTTCAATTTCTTTTTTTGAATCACTATTGAAATCACTCATATCAATGCCAGGGAAGTAAATGCGTCCCAGAATATGGTAGTCGTCTTTCATATCTCTTAAAAAGTTTACTTTTTGAAAAGCTGCACCCAGTTTCATTGCATATGGTTTTAATTCTTCATACATATTTGCATCTCTCTCCATGAATATTTGAAGGCACATTAAACCTACTACCTCTGCCGAACCTAAAATGTATTTTTGATATTTCTCAATGGTATAATCTACTTTTTGCAAATCCATTTCCATACTTTCCAAAAAGGTTTCGATGAGAGTTTGGTCTATCTGATACTCATGAACTGCCGCCTGAAATGAGTTTAAAATGGGATTAAGTGAAATCCGGTTTTCAATAGACCAGTAGGTTTCTTCTTTAAATTTATCTAATAAATATTGCTTGTCGTATCCTTCAAAGCTATCAACTATCTCGTCGGCCAGGCGTACAAAACCGTAAACAGAATAAATAGCATTCCGTAACCGGTTATTTAAAAAATAAATGCCCAGGGAAAAGCTGGTACTATAAGTTTTTGTGGTAATCTTACTTACTTGCGTGGAGAGGTTATCAAATAAATACTTCATGCTTTTTATTTTTTAGGTATTTGAATAATTGGTTGGCTGCTATCTTGCCGGATATAAGAGATGGTGGCACTCCTGGCCCTGGAACAGTAAGTTGGCCTGTGTAAAACAAGTTATGTATCTTCTTATTTCTTATTTTGGGTTTTAACACAGCGGTTTGCCTGAGTGTGTTAGCAAGCCCGTACGCATTGCCCTTATAAGAATGATAATCAGCAATAAAATCGTTTACGCAGTAACTCTTTTTGAAGTCGATAACATTTCGTATTTCCTCGCCAATATGTTTTTCCAAACGAGTCAGCATAATCTCAAAATACTTTTCCCTCAGTTGTTCATTGTCTTCCAGACCTACAGCAAGAGGCATCAATATAAATAAATTTTCGTGCCCATCCGGGGCAACACTGTTATCAGTTTTGGAAGGGCAACATACATAGAATAATGGATTGGAAGGCCATTTAGGATCTTTGTATATCTCCTTTGAATGCTCGAACAGGTCATTTTCAAAAAATAACGTATGATGTTGAATTGATTTTATTTTTTTTGAAATTCCAATAAAGTATATCAGGCAGGAAGGTGCAAATGTTTTTTTATCCCAATAACTTTCTTTATAATTTTTTAATTCTTCAGGTAGTAAATCCCGCTCCACGTGATGATAATCTGCAGATGCAATTACCGCATCAAAATCAATTGTTTTTTCGTTAACTACAATTCCTGTGGCTTGGTTATCTTTTACAATGATCCTTTCTACCGGTGAATTATAGTAAAACGACGTTCCTTGCTTTTTGCAAATTTGTTCGATCGCCTCTACAACATTACCGAAGCCGCCTTTGGGATACCACGTTCCTAACTTTAAACCTGCATAATTCATGAGGCTATATAGAGCTGGCGTATCCTGTGGCATTGCGCCCAAAAACAAAACAGGAAACTCCATGAGCGCAATTAATTTTGGATTGGAGAAATATTTACGAACATGCCTGCTGAAAGAAGAAAATATTTGCAAACGAAAAGCTCCCTTTATGAGACTCATATCCGCAAATTCTGTGAGTGAAATACCCGGCATTGCCGCCAGGTTTTTCATACCAGTCTCATATTTGAATTGAGCTTCTTTCATAAATCGATCAAGTTGGGGTGCACTTCCATTTTCAATATACTCAAATAAACTACGAAGCTCTGTATAATCTGCAGGAATATTGATTGTATCATCAGCAAAAACTATTTCAAAAGAAGGATCGAGTAGTTCTAAGTCATACCAGTCATTAACTTCATACCCGAAGTCATTAAAAAACTCTTCGAATACGTCCGGCATCCAGTACCAACTAGGCCCCATGTCGAATAAATAACCGTTATCAGTTTTTAACTGCCTGGCCCTTCCTCCTATAGTTGCATTTTTCTCGAAGACATGCACTTCCTGACCGGCAGCAGATAAATGCGCTGCAGCACTCAGTCCGGAAAACCCGGAACCAATTATGGCAACCTTTGACATATAGTTGTTAATGATATTCTTGGATAACTTAAACATTTATGCAATTACAATATCTGTTCCAAATCCATAACTGACGTCAACCAGTTAATTTCTCTTTTTATTTGGATTTTTTTACTTATCTGTTGTTGACAAGCTACAAATATTCTCTTTCCGCTAAACTGTGTAGTTATATCGGTCAAATATTGTGTCAGTTCTTCATCAGCATAATTGTGAACCAAAAACAAAAGAATATTATCAACAGGTATTTCTTTAGTTAATTCGCTAAAAGACTGGTAAGGAACATTACTTCCAAGATAAATCACTTGATGCCCTGCAAGACTGATCAAATAATGAGCAAACAATAGTCCGATTTCGTGGAATTCATTCTCGGGTAAAAATAAGAGCCACGAATCCGCATCACTTTTTGCCGGAGGCAATGCATCAATTGCAGTGAATAATTTTTGCCGGAACAGGTTACTTAAGAAATGCTCCTGCGCAGGTGGCAATATACCTCTTGTCCACATAAGCCCAATACGTGCCAAAGTAGGATAAATTACTTTCAGATAAGTATCTTTTAAGCCAAAGCGGATAAGACAGTGTGAAAATATTTTATCAAAATACACCTCATCATAACTCACACCTGCAGCTATTAGCTGAAAAATAAAGTAAGCTGCAGATTCATTTTCTGTTTGATTTGACTTTTCTGCGATTAGTTCGAATAATTCCTTATCCTGCATCACTGATAATTCAGATACTTTATAACCATAGTCTGCTAGACTTACAATATTCAGCAGACGGCGTAACTGGGAATTGTCATAATACCTGGTATTCCCTTCTGACCGGTTAGGTTTTAGCGTATCGTATCGCTGTTCCCATACCCTAATTGTGTGCGCCTTAATACCGGAAAATTGCGCCAGTTGAGAAATTGAAAATTGATCCATATTGTTTAAATAAAATCAAATATATTTAAACAAAACAAGACAGCCAAAATATTTCATTCATTACATTGAATAAATTTAATAAATACTTTAAATAAATTTATTGAAAAGCATCTCTTTTGTGGAGATTATGGATTTCTTAATCGGAAAGAAGAAATATTGTTCTACTTAAATCAAGGCTCAAACTTGCTAATTCTTTATTGTATTATTTAGATCAGGCATATTTTTTTAAATTCTTAAAATCAGGAATACCTGCTCGCGCAACAGCCACGTAAAGGAAATTGCCTATTAGATAGATTGAATTGAGGGTTTAATTCAATATGAATGGACAGGCCAAGGAAGTGGACCCACATAGCCACAAAATCTTTTTTATAGTAAACCTGACTTCCGTTAAACAGGTTCGTGAAAATCCGTGTAATTTGTGTCGAATTAAATTCATCTCTTTACCGGGATCTTTATCCGGAGGCCAATAAACCAATAACTCTATTATTCTGATGCAAAGAAGATTCCTTTCTATTTTCGTTTTATCTTTTTCAATTTTTTCTTCTGTAAATACTTATGCCCAACCAAAAGCTGCTGATAATTTGCACTTCGATTCACTTGCTTCCCGGTGGGATGAGGGCATACCTCTCGGTAATGGATGGCTGGGAGAATTGATTTGGAAGAAAGATAATAAGTTGCGCATTTCTTTGGACAGAGTTGATCTCTGGGATGACAGGCCAATGCCAAAAATTGATCAGTTAAAATTCAAATGGGTGGTAGCGCAGGTGAATAAAGGGCAGTATGATACGGTGCATAAAATTGGTGACGAACCGTATGACAAAAGCCCTGCACCGACTAAAATACCGGGTGCTGCGCTTGAATTTAACTATGCTCCTTTTGGAAAAGTACTTTCAAACATTCTTGATATTAAAACTGCATTAAACACCATTCAATTTGAAAATGGAGTAGTTCTTTATAACTATGTGCATGCGGTAGACGAAATTGGGTATTTTTCTTTTGAGAGTTCAAAGGAATCTCAAAGCATAAATGCAGAAAGTTGCCTTCCTGAATTGATGATTCCCAAATATAACTCTGCCCATATTGCCAAAGACGATAACAGTCATGGTGGCGAAGGCTTACAAACCCTTGGTTATAAAAAAGACAATGTTACAAAAACGGCCAACAGCATTCGATATCATCAACCTACCTGGAATGGAAATTATTATGAAGTATTAGTACAGTGGAAGATTATTTCACCTCACAAAATAACAGGCTCGTGGACCATATCAAACAATAAAAAAGCATTTTTACCCGCGTTACAAAAAACAGAAAATAAATTACCCGGATGGCAGTCGCATATTGCCTGGTGGAATCATTTCTGGAAGCAATCTTCGGTTTCGCTACCGGATACAATTCTTCAAAAACAATATTATCTTGAATTATACAAAATGGGTTGCGTTGCGAGAAGCAATACTCCACCGATTTCTTTACAAGCCATCTGGACGGCAGATAATGGAAGCCTTCCTCCGTGGAAAGGCGATATCCATAATGACTTAAATACTGAGTTAAGCTACTGGCCGTTCTATGCCGGCAATCATTTGAAAGAAGCAGCATCATTTACCAACTGGCTTTGGCAAACCAAAGAGCAAAATAAAAAATGGACAAAAAATTATTTTGAAGTGAATGGATTGAATGTGCCAGGTGTTACTACCATTACCGGGAAAGAGATGGGCGGTTGGATACAATATTCCATGAGCCCTACAATGGCAGCATGGCTGTGCCAGCATTTTTACTGGCAATGGAAATATGGAATGGATAAGGAATTTTTATTACAAAAATGTAAACCCTATTTTGATGAGGTACATCAGTATTTTAAAAATATTCTTACCATAGATCCGGCTACCCAAAAATATAAATTACCATTAAGCTCCAGCCCCGAGATTTTCGATAACCGTATCAACGCCTGGTTTCACGAATGGACGAATTATGATTTGTCATTGGTACAATCTTTTTATAACGAATATATAGAAGTGCTAAAGGCTGCTACAGGACAACATCCGATCAAAATCGAAGAAGAAAAAAAATTATTGCCTGCTTTGGATATAAATGAAACCGGTCTTACCATTGCGCCGGGTTTTAATTTATTTGAATCTCATCGGCACTTTTCGCCCTACATGGCCATTTACCCGTTGAATTTATTAAATATCGAAAATAAAAATGATCGTGTTGTTATTGAAAATTCATTACACCAGATTGAAAAAAAAGGAACACGGGAATGGTGCGGGTATTCATTTAGCTGGATGGCTATTTTGTATGCAAGAGCCAAAGATGGGGACAGCGCAGCAAAGATGCTACAAATATTTGCGACCAACTTTTGTTCGGTCAATAGTTTTCACTTGAATGGGGATCAGAAGGGAGGCCAGTATTCCAATTTTACTTACAGGCCATTTACCCTGGAAGGGAATTTCGCATTCGCACAAGGCATTCATGAAATGCTATTGCAAAGCCATAAAGATTATATAGAAATTTTCCCTGCAATACCGCTTTCATGGAAAGATGTTTCTTTCACCAAACTGCGAACACAAGGTGCATTTCTTGTTTCTGCAAAAAAAGAAAATGGCGTAATAGATGAAGTCACAATCTTTTCAGAAAAAGGAGGTTTGTTTAGCCTGAAACTGCCTTTTAAAACTTTTTATGTAAGCGATGCATCGAGAAAATATTTTTTGAATAAAGAAGAAAATATTTTGAGGGTGACAATGAAAGCTGGAGAAAATATAATTGTAAAGAATGGATATGAATAATTGCGGTATGGATAAAGGTAAATAGTGCTATGGCTTCAAACTGATGTTGGTGAAATCGGGCTACAAAACCATCCGGACGTGCATACAACATCGGCGATCTTTTTTGTTATTCGTAACTATTTGGGAGAGGAACACCAACAAATACAAAAATGAATTACCCTGCGGTCAGGGCCGCCCGATCTAATACAAATATGCAAATTCTAAAGAAATACTATACCCTAGAAAAGATCTTGATTTTGCTTTCCATTTTTTTTTGTACAATTTATGTAAAAGGGCAGGATGTTTATAAGGGAAATAATAACAAATCATCAGTCACTACAGCGCATTTATTAAATTATCCGAATTCTCAACAAGATGTTTTGAATGATAGTCTCAAAAGATTATTAAATTTTACCAGGAATGATTCAATACGGTTTGAAATTCTGGGCCAATTAGCTTATTCTTATGCATGGTCAAACCCCGATACTTCAATTATTTATGCCCAGGATCAATTATTGCTGGCTAAAAGTTTAAAGTCAGTTAAGGTGGAAGGCAGGGCTTTATGGTCAAACGGGGTAGTCGCATCTACCATGGGGAATTATTCCCAGGCGCTTGATTTCTTTTTGCAGAATTTAATAATAGCAGAGAAACTGAACGATCAGGAGGAATTGTTTCGCAGTAATTTAGGCTTGTGTGTTACCTACCGGGACCAGGGAAATTATGAGAATGCAATTTATTATGCTTACAAATGTAAGAATGCAGCTGAAACTTTAGACAGTGGACGTAAATCGAGGATTTTTATGCATATAGCATCTGTTTATGAAAAATTTAACCATCTTGATTCTGCTTTGCTGTATGCTCAATCAACTTATGAAATCGAAAAAGTAATTAATGAAAAGAAAAAGTGGGGCGCCCTCGCTTATATTTTTGGAAATATCTACGCCAAGAAAGGCAAATATGCATTAGCGCTGCAACACTATCGTGGTGGCATACAAATCGCTAGTAACTGGAATGTGCAAAAAGACCTGGTGGAGATTTATAACGGGATGGCAAAAACATTCTTAGCAACCGGGCATATTGACTCCAGTATATTTTATGCCAAGCAGGCAATTTTAGTTGGTTCATCAACGCAGTATCTCAATGGAGTGATAGTAGCCGGCGAACTATTGTCAGGAATTTACCAGTCGCATCATAACAATGATAGCGCACTTAAATATAACAAACAGACTGCTGCTGCTAAAGACAATATGTTCAACCGGGAAAAAGTAAACCAGGTTCAGAATATTGTATTTAAAGAACGGTTACGCAAGCAGGAAATAGCAGTTGAAAATATTCAATACAGGAATAGCGTGAGAATAATTTTCTTTTTTATAGTGTTAGTTTGTGTAATTGCATTCACTATTTTATATTTTCGTAACCGGCAGTTGCGACAAGTGCTGCGCCTTCGCAACGATATTGCGGGTGACTTGCACGATGAGATTGGCGCTACTTTAAGCAGTGTAAATATGTTGAGCGCAGTAGCCTTAATCAAAGCCGGAGATAACAATGAAGCGGCCCCCATTATACAACAAATAAAAAATTCGGTACAGCAGGCAGGTGAAAGCATAGATGATATTGTATGGAGTGTAAACCCCGACAACGATCCGGCGAAAGATACTTTTGCCCGTATCAGGAAATATATAACTGAACTGGCCGAAGCAAAAGGTATCAAATGCGTCATTGAAATAGATGATCCGGGTGCTGCACTTATTTTACCGATGGCACTGCGGCGGGATATTTATAAGGTT
This sequence comes from Ginsengibacter sp., assembly GCA_039935935.1. Classification (GTDB taxonomy): domain Bacteria; phylum Bacteroidota; class Bacteroidia; order Chitinophagales; family Chitinophagaceae; genus Ginsengibacter. The sequence continues at coordinate 1,498 of JBDTJI010000054.1, read as the reverse complement.
TGCAAAGAAGCAGTGAATAATGTTTTGAAATATTCCGATTGTAAAACTGTCAGCCTTACCATCCGCCTGAAAAACCACTACCTTATTATGACCGTGGCAGATGATGGTATTGGGTTCGATCCGGTTATTTTACAATCCAGCCTGCGCAATGGCATTAGAAATATGCGGTACAGGATTGAACGGCACAAAGGTTTCTTTGAACTGGTTTCGGCAAAAGGCAGAGGAACAATGATGGTTTGTAAAGTGCAGGTGTAACAGAAAATTATCCACTACAGGAATAAAACGCATTAATGACTATTACACAAAAATGTAATTCCATTGAGTTTGTAAACATTATATATTAGCAATCTATGGCTGCATCTGTGGTGATATACGATGACAATGAATTCCTGAGACATTCGGTTAAGCTGCTGTTTCAAACCAGTGATGAGTTTAACATAATCGGATCTTTTGCCGATTGCAACAACGTAAAAGAGCAGGTAACCATGTTAGCGCCCCAACTGGTGATTATGGACATAGATATGCCGGGTATGTCCGGCACGGATGGGGTAGCACAGATAAAGGAAATAAACCCGGAAATACTGATTGTGATGCACACTGTTTTTGAAGACGATGTAAAATTGTTTGCGGCACTTTGCGCCGGTGCCAATGGCTACCTGCTCAAAAAGACATCACCGGAAAAATTTATCGAATACCTGCACGAAGTGCTGGAAGGCGGAGCGCCAATGAGTCCCGGCATTGCACGTAAAGTGATGGGGGTATTCTCCCAAAAAAATAATACCACTCCGCTGTTCAATATCAGCACCAGGGAGATAGATATTCTCAACCACCTTGCCAAAGGCTATTCCTACAAGCAAATTGCTTCAGAACTTACTATCTCCATTAATACGGTACGCAAACATTGCCAGCATATTTACGATAAGCTTCACGTAAGTTGCGGCACCGAAGCCGTGGTAAAAGCATTGAAATTAAAGATTGTAGATCTTTAGCAAATCACTTATTCATTTACTACCTCATAGACTATTACACAAAGATGTAATTGACTTGTGTCTATCAATTGTCAATCTTTGTGGCTTAAAGAAGATCGAAGCGCTTGCAAAAATCCATTGAAGCATTGGTTGAGCATTAAATAGTTTGATAAGAAATTTTTTCTGTTTTTTCTGGTTGCAATTTTATTTACCTCTTTTAATAGTAGGGCAATTCCACCAAAGCAAAAGGAATAACAGAAACGGATATAAAAGGCAAACCCGCTGAATTTGCCTTGCCAAACGTACTGGTTCGTTTATGAGTTGAGAGCGAAGGATGTTTACCTGTTAAATCATCAAGTAACAAAATTTCTAAAAATAAAAAATCTACAAATCATGAAAACATTACACTGCCGGGATGCCGGCTTCGACTGTGAAGGCATTATTCGCGGAAACAGCGACAATGAAGTATTGAATGAAGCAGCCCAACATGCTTTGGAAGTACACGGTGTTTCTGTAACTCCGGAACTTGC
>JBDTJI010000053.1:0-20449 GCA_039935935.1 Ginsengibacter sp. | reverse complement strand
GTTGCCAAGGCGGGTGGTTTAGGTGATGTAGTAGGCGCATTACCGAAGTACCAGAATCAGTTAGGCCACATTGCCAAAGTGGTAATGCCTATGTATCGTACCAAGTTTTTATTTGCCCACGAATTTGACGTGGTGCACAAGGGTGCGTTTGGTATGGCCAATTATTGGTTTGAGTATACCATTATCAAAGAGAAAACAAACGAACTCGGTTTCGATCTTTATCTCGTTGATATTAATGGTTTGCTCGACCGGGAGAAGATTTACGGCTACAAGGATGACAGCGAACGTTTCACAGCCTTTAATATTGCGGTAGTAGATTGGCTTAGTAAATGGAAACATCATCCGGATATTGTACACGTACATGACCATCAGGCAGCGCTCATACCTTTTATGATGCAACACTGCAATGCCTATCGATACATATTGTCAGGCATTAAAACTATTTTAACCATACACAATGCCCAGTACCAGGGATGGATGGACTGGGATAAATCCAGCTACATTCCCGAATGGGACATTTGGAAATGGGGTATGTTGGATTGGCAGAATAACATCAACCCCCTTGCTTCAGGGATCAAATGCGCTGCCAAAGTAAATACAGTAAGCCCCGGGTATCTCGAAGAACTGAGACATTCAGCCAATGGACTTGAAAAGTTGTTTGAGTATGAAAGGGGAAAATGTTTTGGAATTCTGAACGGGATAGATACAGATGTATGGAATCCACAAACCGACCCGTTGCTGGAAAACAATTTTGGAACAGAGGATTTTAAAGAAAAAAAATTAGCCAATAAAAAAGTTTTGTGTGATCAGTTCAATCTTGACATTAAGAAATCCCTGATTGTTTTTATTGGCCGTCTGGTAGATGAAAAAGCGGCAGATCTTTTGCCTGCGGTAATCGGTGATTCGATTTATTATATGGAGGGTGAAATGAATTTTTTAGTATTAGGTAGTGGTGATCCGGAAGTAGAATATCAATTGGTGAGTTTATACGATCACTTTTTTGGATATTACAATTCTCATATTGGATATAATGAAAAGCTGAGTCGCCAGATGTATGCGGGAGCAGATTTTTTATTGATGCCGAGCAGGGTTGAGCCGTGCGGTTTAAATCAAATGTATGCGCTGCGCTATGGTACCGTTCCGATAGTTAGGCGTACGGGCGGATTGAAGGATACAGTAAAGGATTACGGTGAAGAGGGTGGCTTTGGCGTTTGTTTTAATACAGCCTCAGTGGGAGATATAACTAATGCTATTCACCGGTCACTCTTGTTGTACCAGGATCAGGAAAAATTGGACAAAATAATTCAGCAGATCATGCAAATTGATCATAGTTGGAAGAAAAGCGCTGAAATTTATATTAATTTGTACAACGCGTGAGTGGGGAGTGGTGATTTGGGAGAAAACATATAGTGTTTGAAATCTGAGATAGTGGCAAGTTTAAAACCTTTCGGTGTTTTAAAAATGGCGTTTTGTCCCTCCCGACAAATTCTGTAAGCTTCGTATCGCATGAAACAACAAATTTTGATCGATTCAAAATTTTGATTAATGAAAAATAGGATCACATTTAAAACTCTTAAAAATGCAAACTAATATGTGGATTAGTAAATCGTTAATTGCCGTAATACTCGGAGGCGGTGCCGGCTCCCGCCTATACCCACTCACAAGTGCAAGAAGTAAACCTGCAGTACCGATCGCAGGTAAATACCGGCTGGTGGATATACCTATCTCCAACTGTATTAATTCTAATATTAATAGAATATTTGTTCTTACCCAGTTCAATTCTGCATCACTGAATAAGCACATTAAGAATACCTACCAGTTCAGTGCTTTTAGCAGTGGCTTTGTAGATATACTTGCGGCTGAGCAGACGCCCGATAGTTCCTTATGGTTTCAGGGAACAGCAGACGCAGTGCGTCAGTCATTGAAACATCTCGAAAGTCTTGAATACGACCACGTGCTGATTCTTTCCGGGGATCAACTGTACCAGATGGATTTTGGAAATATGTTCCGTACTCATGTAAAGGATGGAGCTGATATCAGCATCGCTACTATTCCGGTTACACAAAAAGAAGCCACGGAATTTGGTATATTAAAGTCTGACGAAGAAAACAGGATCACATCATTTATTGAAAAACCCGGTTTAGATATTCTGCCTGATTGGGTCAGCGATACAAAAGAAGACATGCAAAAAGCAGGAAGAAATTATCTGGCCTCAATGGGTATTTACCTGTTTAAAAAAGAAATACTTATTGACCTTTTGAAAAACCAGAAAAAGGATGCCACTGATTTCGGAAAAGAAATAATTCCTTTTGCTATTAAAGATTATAATGTGTTCAGCTATCAATATAGCGGCTATTGGACCGACATTGGAAATATATCTTCTTTCTTTGAAGCAAACCTTGGTTTAACGCAAGAGCTTCCTCCCTTCAATCTTTTCCATAATGAACAACGTGTTTACAGCCGCCCAAGGATGTTACCTCCTGCCAAGATCAGTGGTACTTATTTATTAAACACTATAGCAGGTGATGGCTCTATTATACATGCAGAACGTATTGAAGATTGCGTCATCGGCATCCGGACAAGGATTGGCCACGGCACTAAAATCTTCAGATGTTACATTATGGGGAGTGACTACTATGAAACTCTTGAAGTGATGGACTATGCAGAAAAAAACGGTATACCTAAATTAGGAATTGGCGATAATTGCGAGATCAGAAATGCCATTATCGATAAAAACTGTCGTATCGGCAATAACGTGAGGATTATCGGTGGCGAGCATCTTGAAAACAGCGATCACGAACTTTATACCGTAAAAGATGGAATTGTAGTAGTTAAGAAGGGTTCTACTGTGCCTGATGGGTTTTCTATTGGATAATGTAAATTCCCTTTAGATCATAATCGCCCAAATGTATCTTGCTGCATAGGTGCCCCAATCTGATAATGATTTTTTTAAAGTTTCTTTTAGCTCCAGGTTCGTGGTTTTCTTTCCTTTTGCCGGGGCAGCGATATCTTTTGGATTTACCGAATTGACTTCTATCTTAGTGGCATACCACGAAGTATGTAATCGATTAATAACAAGTCCTAAGATCATACCTGGCAGCCCATTAAAACTTTCCGGGCCGCCGGGTATCATAATTTCATCTGTATAAAATGCGACTACAAATACAGAGTCCATTATAATAGTAGTGGCTCTCCTACAATTGAACCCAGCAATTTCCCTGAAATCATTGGTAATTTTCCAGCGCGCATTTCTAAGACTGTCCTCCACCAGGAATGACGTTTCAAAGACAGATTTTTTAGCAACATATTTTTTAGTGGTAAAGTCACTATACACTTCATTGTCACCGGCAGGCGTTCTGTTGAAGTTGGACGGCTTGTCATTTGATTCGCGGCCTGGTTTATAGATGGATATGTTATCCTCAAATTCATAATCAAAATAGTCCGTTTTAAATTGTGCCGTATTCTTTTTTATCGCTTCTGCAAAAGTTCCCGTTAGCTCTGCCCACACATTAGTGCGGCGTTCAAATTCAATTTTTGCTTTGGATATAAACTGAGTTTGTGCAAGCAGGCTTTTTCCTGCAACAGTAATAATAAATAATAAGATGCTTATTTTCATGGTTTAAACAATTTATTTGGGAGCTGCAGCGCCACCTTTTTTATTAAAGTTCCACGTTAAAGTAAGCAGGCCATATCGTTGAAAAGTAATATAGTGTTTCTCTTCAATCGAAAAGGCTTGGATGTTTCTGCTATAGCCTTTATTCTGGTTCAGAATATCATTAATGCTGGCACGCAAAGTAAGCGCTTCACTCTTCATAAATTTTTTTTCCACATAGGCATTCCATAAGATCACATTATAATTCTTATCGAAGGCATTTAATTTTTGTCTCAAATTAAATTCAATACTAGAGCCTATTTCTAATTTACCTGGCAGCGTATAGTTACCATTCAGTGCATAGTTGTAGCTCCAGTAATGAGTACCTGCGACAGAGCTAATACTTGGTTTAGACTGATTATAAGAAGGCGTGGCCACTACCTCTAACTCATAAATTTTATCTTTAAATGCATAAGCGCCAAGACGTGTCGAAATGTTATTGCTTTGAGTGACATTCCTCAATCCATTTACAAAATTGGTTGTGCGTCCAATATTTGCAGAAGGACTAAAGAAAATTCTTATCTTGGTTTTAGGAATTTTAATATAGTAACCTCCATAGAGCCCCGCAGAGTAATTGCCATCTACATTTAAATATTGAGTAGTGCGTCTTCCAAATTTATCAATTACGTTGCTGCTGCTTATATCATTTTTTGTAGTGCTAAAATTGGTACCAACATAAATGGAACGCTCAGACAAAACCTTATAGTTATTAAAATTCAGGTTGAACCTGTTTTGAAACTTTTGCCTCAGCGATGGATTGCCTATCACAATATTCAAAGGGTCATCGTTATTCTTTAAAGGCTGTAACTGGTCAATGGTTGGTTGCTGGGTACTTCCATTATAATTGAACCGGAGGCTACTATATGCGTTGAATTTATAATTAAAATTGGCACGTGGAAATAAATTGTAATAACTGTATTTTCTTGTCGTATCCTTCACTTCATCCGTTTGTTGAAAGGCAGTATTGGCAATATTTCCACCAAAAGAAAAATTGTATTTTTTATCGTTAAAGCGATAGTTTATTCCCGCACTGTGCGTTTTATAAACATACTTGAAATTATTGCTCAGCGAATCTACGAGTACAGAATACTTGTCATTCAGGTCCTTGTCATAGCTTGATCTCTTTTGCGTGCTGCTGTTATTGTAAAAAGAATAATTCAACTCAAGAAACGATTTTTTAGAAAGAGATTCGGTGTAAGTTGCCCTGACGCCCATTACATTAGAGAGGTTGTCGTTAACCTTATTCTGATCGGTAGAATCTTTCTTTATAATAACGCCGGTTTCATCATAAAAATCAGATCGGTTATTTAAAAAGCCATTGCTGTTAGAGGCACCGTATGTTTCATCGAAATTAACGGAGAGCGTACGGCCTGCTTTCTTAAATTTTTTGCGCCATAATACAGAAGTATTAAAGTTGGTATTATCTCCCTTACTTGACGTATTGCGCACACTGCTGTTGACTAATTTATTCTCCTGGCTCAATGCTTCTGAATTATAAATACTAAAACCTTCAGATGTGCCCTTGTTACCATTGGCCGTTATTTTTATGGATGAAGACGAGTCTATTTGTATCTCTGCCATGCCGCTTGCCGAGTGCCTCATTTTATCGGAATGAGAGTCTGCAGATTCACGATCGTAGTAAACAGAATCCTGTAAAATATTTTGACGGTAAGTATTGCCCGCGCTACGTACTGATAATTTATTAAAAAGATAATTACCTCCGGCATTGTACTTGTCATTGTTCCATTTGTTGGAGAAGTGCACACCCGCTTTTACACTTTCAGGAAGGCCCTGCCCATAGAAGCTTTGCGTGCCTAAGTCATCGCCGCCCGATGTAACCATAATGCCACCACCATCCATTACCTGTACATTGTCATTAGCAAAACCATAGCTGCGCGAATCTCTCCAGTTAAGGCCTGTAGCGTCCGTGCTGCTAATAATGCCAAATGCCGACAATTGTCTTTTAGCCTTAAATGAATTAATAAGCGCCTGACCGTTGTAGTACTTATCTAACCCCGCTGCTGCAAGTTTTCCAAAATATCCATGTTTTGCATTTTCCTTTAACTTTAAGTTCAACGTCTTGGTTTTCTGGCCATCATCAATCCCGGTGAATTGTGCCTGATCGCTTTTCTTATCAAAAACCTGCACCTTATCTACCGCATCAGCTCTTAAGTTTCTTGTCGCAATAGTAGGATCATCACTAAAAAACTCTTCCCCATCCACAAGCACTTTTTGTATTTGTTCGCCCTGCGCGGTGATCTTTCCATCTTTATCCACCTGCACACCCGGCAGATTTTTTAATAAGTCTTCCACGGTGGCATTGGCTTTTACGTGAAAACTATCAGCGGTAAATTCTGTGGTATCGCCTTTGATCCTGATAGCAGATTGCCTGATGATAATTTCTTCCATCAGCTTTGCTTTTTGAGTCAGGTATACCGTTTTAAAATTAAGTGCCTGTGCAGGTTGTAGCTCTACCCTATCCACATAGTCGCCATATTGAGGGTAAGTAATGAGTACAATGTATTTACCGCTATCTAAATGAACCATTTTAAAATTGCCTGCCTGGTCGCTTCTTGAAAAAGTAACTAAGGTCGAATCTTCTGCACGCAACAGAGAGATGACAGCATGGACTGCATTTTCATTATTGGATGAATCACTTAGTGTACCTTTTATGGATGCTTTCTGAGCAATGCCCGAAGCGGCAAACAACAGACAACAGGTAAACAAAAAAATTATTCTCAGCATTAGTTGAAATTAGAGAGCACAAATATGTTTTAAAAATATCGGTGTTGAATATTTATTTATATTAGATCGCTGTTAATTCTTATGAACGGTAATGATGGTATGCAGGGCAGAACCAAAAATCAAATTGCGATAATTAGCGTAATATAGTTACCAAACCGGCATTTATTATGCATGTATATTCTAAAAGTAGCATAAAATAGTTCCTCCCCATTTTTTTAGTACATTCAATTTTAATAAAATAACTTTAGCACTTGAAAATATCTTATGGTATCCGTTAAGCAGTCTCCTTTCTCTTCGTTTAATTTTTTTGAAGCATTATTCAACAACTCAGTAGAGAATAATATCCTTCTTTTAGATCAACAGGGAAAAATTATTACCGTTAATAAGGCATTTACCGATTGTTTTGGTTACACTCATGAAGATCTTGAAGGCAAGGACGTGGAGATACTCTTTACCGAAGAAGATCAGAAAAAAAGAAAACCAGAAAAAGAAATTGCAACAACAATCAGCCAGGGACAGGCATCAGATAATAACTACCTGGTAAAAAAAGATAAAACAATCGTATGGGTATTGGGAGAATCTGTTCTCGTTCAAAACGAAACCGGTGAAAACTGGATTTTAAAAATTATACAAAATGTCAACCGGGAAAAACTGAACGAGAAGAGTGCATTGCAATTCAGCAACCTCAATGAGAATATCCTCGCGGCTATTGATGATGTCGTAATCGTGATGGATGAAAAATTAAATATTTTAAAGACAAATCATGCATTTGCCTTTGTTTTTAATGAACCTGATGATAAAAATAAAAAGCGCAACTTTGCCGATCTGATAGCCTCCTATGATCCAGACCAAAGATTGATAGCCAGGATAAAAGATACCTTAAAAAGCAAAACTTCATTCAAAGATTTCACACTGGAAATTGAAAGCCCCTTAGGAGAAAATCGCTTTTATGATTTCCACTGCAGTCCGTTATTAAATGCGGAAGACACGAGTGTGTTGCTGGTGATACATGACATTACCATCTATAAACAAATAGAAAAAGAACGTGAAGATGTCATTGGCTTTGTAGCACATGAGCTGAGAAATCCGTTGGCTAATCTTATATTATGCAATGATCTGATGAAGGACGCTATCAAGAAAGATACTCCCAGCTTTGCTGTCAGCTTGCTCCAACGAAGCAAGAACAATATATTTAGGCTTAATAAAATGATAGCTGAGCTTTATGAAGCTACACGTGTTAATTCCGGAAATCTTAAATTGGATAAAGAGACATTTCAAATTGGCGAAATGATTCGTGAATCGATAGAGACGGTGGAAGTGCTGCAACCCTCTTACCATATAACTGTAAGAGGTGACGGCAATCTCATGATAACGGGAGACCGTTACAGGCTAATACAAGTTGTGACTAATTTTATAGGTAACGGCATCAAATATTCTAATGGCAAAAAAGATGTAGTGCTTACCATAGATAATGATAATACAGCCGTAACAGTATCTGTAAAAGACGAAGGACTTGGAATTTCAGCAGAGAATCTTCCACATGTATTTAAACGGTTTTTCAGAGCTGAAGAAACGAAAAGCCTTGACGGCATTGGACTGGGATTGTACCTCTGCCAGCAGATCATTTTCGCACATCAGGGGAAAATATGGGCCGAAAGTGAAGAAGGGAAGGGATCCACGTTTTATTTTTCAATTCCAAGCCAGGAGAACGTTGATTAGTTGTCCCATAGCTATTATTCCCGCCGTCTGGTCTCCGACCAACGGCACATGAGAATTCGCCGCGGCCTTTTTTAAAAATCTCTTCGTTTCTAAGATTGTAGTCCCAGATGACATCTCTTTAAAAGGTCTAATATCCTGCATACGACTCTGGCATCTGCCACCTGCCGAAGGGGTCGATACGCCTGGCATCCGTTTTTTTCTTTTTCGTTAAAATAAAAAATTCAAAGTTCCGATTGCTGTCGGAATTATTGTTTTATTGTATTTCTTTCTTTTAGGATATAACAAGTACAAACAGAAACGCTAACAACGAACATGCATTGCAACAAAAAAATGATATAATCACAGCTAATGCCTTTCTTTTGGTTCGCAGAAAAAAAATTTTTAATTATAACAAAAATGTATATTTGTTAACTAAATTATAACACCATATTAGTAACACGTCATTCTCAAAACAATGAAAAAAAGTATAACAATAACCTGCCTCCTTCTATTTGTAATTATCTGGTCAAGCTGTAAAAAAAATGACTGGCACCATGATCCAGGTTCAGGAAGTAACTATTTCGTTTCTGCTACACCGTTAGGCACTTTTTCGAAATCAGATTTACAAGGACTGGCAGTTAAAGCCGGATTTGCCGTTTTTGCTCCTCTTGCACATTACGACGTTGACTTTTTCAAACTGATATATAAAACAAGCTTTAAGGGAAATATGATACAGGTATCAGGTTTACTGGCTATCCCCAAAAACGTGTTGAGTATCCCATCTTTGGTCAGCGCACAGCATGGAACCATCTTCAGGTTTTCGGATGCGCCTTCAAACTTTCCTAATTCCTTTTCTGGTTTTGAGTTATTTGCTTCAGCCGGTTACGTTACGGTTATTCCCGATTATATAGGATATGGCGTCTCTCAAAACATTCCGCATCCTTATTATGATAAGCAATATTCAGCTTTATCAGTGGTGAATATGATTGAGGCCGCTAAATATTACCTGCAGAAACAAAAAGCTGCCATCACCAACCGTTTATTTTTAGTAGGCTATTCCGAAGGTGGCTACACTACCATGGCGGCCCAGAAAGAAATAGAAACTAACCCTTCCCATCTTCTCACGGTTACGGGTGCCGCTGAAGGAGCCGGTGGGTACGATCTAACTACTTTCCTGTCCGCTATTGCTGATACAGCTACTTATTCAGCCCCCTCATTTCTTGCGCTTATTATCAAGTCATATAATAATACCTACAATTGGAACCGCCCCTTCAGTGATTTTTTTCAGCAACCCTATGCTTCTCAAATACCTGATTTGTTAGACGGATCCAAAACACGCTCCGACATAGATGCTGCTTTACCAAATTCCACTGCAGCTTTATTTAATCCTATTTTTTATGCCAGTCTTAAAAATCCGACTAAAGAAACAGCATTAAAAACAAAAGTGGGAGAAAATAGTTTTCTAACCTGGGTACCTAAAAGCCCGACACGACTTTATCACGGGACGGCCGATGAAGCAGTTCCTTTTAAAACTTCCGTTGTCACCTATGGTAGATTTATAGCGGCCGGGGCAACCAATGTTGAATTTTTTCCAATTCCGGGAGGTACGCATACGACAAGCGTTACCCCGATGATGGCGAACGCGCTGCCATGGTTGCAGTCGCTGGATAAATAATTTGTGAAAGGGCACAATTGATTTTTACAATACAAGGCTCACTTTTTATGCCGTGAGACTGAAAGGTGGGCTTTGTATAATCGCATGATATAATAGATGAGCCGCCACTCCATTTCTACGTCTAACCGGATAGCTTCTCAATAATGCTAAAGTGTTTGCCTTATAGACGCAACTAAGGCCGGTAGCCTAATGAAGAAGAATGTAAAAGATTTTCTTTTTTCATAGCCTATATCGCCACTTGCTTCCTTAATTTTCATCCAGCCGGAAGTAGGTACTTTTTTATCCAGGAGTTTATCACTCTTTGTCATTTTCCGTAAAGCCATCTTACCAAATATTTTTCCAATAAATTCTTGTTTGTAAACAGGTTTATTTGTACCTAATATCCATTCGTCCCAAAGAGAACAATGTTTTATCATTTGGTAAACATTCATTTTCCCCCACTGTTTGGGACTCATTTCATTAACCAAATGTATTCTGCTAATAAGTTCGTCTCTGCAAGTTTTATCAAATATGGATTTCATTTACTTAAATGTTTAATTTCTATTAGTGTCGATTTACAATGACTATTAACAGCAGAAAATTGTTGAAGATAGGAAATCGAATGAGCGTTTCGCACCATGCTAACATGATTTACAATTTATTAATGAAATTAACCTCAAAAGCTGATAAGAATTACTTTTTCCGAACTAAAAATGGCCAGACAATAAAACGAGGAAGTCGGTGTAAAAGACGGTCGGTATAAATAGCTCATTCTTCTTAAAAGATGATGCTAAAAATAAAAATGGGTCCGTAATAATTAGCATCAATTCTTTATAATTCCCTTCTTCATAAAGACAGTTTTTCTGAAATAGGAATTGTCTCAATATTTACACTAAGAATTCTATTCAGTCAAAAACCAAAACTCACTTGTAAAAAGATAAAAAATATTTGTAATGATGATCGTTACCGCCAAAAGACCTAATTTACCAGGAACAAATATTTATGATGTCTTTTAAAGAAAACACTAGTTAAAATATAAAAAATTATCATGATTTGCATGATGGAATGTTTTTTGATTTGGCTAAATAACGGGCAAAACTGAAATCAAAATGGCTGATATAAGCCAGTATTTTTCCAATAAACAATAATCATTCATTCTAAAAAAAAACAGGTGCAAAGACTTTCCGGCGATTCTCTTTTCAAAGTTTTTAGTAAAATAATTGCCTTTACAGCTTTAATGATCGTACTCCTTTGGTTGCTTTTCAAGGTATCGGGCATTTTACTTGTATTTATTTTGGCGATGGTCTTCGCGTTAATATTGAATGCCCCCGTTAGCTGGTTAGAAAAAAGAAATATGAAAAGAGTGTGGGCAAGCACGATTGTGTTTTCATGCCTGGTGCTGGTAATAGGTTTAATCAGTTGGTTAATTATTCCGAAAATTGCCAAACAAGTTCAAACCTTAATCAACGACTTCCCTGTTTATATTTCGCAGATCAATGCTCAATTAAATTCATGGTTGAAAAACTATCCCGACCTGGCAAAAGAAATTACCAACAACGGTGATCATCTTTCCCAATTAATTCCCAATGCTTCTTTGGTTCTTACCAAGGCTGGAAACATTTCAATTTTTGTTGCGGGATCCCTGTTTTTATTCATCCTCTTTATTTGCATCATCGCTTACGCAGTAGCAAGACCAGCGCCTTTACTGGAAATTTATTTTTCATTGTTCAATATCGACAAAAGGGAAAAAGCAGAAAAGGCATTATTACATACCAGTACCATGCTCATCGGATGGATAAAAGCAAATCTTATCGCCGGTACCATCGAAGCCATACTAACCACCGTTTTTTTATCGATCATGGGTGTTCCCGGTGCATGGGTATGGGGCGCATTGGTTATTGTTGCCGCCATGATACCGAATCTCGGATTTTATATTATGTCTCTGCCTCCGGTATTAGTTGCCTTTTCCGTTGGGCCTTACACGGCATTGTGGGTAATGATATTTTTTATCGCAATGAGTGAAATGATGTCAGACTTTGTAATGCCTCGTTTATTGTCTTCAAAAATGAATATTCATCCTGTATCTCTATTGTTTATGTTATTAGTGATGGGCGTGGCCTTCGGATTAGTAGGTGCATTTTTAACCGTACCAGTAACCGCAATCATTAAAGCCTATTACGAGGCATTCTTTAAATCAGAGCAGGAAAATGATCCGATCCTGGAAGAGCGTATCGATACTGTTATTTATCATCATGCCAAGTAATAAAGTGGGAAACGTAAGTGATTATGCATTGATCAGTTTGTTCCCATAGTTCACTCTTCACGTAAATGCAACTTTGCCAGTTTGGCTGCTTTTTCATTAAGGACATGGTTATAAAAGAAATTCCATAAATCGAAATTCGACCTTGGTGTCGTGCCAAATGATGGTAATCCTATTTTTTTGTATCTGTGCCGTGGCGTGTGGGTATTGACTACCCCGGAAAGAGTTTCTAGCGTTACTATATCCATCTCTTTTGAAGCTGCTATAGGATACACAGTATATCTTATCATATCTGGTGGCTATCATTATAGATTGCCGGATAGGCACATCCATTACACCAAGCATTAAGACTGGGAAATATCTGTAGAATTAATACAGATTCAAGGTTGCGGGAGAGGCACATCCATTTCAACAAGGATTAAGACATTAAACTCTGGCCAATATAAATAACAACTGAATAGAAAAGATTATCCTTTCTGTAGATATATCACCTCATAGAAAGGTCGGTCTTGAACGCCAGGCCGGATCTATCAATACCCTGCATTTTGATCCAATTTAGCGCCAATGTTGGCGTCTATCGCTTCCTGAGGAATGGGCCAAAACTTATTAGAGTCCTGTATTGTATTTCTGGAACTTTCTATTAAACCATATTTGCGTACACGCTCCACAAGTTGCCCCATACGAATGAGAGTTCTTCTCCTGGGTTCTTCTGTCCAAAGTTCTCTGGCCCGCTCATCTAAAATATAATCTAATGTTACATCTCCACGTGAAACAGTTGTCGCGTTTGCTCTTGAGCGCAACACATTTATATCGTTGGCTGCCTCTTGTGCATCACCTTTTCTAAAATATGCTTCAGCACGAAGAAGGTAGGTGCCGGCTAACCGGTAAACGTAAATATCTTTAGCTGTCTTACCAGAGTTATGGTCATCTTGCCATGGATTACCTTCTATCTTTCGGGAATATGGATACATACTTCTCATAGTATCTTCTCTATCCGTCCTGTGCTCTACCATTTGCCCGAAAAACCTGGAGGCTGGATTATTATAATAAAATACTCTGCGCATATTAAATGAAGAATTTCGCATATCATTCCAGTCATCGTTCCAGATGTCGTACAATAAATAATTAGTTGGCCGAACCCTACCGACTCCTCTTCCCATGCTATCAGTTACTATCATTCGAACGCCGTCTGCATCAGCAATATGGGTTAGGAAGGGCCCAAAATTCCTAATCGCATTATTTCCTTTATTAGATCCACCACCGCCGTCTATGAATGGTTCAAATTGAATTACATAAATGGATTCAAAATTACCGGAGCTTCTGTTTTGGTTACCATCACGAAATAAATCCGAAAATACATCTCCCGGCTGGTTAACTTTACTGCCAAATCGGTTCGTCATTAAATGATATAAACCGGAATTGATAACTCTGGAAGCACTGGCTATGGCACTATCATATTGACCCAAACTAATATAAACTTCACTTAACAGATGATCCGCCGCCGCCTTAACTATATGACCCTCCTGCGACTTATCCACTGTTGCAGGCAACCACTTTGAGGCAAACTCCAAATCTTCCTTTGCAAATTCATAAACATCCTTTCTCGGCATTCTGGTATAATTAAATTGCGGGGTTCCTAATATACTATCTACTATTGGAACATCCCCATACAGATTTGCCAGGAAATTGTAAGTATAGCCCCTGTAAAAACGTGCTTGGGCAATCACCGCGTTTTTTTCTGCTTCACTTGTCCAGATATTCTTCAAGCCCGGCTTATTCGCATATACAATAATAGTATTTGCCTGAGGGATCATTTTAGTATAAGCCCAATTCCAATTAGCCACAACTTCCGGAGTAACAGGCGTTAAATAGGTTGACCAATTCCGATAGGTAACATACTCTGAACCCGCATCTCCCGCTTCATCGGTTCCGGGAAACTCAGTTGCATAATAAGTATTATCGCCCATAGTATATTCTTCTCTTGCAGCCCAACTAAGTCCGGTAAGATAAGCATTAAACCCACTTTTTGAAGTGAGTGTAACGTCTGCATTCAGGGACGACAGAGGCTTTTCGTCTAGCAATCCTTTTTTGCAGGAATTTAAGACTATTATAGATGTAAGTATCACAGCAATGATGCCAAGACGTTCAACCTTGTCAAGTGATTTATTTAGAATATTAGTCATAATTAATAGAATTATTATAAATTAAAATGAAACATTGATACCAAATGAAAAAGTTCTTGGCATAGGAAACAATTCGTCGCTACCTTGATTACTTGTATAAGAGCCGCCACTTTCGGGATCAGATCCAAGCCACCTGGTAAACGTATATAAGTTCTTAGCGCTTAGATATAGGCGCAAAGCCGACAATTTAACGTTGCCCAAATCAAGTCCTTGAAAGTCATAACTTAATGAGACATCTTTTATTCTTATAAAGTCTCTGCTGAGATACCAATTCGCCTGAAGCGGATTAGCATAAGTCAAAGAGGGGCGAGTATCTGATTTATTTTGCTCAGTCCACCAACCCGCATCAAGCTGGTTCAAGGCACGGCCTGGAACCAAAGGATTAATCAAGTCAAATGGAGCAATCCAGTTATCCATGGCATTTACGAATACTGTTAACGATAATTTTTTATAGCTAAATGTATTGGAAAGACTTATTTGATATTTAGGATTAACTCCTGATCCTACAATCGTTCTGTCATCAGCATTTATTTTTTTGTCCCCATTTAAATCTTTAAAACGTACAAAACCAGGTTCTGAACCCTGGGGGATATCTTTATCAGCCTCTTGATAAATTCCATCAAAAACATAATCATAATAGGAATTTATAGGATGGCCAATAAACCAACTATTGGCTACAACATCATCTTCTTTACCATCTCCATTTAAATCAGTCTTAAACAAATGAACTATCGCGTTTTTATTATGGGAAAATGTAGCAGTTGTGCTCCATTTGAATCTATTCAATTGAAGATTTAGAGAATTGAGGGTTATCTCAATACCCTTATTATTGGTTTGCCCAATATTTGTCAAAATGCTTTTATACCCATTCATTGCCGGAATTGTTCTTCTAACTATCAAATTATGGGTGTTGCTATTATAATATTCAATAGTTCCTGATAGCACTCCTTTAAAAAGGCTGAAGTCAATAGCAGCATCAGATGTATAAGTGGTTTCCCATTTCAAGTCCTCATTGCCCATTGTTGATGTAACTACACCAGTCGAGCTGGGTCCTCCATCTCCATAAACGTAACGTTGAAGGCCAGAAAGACTAAGTGATTGATAGGGCGTAATGGCCTGATTCCCTACAGCTCCGTACGAAATCCTCACTTTTAGCATATCTATAAGCCGGGAATTGGCTAAGAAAGGTTCTTCGGAGGCAATCCAACCAATAGCAGCAGATGGAAATGTCGCATATTTGTTATTAGCTGCAAAAACCGAACTTCCATCACGTCGTGCAGTGAGGGTAACTAAATATTTGTGTTTATATTGGTAATTCAATCTTGCCATTGACGAAATACCTTCCGATGACTGGGCCGCAGAGCTGTTTGTCAGTATACTTCCCAAACTAAGATTATTATAACCAAGTGCATCTAAACTTAGCAAATTAGCGTTAGCAATAGTAGATTCCATGTCCTGGTGATTTCTGCCAAAAAGTAATGTAAGGTCGAAGTTGCTTTGTCCAATTGCTTTCTTATAAGTGACGATATTTTCCAAGACCCAATCAAAATCATGCTCGTTAAATTTACTGGCATTTGTGGTATTGATAGTCTGATGAGCGTCTTGCTCAAAAAAATTATAATTATGATTCCATCGGTAATTCGGTGCATAATTCAATCTGTAGGATAGTCCTTTTACAAAAGGCACGTCAATTTGCAAATGAAAATTACTAAAAAGATTATCGTATATTTCACTGTTTTGAGTTAACAGGGCAGCCCACATCGCATTAGTACTCGCCTGCTCGTCTGATACCGGATATCGAGTTGGTTTGCCATCAGGATAATAATAGGTGCCATACGGACTATTTCGGTAGGCATCGCTGATATCTGCGTTCTGACCGGAAAGATCACGATGAATAAACGTTGCGTTGATTCCAATGTTGAGCCAATCGGTTATTCGTTGGTCGATGCTTGCACGAACAGTCGTGCGTTTTTGATTATCATTATAGATCAATCCATGTTCATTCGACAATGAAGCAGAAATAAAATAATTTGTAAATTTAGATTTGCCGGAAATATTCATATCATAGGAGCTGATCTTTCCTTGTTGTGATATGATATCCCAGGGGTTGTGAGAAATACCATTTTTATAGTTTTCTGATTCCGTCTGAGATAAATAGTTGGTGATTTTGGAAGGGTCGGACTCCATCCCCTCCTGTGCACGCCAGTCCAACCTCCTTTGAATATACCGTTCAGGGCTTAGAAGCTTAACCTTATTAGAAAAATCCGAGAGGCCATAGAATGCATTTAAGCTGATAGTAGGTTTTTCCGTCTTACCTTTTTTTGACGTGATCAGGATTACACCATTTGCTGCCCTGGAGCCATAGATAGCAGCAGCACTCGCATCTTTAAGAATATCCATTGACTGAATATCGTTTGGATTTATATCTGATAAATCACCATTGAAGATAATACCATCCAGCACAATCAGTGGATTATTTGATGCACTTAATGAATTTTGGCCGCGAATTAGAATAGAGCCCCCTTGACCGGGCCGCCCACTCCCCTCAAACTGCACACCGGCCACTCCACTGAATGATTGTGTAATATTTACGTTGGGTAATCCCTGGCTCTTTGACATATCAATTGAGGATATGGATCCAGTCACATCACGTTTGGCCTGGGTGCCATACCCTACTACTACTACCTGATCAAGAGAACTTACGTTTGGTATTAAGATGACATCAATTTCATTGCGGCCATCTATCGGTATTTCCTGACTTGTATAGCTGACTGAAGTAAATATCAATACTGCGTCCTTTGGTACATTATTGATTGAATATTGTCCATTCTGATTCGTTGTTGTACCATTTTGTGTACCTTTTAGCTCCACAGTTACTCCAGGGATTGCGTTATTATTCGAAGATAAGACTGTACCGGTAATGGTTTCTGTCTGTGCATTAACGTTTAAAAAAGAAAATAAAGTAGGCAATAATAGTAGAAAAAGTCTGGCTCTTATCATGGTTGTAAAATTTGAGGGTTGGGAAAGATTATCTTTTCAAACACAAATGTCATAAAAAGAAAATTAATTTTCCTCCTAATTTTATCAACTGATTATACTATCTTATCATTAAATATTTTTATAATTGCTGCGTTAGTACACTTTGTTCTGGACCTGATTATTAATTTTTCATGATCCGTAACTGAAAAAATCTTCTTAAACTGTACTAAAATTTGTCTTACAGGTTCGGTTGCCTTTCAGCAAATGCCAAAAGAATAAAATACTAATAAAGATTTAAAAATGGCCGATAATACTGCGAGCCTGCATATATAATTGTTTTGCAGCAAATTGTGACATTAAAAAGGATAACAAAATGCTTTAAGACGAAAATGGTGTGCAGATGTTAGTGATCTTAATTTTTTAAAAGGACATTGGTATTTCAAAAGAAATCACTTTTTTGAAGATGTAATCTATAGGTGTAAAAAGCACTTTTGCGAGAACAAACAATTCTAATCCGTGCTTAAATGCTACCCAAAACTTTGCCATCTTATGACTATTTTACTATGATCGATTCGGTGCCCTTTAAAAAGACACCGCCGAACAGACCGCAATAATTTAAGCCCTTAAGTTGAGTGGCAACAACGATTAGGCCTCCTATAGAATCTTATTCCCATCTACCATAAACGCCCGGGTGCTTACTGTATATTCTCCACCATTTGCATCCTGGTAGGTAAGGTCTACGTAAAATGCTTTGTAACCTTTCGCAGGGAATTGTTCGGTTGTTTTTATTTTAGCCTTGTGACTAACATCGAGATCTCTGCTCTTCCATTGTTCATTTCTAAAATCCTTATCGTCCGAATTAGCATACCAAACCTTTGCGCCTAACAGGATGTCTGCAGAAGCGTTAACAGTGATTTTCACACCCTTTTTACTGGTGGATGTTTTCCACGTACAGACAGGATAGGTGTCATTTCTCATCGTAATTCCAAAAAAAGCGCCTAAAGCAGAAAAAGCGGATTTACCATCACCAAGGCCATGGCCTGCATTGGGTACATAATGTATGAGGTTGTTACCGGGTATGTCTTTTAAATAATTTTTTACGTTATCTATCACCCAATATTCATCGTTAGTGCCCATAAATAACATCTTAGGCATGGTCAGCTTTTTTCTGTAAGAATAAGGGTCTATCATAGTCACTAAGGCATTACCACTTTCTGTACCCATTCCCTGCACGATACCCAACTTTACATAATCTTCGATCTGCACACTGTATTCTCCGTAGGCATCAAGCTGGTGTTTAAGATTTACCGGCATATTCAGTATGTCTATTACCATAGGCCCTATAGCCTGCACTCTCGGGTCGCTGGCACCGGTGAGCCATGTGGTCCAGCCGCGTTTGGATGCTCCTGATATTACGAACCTGTTGATGGGATGATGCAGATTTTTTCCGGAAAATTCCTGCACAG
The DNA here is from genome assembly GCA_039935935.1 of Ginsengibacter sp. Lineage (GTDB taxonomy): Bacteria > Bacteroidota > Bacteroidia > Chitinophagales > Chitinophagaceae > Ginsengibacter. The sequence goes on along the minus strand of JBDTJI010000053.1, from coordinate 1,812 downwards.
CATCCATAGCTTTTACAGCGCTCTTAACCATAGGGAACAACAATGGCCAGGTGTAATCGTTATCGCCTTTGAATTGATGTAACGTGTAAGATATCAGCGCATCTTCAGTTAAACTGTCATACAATGGCTGATTGGGTACCTGGCGTATGATGGCCACGATCGCTTTATTTTTTGCAGCCAGTGAGGCGAACATTTCAGCAAGGTCATCATTTGGCTTTTTCCAGTTAGGTTGCTCATTCTTATCTGATCCTCCTGTAATGAATAGCAATGCACCATCATAATTATTTTCTTTAGGCGACAACACAGTTAACTGGTGACGCCATGTATATTGTCTCCATTTCTGCGAGGTCAATAAAAGATCGTATCCTTTTACACCCTTTATCTCAAATGAATCTTTTATCTCCCATTGATAAGCAGGATCCGGCGTATTTATATAATGCTGTAGGGCGTCAGCAGGAGTTACCTTATCCTGTGCAGTAATTATCTGTACCAAAAAAAGCTGTACAATAATAACAAGAGAAAATGACGATAATAATTTTTTCATTTGAATTTATTTTTAGTTTAAATGGACAGATACTCATCTGAACGAACGAGCAGTTAGCTCATATAATGACATTTATTTTTTATGTCTTAATGTTTTTTCTGCTATCATTGTTCGGATCATAGATTTTATTATAATTAGTAAAATTATTTCGTGTACGGAAATTTCTTTCCGGCATTTTAGTAATAACCGGTTATGGTTTTATCCCTTTTATGGTGAAGGAGCAGTTTTTAACCATTCTAATACTTCGTTGATATAGATATCACCTGTCATCGGGCCTAAGCTCGTACGGCAGATATAATCATATCTTTTGAAGCTGTTAAAGTCCACTTTATCTAAGATGTATCCAAAGGCATCATTGGTAAGTCCGAATAAAAATGGCTGTTGGGTGTGCATGTGGCGTTTTACATAATAACCTATGTTAGGTAGTGCTTCTCCCGGGATGGTGAGCACCTGGGCAGTGCCAATGTTCAGGAGATTCAACTGCGTGGCAACTGAGTCAATACTTTTAGACTTAAAATGTAAAGGCGAATGTTCAAAGATAAATTTCATCCCTTCATTCTCTAAAGGAAAGGAGATAGTACGGTTAGCACAATTGATATCCGGGTTTTTCTGGACAGGCGCATCGGCAACTATTCTCAGTGCTTCGTCGGCCAGCAGATCACCGATCCTGATACATTCGTTCCAGTCGTTCACTTCACCACCACCGGGCAAACGATTGTCTGCTGTGACCATTCCGCCCTGTGCACTATTCATAAAAATAGCAGTGCCTCCACCCTTTTCAGCAATTCTATCGTATAAGGGACCACATAAGTCCGGGCTCAAAATGCCTCTTGAAGAACCAATAATCTCCGGGTGAATGGCATAGTTAATTAAAGTAGCAATGGACTTATCTTTATTTTTGCCCGATGTGGCAAGCGCCTGGAGCACACTGCATCTTGGATCGTAAAGCTCCGGAGCATAGTAATTGTAAGCGATCTTTCCTTTCGCTTCTCCAAATGCCGTTTTTAAAGATGCCGGTTCCAGTTTGCTCACGGCTTCGTTTACTGCGTCCGCTATCTGGTGGACACACCAGTCAAGGTATTTCAAATCAACGGATGATTTTCCATTTTCATCCGGGAAACCATAGGCATCAGGAGCGCTGTGTGTGTGCGTAGCTCCGATCAGGACATTTTCAGGAGCTATTCCTTTTATTAAAGCTCTTGATTTATCTCCCAGCACTGCCGGCCATCCGAGATTGTCTATACTTACAATTGCTATCCGCGTATCGC
>JBDTJI010000052.1:0-6179 GCA_039935935.1 Ginsengibacter sp. | reverse complement strand
CTGAAAATTTATCACTCAATGGCAATCTTGTCAATGAACTATCAATATAAAATGATGCACCAGAAGAAGTAAATAACCTTGCAACAGGCTCCCGCTCAGCAATTTTTACCTGCAAAACATTATTATTATCAAAAAATATTTCTGCCTTCTTAACCCATTGATCTTTTTCTAATCTTTTTTCCATAGCGCTAAGATCAAGAGCTATCATGGATGCCTGTTTCAATTTCTTTCCATATACTTTTTCAAGAATGTCGATTACATCCTTTTCATCAATGAAATAATTATTTTGGACTCCGGAAATATGTACTTCCAATCCTGTGATTTTTTCATTACCTTTTTTAGTGATGGCAGCAATCAATAACACAACAGTTCCTGACCCCAGTAATATCCATACTGCGATTACAAGAAATTTTCTGAATGTATATTTATTATTACGCAACATTATTATTTTATTTCTCCTAACAAAATTTCCTTTACCGGTTGTATTAATTGATCAATGTCACCTGCACCGGCAGTGATCAACACCTGACCAAAACTGCTTTCGGCCACCGTTTCCAAATAAGTTCCACTTAAATATTCCAGCAATCCTTCCTTTGAAACAACCGATGCATTTTCATTTTGCATTTTCGTCAAAATCAATTGACTGGTAACGCCTTCTATGGGCAGCTCTCTTGCAGGATAAATGGGAAGAAGTATAACTTCGTCAGCCAAATCAAGACTTTTTGCAAAATCGTCGGCCAGATCTCTTGTCCGGGAAAACAAATGCGGTTGAAAAATAACAGTACATTTTTTAAAACTAAAAAGGCTTTTGGCGCCGCGTATCAGAGCTTCCAGTTCAGCGGGGTGATGTGCATAGTCGTCAATATAAATCACATTATGCCGATGATGTGCTGCTTCCAAGGGACTAATGATATATTCAAATCGCCTTTTAACTCCTTTAAATGTTCCGACAGCATTTACAATTTTGAGAGAATTAATACCCAATTCAACGGCTATTGCAATTGCTCCTACAGCATTTTCCACATTATGCATACCGCCCATGTGCAACTTAATATTCTTGATTTCCCAATCTTTTGATATTATATCAAATTCATATCCACCGGCACGCATAGTGATATTAGAGCCATACACGTCTGCCATATCATTCTGAAGACTGTAACGGATATGCTTACCTGCCGTAAATTCCTTTTCAGGTAAACCATATTTAGTAAGTAACACGCCCCCCGGCTTTACCTTGTTGGCAAATTCAATAAATGCTGCTTCCATATTCTCTTTTGTTCCATAAATATCGAGATGGTCGGCGTCCATCGCAGAAATAAGAGCGATATCGGGAGATAATTTTAGAAAGCTCCTGTCATATTCATCAGCCTCTACCACCGACACATTCGTATCGCTACTCCAGAAATTGGTATCATAATTTACTGAAATACCGCCCAGGAAGGCATTGCATCCGTATCCTGAATGGCGAAGAACATGAGCCACCATAGTACTGATCGTAGTTTTGCCATGAGTACCAGCGATGCAAATATTAAAAGTAGAACTGGTAACCTGCTGAAGAACGTCGCTGCGTTTGACTATTTCATATTTATTCTCCTTATAAAAGTTAAACTCCTTATGATCCTTCGGAATTGCAGGCGTATAAACAATCAGGTCGGCATTTTTATCGACCATATTTACATTGTCTTCATAATGAATGGAAATACCTTCGGCTTCCATTTGCCGGGTAAGCTTTGTAGCCGCTTTATCGTAACCGCTTACTGCGACATTTTTACTGAGAAAATATCTTGCCAGTGCACTCATGCCGATGCCACCGATACCTATAAAGTAAACACGTGATATGGAGTTATAATCTTTCATTTTTTTATACCAATCTAATGAGACAGCCCGTTCTTTTTTCTAACTATCAGTTTTTATTTATTTGTTTTAAAATTTCTGTTGCTATCACTTCATCTGCATTGGTGTTTGCCATCCCTGAAATATTATTTCCCAACTCCTTCATTAATTCTTCATCTCTTATCACACGCAGTAATTCGGGTATCAGCTTCTCCTTTACTTCTTCATTGCGTACTATCAATCCGGCTTTTCTATTTACCAGCGACATCGCATTGGCTACCTGGTGATTCTCCGCCGAAAATGGGTAAGGCACAAAGATTGCCGGTTTTGCCACCACACACATTTCGGCTATTGTCATGGCCCCCGACCTCGCTATTACCACATCCGCAGCCGCATAGGCATATTCCATTTTATCAATAAAAGCATTGGTCCAAATGTTCATTCTCTCCGTTTCTTCACTTGCTGCTTTTGCAGCAAAGCTTTTACCAGTTTGCCAAATCAATTGCAGGTTATGCTTTTTAAAAACATCAATATTTTCAAATATCACCTCATTAATGCTTTTTGCTCCCAGGCTGCCACCCATTACAAACACTGTTTTTTTATTGGCTTCCAGCCCAAAAAATTTCAATGCATCGGATTTATCAATTTTTTCTAAAAAAACATTTCGGATAGGGTTACCTGTTACTTTTACTTTATAAGACGGAAAATATTTTTCCATTCCTTCTGACGAAACAAAAATTCCAGTTGCGCGTTTACCCAACAGGATATTGCTTTTACCGGGCAGGGAATTACTCTCATGAATGAAAGTTAGAATCTTCCTGCTTTGAGCTAATCGCAACACGGGATAAGTAGAGTATCCCCCCACTCCCACTACGGCATCCGGATTAAAGCTTTTAAATATTTTCCTCACCTGTAAAAAGCTTTTTACCAACTTGAATGGTAACGCAACATTCTTTATCAATGAACTTCTGTTGAATCCAGCGATATCCAATCCTACAATTTTGTAACCGGCCTCCGGCACTTTTTCCATTTCCATTTTTCCCTTTGCGCCTACAAACAAAATCTCTATTTCACCATTTATTCTTTTCAATGCATTTGCAATTGCTAAAGCCGGAAAAATATGTCCGCCTGTACCACCGCCTGCAATAATGATTCTCATGTTGTCATTTTATTCATGAACATATTTTTTACGCCCCTTATCATTTTCCAAACGCTATAAGATTTTGCTGCGTTTTAAAGCCTGGCTGCAAACCTTATAGGTTTTATTCATTGCTCATTGCTCTCCGGATCACTATCGGATGCTGATTGCTTATTACTCATTGCCAATTCTGCATTCCTGCCTTCTGCATCTTCTACATTCCTGGCCACGCTCAAAATGATTCCTATAGAAAAGCAGGTAAACAAGAGACTGCTTCCACCCATACTTATCAGTGGTAATGTGACCCCGGTGGTAGGAAACAAGTTTACATTCACTGCCATATTCACCATCGCCTGTATGACTAAAGTGAAGCTAAGCGCTACAGCGAGAAAGGCTCCAAAAGCATAAGGACATCTCTGAAAAAGCTTGATACTTCGAAACAGGAACAGCAAATAGATCAACAAAATAATAGCGCCTCCTGCCAGCCCATATTCTTCTATAATAATTGCATAAATAAAATCGCTGTATGGATGAGGTAAAAAATTTCTTTGCTCACTTTTACCAGGCCCTTTACCAACGATACCGCCCGTAGCAATGGCGATTTTAGCCTGTTGCACCTGGTAGGATGCATCACCATTATCCGAATACATAAAATCCTGAACCCTTTTTACCCACGTAGGCATTCTGCCAAATGACAGCATTGCAGGCAGATCTTCCGAAACTTCCTCTTGCTCATTATAATAATGAGAAGCTACTGTAACCAAAAAAACCAATGGTATCAGCGCGATGCACACCACCAGCATAATATGACGTACCCGCACTCTTCCTATAAACATGAGTAAGAGCGCAATTCCGCCTATCAGTACTGCAGTGGAAAGATTTGCAGGCGCAATCAAAACACAAATAATAACAACAGGAATAATCAGAGGCAAAAACCCTTTTTTAAAATCCTTTATTACATTCTGACGACGGCTTAATATTCGGCTCATGTACATAAACAACGCAAGCTTTGCAAGATCTGATGTTTGAAACGTCAACTGAATAATTGGTAGCTTGATCCATCGGCTGGCATCATTAATATGGCTGCCATATTCTAATGTATAAAATAATAAGGGTACTGAGATCACAAACAGGATGGATGCAATGCGTGAATATACCGTATAGTTTACCCGGTGTGCGTAGTAAATAATAATTACCCCGAGAATGATATATCCTATCTGTCTGAATAAATAACTTTCAGCAGACTTATTCATTCTATATGCCAGTGATCCTACACTACTATATACTACCAGTATGCTTATCATGGTAAGTAAGATCACAACAGCCCAAATCACTTTATCACCCTTGGTGCGCAACCACAGATCACCCGCAACTTTTTGAGAAGCTGAAAGTGTATTGGCTGCTATTTGCTTCGATTCACTCATCTGTTGAATTCCGATTTTTTTATTTTGTTTCGAGGGTTCTCCGCCACCTCCATATTTGAGTATCCGGGTTTTATAAATCTTTTACCGCTTCAATAAACTGCATCCCCCGGTCTTCATAGTTATCAAAAAGATCAAAACTTGCACAAGCCGGCGACAATAAAACCACATCACCCTTATCTGCAAAATGAAACGCGGACTGCACGGCATCTTTAGCACTTTGCGTGTTTACGATCAGTTGAACATCATCGCCAAATGCTGCATGAATCTTTGTATTATCCACTCCCATACACACAATGGCTTTTACTTTTTCCCGCACCAGGTCTTTTAGAAACGAATAATCGTTGCCCTTGTCAACGCCGCCCAAAATCAGGATCACCGGCTTCTCCATTGATTCAAGCGCATACCAAGTGCTGTTTACATTAGTAGCTTTGCTGTCGTTGATAAATTGCACTCCCCTGATAGTAGCCACATTTGACATCCTGTGTTCCAAATTTTTAAAAGTCTGTATAGCCTCTCTTATTTTCTCTTTCCTGATCCCCAAAACTACTCCTGAAATACCCGCTGCCATGGTATTATACTGATTATGTATCCCCTTTATGGCAAAATCTTCCACATTCATTTCCATTCCTTCTTCTTCCCATCTCAAACACATTTCGGCAGTTACTATGTAAGCGCCTTCTGGTAATTCGATCTTCATACTCATTGGTAATAGCTTAGATTTTATTAAAAATTTGCTTAAATATTTGTTGGTTACTTCATCGTCGGCATTATAAATAAAGACATCTTCCTTTGTTTGATTTTCTACAATTCGGAATTTGCTTTTGATATAATTTTCAAACTTGTATTCGTACCTGTCCAAATGATCCTCGGTAATATTGGTCAATACGGCAATATCCGGCCTAAACTTTTTGATGTCATCCAGTTGAAAAGAACTGATCTCCACTATATAAATTTTCTTTGGATCAGTAGCCACCTGTCGTGCAAACGAAAAACCAATATTTCCTACCATTGCACAGTCCAACCCTGCCGTTTTACAGATGTGGTACGTCAAAGCCGTAGTGGTAGTTTTCCCATTGCTACCTGTGATCCCCACTATTTTACTGTCTCCTTTGTACCTGTAAGCAAATTCAATTTCACTGATCAATTCAATTCCCTTTGCCCTGATCTGCTTAACCATGTCGTTCTTTTCAGGTATTCCGGGACTTTTCACAATGAGAGACGCATTCAATATCTTTTCTCTTGAATGGCCTCCTTCTTCGAATTCAATTGTTTGCCCGCTTAATTCATCCTTAAAGGCTGACTTTACCGGACCGCTGTCACTTACAAATACGTCAAAGCCCTGCTGCTTTGCAAGCAATGCAGCTCCTATTCCGCTTTCGCCGGCCCCAAGTATTGCTATTCTTCTTATCATTCCGGTTTTTTTTAATTGGCCAACAATTAAAATTGGTTCTTCAACGGCATGAATTTAATGGGCAACAAAGGCCATCCCAGGCATGGATTGTCTCAACTTACCTGTTTCCAAACTCATTTTCACAAGGCAAATTCTTGTATTACTATGTATTATTTTCCACATCAATTCCTTCGTTAAATCCGCTAAATATTTACTCGTCAGATTCTTTTTTACTTTCTTTTTAGTCTCTTTCACAAAATCAACGCAACTTCAATGTTACCACTGCAAGCACCATGGTCAGAATGGTTACCACCCAAAACCGAACAGCAATCTTGCTTTCATGATACCCCAATTTTTGATAGTGATGATGCAGCGGGCTCATTAAAAAAACTCT
>JBDTJI010000051.1:0-5398 GCA_039935935.1 Ginsengibacter sp. | reverse complement strand
GGCAACCGTATTCGTATGATAAGGCCCTACCTGTAAATAGGGGAGATCTTTGATTTCCACGGTCCACGCATCATTTCCAAACACAACAATGTCAATGGTATCTTTTGGATATTTTGTAGTAATGAGTTCACTCAGAGCCATTGCCACTTTTTTTGCGGGTGTAATTCTGTCTTCCCCATATAAGATCATACTGTGCGAAATATCAATCATCAAAACAGTAGAGGTTTGTGCTTTAAAATCGGTTTCGCGTATTTCCAGATCATCTTCATTCATCATAAAACGGTCTACACCATGATTGATCTGTGCATTGCGGATGGATTCTGTAAAATCTATTTGTTCCAATGTATCTCCAAATTGAAATGGCCTTGTTTCAGGATTTATTTCATCACCATTGCCTGGTTTGAAAGTCTGGTGATTTCCCTGCCTGGATTTTTTTAGTTTACCAAAAATTTCCTCAAGACTACGTTTCCTAATGCCCTGTTCAGTCTTAGGCGTAATTACTATTTCTCCCTTTTGTTTATTTTCATCAATGTAACCTTTGTCTTTGAGGTCTTCAATAAAATCGCCCATACCATACTCGTTGTTGGTAAGATCGTATTCTTTGTCTAACTCTGTCAGCCAGCTTAATGCCTCGCCCACTTCTCCACTGGTGTAGGTAAGCAATTGCATAAAAATGTCTAACAGGCTTTGAAAAGGCGTTTTATTATTTTCATTAGGATCAAATTTTGAAAAATGATGGAGCCGCATGCTTTTAAATTGAAATGTTTTTGAATGATAATTCCGATTAGCTTTCGGCGTTTAAGCCTGACCTGCAAGTTACTGTACAAACATTTTAAATTATTATTCTCATTGTTAAAAAGCATAGGGCGTTGGTGGTTCATAGGGCGATGTCCACTGGTGAAGTATGCCGCCCTTTCAGGGCTTTGTATTAAACATTTAATTATTAGTAATTAATCGGATTGAACAATAATAAAAATTTTCGTGATTCATTCTATTATGGAAATATTCTAGAGAACGTGTTATTCGACAAGCCCTGAAAGGGTGGCATATCTTAAAATATGGCAGCGCCGTATTTAATTTCTACAGCCACAGATGGCTAACCTCAATCCCAAACATAACGTTCATCAAAATCTATCTTATACTTTTTAAAAAACAAACGACATTCATCCTGGTATGATCTTTTGCCATGATGCTCCTTTTGGCGGGCAATATAATTAATTACTTTATCAACGCCCTTGGGATTTACCGAAAATGCTGCATAACCGTCCTGCCAATAAAAATTAGAATATTTCTCATGCTTTGTTTTTATCCACTTGCTGGAATTCTTTTTAACCTCTTCTAATAATTTCATCAAAGCAATTTTCTTCGAAAGTTTACACAATATATGGATATGGTCATAGTGGCCACCCACTTTTATAGGTTGACATTCCAGCGCATTGCAGGTGCCTCCTATATAGGCATGTAACTCATTTTCTATCCCTTCGTCAATATTGGGTTCACGGTATTTTGTACTAAAAATTATGTGTATATAAATTTGATATAATGATTGAGACATGGCTTGATTGAGAAGTTTTTCTTTGCTAATGATTAATTTTTTTTATCCGTATTTGCAGTCTCAAATATAAGTTTTCAATTTAGCTTTAATAAAAGCGTCAAACATTATGTTAGCTTTTTGTAATGTACCGCCAGCCCTGAAAGGGCGGCATATCCAAAAATATAGCATCGCCGTATTTTAAAATAATATTTATTCGACAAGTTCTGAAAGATCGGCAGACAAGGGGCGGCATATTTACTAATATGGCATCTCCTTATTTAATTTAAATAAAAAAGGAATGCTTTTCAACTGAAAAACATTCCTCTATTAATTAAATGCTGAAACCAATCTGGCTTTTTTGTGTCAATTTCCAGTCGCCCCTGGCATTAAATGGCTGGAACAACTACCTTATCTGCTGCATGTACCCTTTTTTGCCAAAAGAAAAATATAGTAAACAACACGATCAATATTGCAGGAAAAGCAACCATTTTTAATAACGTATCCTGGCCTGCTGCGAGTTCCAGTTCTGACCCCGAAAGTCCTGCTGCTGATTTTGCCGCCCTTGCGCCATCAATCCATGCACCTATAATCGGCTGCCAATAAGCAGTAGAAAACATACCCACTGCGCCAACAATTGACATTCCCAAAGCTCCGCTCAATGGAACACGTTGAGCCACGGCTCCAATCATAGTTGGCCAGAAATAACAAACACCAATAGCAAATACTACTGCTGCTACATAAACCATCGGCCCTGTAACCGCACTAAACAAATAAACGCCTATGGTAGCAAAAATTGCCGATAGCAGCAACACACCTGTCTGTCCAAATTTCTTTACTACTGGTCCGGCAAAGAATCTTCCAACAGCCATCAACCCTGTTACTAAAGCAAGAATCAACATAGGGCTTGCACCGCTATTACTCATAATAAGGCCAACCCATTGCTGCGGGCCAAATTCGGAGATTGCTGTAAGAGACATACACACAAATATAAATATATAAGTAGGCGTAAGCATTGCTTTAAAGTTTTTGCCAAGATTAGCAGATCCTTCCACTTTCGGTTTCGGAAAAGTTTTACCGTAAAAAAGAATAGCATAAGTAATAGTTGGTATCATAGTTACCCACATTTGCGCCTGCCAGCCTAAACCAGCATCGGTCATAAATTTAGAGATAAGGCTTCCTACAACAATACCACCAGGAAACCACATGTGGAAACGATTCAGCATTTTATTCATTTTTACTCCTGAATAAGTATCTGCAATCATCGGGTTACAGGCGGCTTCGGTACAACCATTACCAAAACCGATAAATAATGTAGAGACAAGCAACAGCGTATAACCTCCGGAATAGATGGTAAATATAATTCCCAGCGTATGCGCTATAAAGGCAACTCTCATGATATTCTTTGGACCAAAAGAATGATAAATTAATCCCCCGATGATCATGGAAATAGGAAACCCTACAAAGAACATAAGATTAATAAAGCCAAGCTGTTCGGCGTTAAGGTTAAACGCAGTACCTAATTGTGTCAAGATACCGGCCCGGATACTAAATGTAAATGCTGTGGTAATAAGTGCAAAACAACTCCCGGTAAATAACGCACTTTTGTTAATGTTTTCATTCATTGCTACAACGATTGTTTTAATTAGTAAAAAAGTTTGTTTGGACAGTTAAATAAAAATATCCGCCAATATAGTACTTAATATTAAATTTTATTTCGAATTTTTAAAATTCAATAAAATTATTTTTAGCAGTTGTACGCTTTTGGATTTTTTAAGACCGATAATAGGTAGAATGAATCGTGGGCAAAATTGACGTTATTCGCAATAACCGCTTCAATAATTATAGTATGGTAAAACAGATGTCCGACTCCTGTGGAAGTTGTGACAACATTTGAAAACTTATTTTTCCAGTTGCATTTGCATTCTCCTGACTCTGTCTTCTAATTTTTCTGATGAAAGATCTTCCCGCATACTATCTACTTTGATGGGGAAACAAAATGGTGTCAATCTATTTGGAAATGTAATAACGATCTTTCCCTTTTGTATTCTTTCCAGCATGTCTCTTAATCGTTGCTCCTCCATCTGTTGCTCCATTACTTCATTATAGGCCTGGCGAAGCAATAAATTATCCGGCTCATATTCTGAAAAAACCTTGAATAGTAAGGATGCAGAGGACTGAAGATGTCGGGCCTTTTTTTGTTCGCCCGGAAAACCCTGGAAAATTAATCCGCCGATAACAGCAATATCACGGAATTTTCTTTTCGCCATTTCAACACTATTCAGGCTTCGTTGAATATCAGCAAATAAATTCTCAGGAGAAAAAAGCGTATATGCATTGGTGTCATCCAACGGTATGGGCTGATCGCTTAATAATTCAAAACCATAATCATTCATGGCAAACGAAAAGGTAATGGGCGTGATCAAACTGATTCTATAAGCCAGAATTGCTGCCATGGCTTCGTGAACCAATCTTCCTTCAAAAGGGAATACAAAAAGATGAAAACCATCTTTTGTCTCGATATGTTCAATCAATAATTCATTGGCTTCTGGAATATGAGAAAGGTATGCCTGTAATTCAAAAAGTGGTTGTAAAATTTCCAGTTCCTTGTCATTCTTAACCCCTGATTTTTTATTTCTGATTCGGGATTCCTTATTCTTTATTCCTAACCCCGCTTCATCAAATTTTTTGCGCAACATAAATCCAAGGTTGGCTGACAATGGCATTCTTCCGCCCTGCCAACTTGGGATCATTGATTTTTTTGCGGTAGATTTTCTTACAATGCAGGTCATGTCTTTTATCATTACAAATTCCAGGGTTCTCCCCGCAAGGGTAAATACGTCTCCAGGTTGCATTCTTGCGATAAACCATTCTTCAATCACTCCGATATAGCCGCCACCTAAAAACTTAACTTTCAGCATCGGATCACTCACGATAGTGCCTATGTGCATTCTATGTCGTATGGCAATTCTCCGGCTATTTATTTTATACAGGCCATCAATTATTTCTATTTTCTTATAATCATCGTATTGTTGCAAAGCAACACCACCATCTGTTGCAAAGTGCAAAATCTGTTGCCATTCATCTTTGGTAATATCACGATAACAGAAGGTTGACTTTATTTCATTGAAAATATTTTCAGGATAGAATCCATCTGAAATAGCAAGAGTGCTTAAATATTGAATCAGCACGTCGTAACACAAAAGCCTTGGTTCACGGCTTTCAATTAACCTGATCTTCGTGGCTTCTTTTAAAGCTGCGGCTTCTATTAATTCCAAAGAATGTGTTGGAAGAAAATAAATTTTACTTACTTCACCGGGACCATGTCCACTCCGTCCCGCTCTTTGCAAAAACCGGGCAACACCTTTTGGCGAGCCAACCTGGATCACGGTTTCAACCGGACGAAAATCAACACCCAAATCGAGGCTTGCAGTACAAACCACAGCTTTCAAATTTCCCGTATGTAAATTTTCTTCTACCCAAAACCGTAGTGCCTGCTCAATACTGCCATGATGTAAAGCAATGGCTCCCGCCAAATCCGGATAAGCCCGAAGCAGCGCCTGGTACCACATTTCGCTCATTCCGCGGGTATTAATAAAAATCAGTGTGGTTCTGCTTTCTAAAATAATAGGAATTACTTTATCCACCAGTTTTATTCCCAGGTGCCCGGCCCACGGATACTTTTCTATTTCATCCGGAAAGATGGATTCTATTTGAATGTTCTTATCAATATTCGCGGTGACGGTTTCAAAATCTTCATTACCTAAACCCAACTGCCCAAGTGGAGACAGCAAAACTTCCTGTGCCTCTGAAAGATTTCCAATCGTAGCGCTGATGCCCCAAATGCTGGTAACCCCTGGCTTACCA
>JBDTJI010000050.1:0-10139 GCA_039935935.1 Ginsengibacter sp. | reverse complement strand
CCTTCTTTACTCAATTCACAGTTAAAAGTGCTTTCATTGACTACCTTATTTTTTACGATTACTTTTGGCTTAGGTTTAATTCTTTAAAATGCTGAAGTGCTCTTATCAAAAATATACTCTCAGATTCATCAGGCCCGGAGGCACGTCACGTGGCATTCTATACGAAAAAGAAACCTGGATCATTTCCCTCTACGATGATACAGACACTGGAAAAGTAGCCTATGGCGAATGTGGCCTCTTCAAAGGACTCAGCTTCGACGGCAAACCCGGCTATGAAGAAAAATTATCTCAAATCTGTGAGCAATTACCAACTCAAAAGCAGTCTGTTTTATCCCAACTAAATGAATGGCCTTCCATCTACTTTGGCATTGAAATGGTTTTAAAAGATTGGGAAAATAATTGCAACCATGTATTATTCGACAATGAATTTACACAAGGTGAAAAAGGAATTGATATCAATGGATTGATTTGGATGGATAACAAAGAGTCTATGATCTCACAAATGGAGACCAAATTTGAGCAAGGTTTCACTTGTATAAAAATGAAGATTGGGGCGATTGATTTTGAAAGTGAACTGGGAATTCTGCAATTGATACGTGGCCAATTTTCATCAGAACAGATTGAAATACGCGTAGATGCGAATGGCGCTTTTTCGGTCAAAGAAGCTTTGGAAAAATTGAAACGTTTGTCAGATTTTGATATTCATTCAATTGAACAACCAATACGACAGGGACAAATTCCTGAAATGGCTGAGCTTATAAAAACTAGTCCTATCCCAATTGCTCTTGATGAAGAATTGATTGGCATTACAGATATAGGAGATAAAAGAGAATTGCTTGAAAAACTACAACCTCTTTACATTATCCTAAAACCTACGCTGGTCGGCGGATTTGCGGGATCACAGGAATGGATTGACTTAATAGAGGAGCAGGCTGGTCAATGGTGGATTACCTCAGCACTTGAAAGTAATGTTGGTCTAAATGCCATTGCGCAATTCGCTTCCACCAAAAATAATGCTCTTACACAAGGCCTCGGAACAGGACAATTGTATTCCAATAATTTTGATTCTCCATTACAGATTCAAAATGGAAAATTATTTTTTGATAAAACACTTTCCTGGAATTTTAGTAACTTAAAAAAGTGAAAAGCTTTTCTGAATATAATTCCATTACATTAAACGGAACCTTTTTTCAAGGAGCTGAAATTGAAAATTTCTGCAAAAAACAAGACAGTGATTTCTTTTTACAAATAGCTTCCTTTATAAATAAATGGCTCAATCCTGATCCATTCATCAAATTAAAAACCAGCGGTAGCACCGGAAGTCCCAAAACAATCTTAGTTGAAAAAAATAAAATGCTTTTTAGCGCAGCACGTACTGCATCATATTTTGATTTTAAGGAAGGTGAAAGAGCTTTGTTATGTCTTCCTGTAAACTACATCGCTGGTAAGATGATGATTGTAAGAGCACTCTTCAGCGGATTAAATTTGATTTGTATAAATCCTTCTCAGAATCCTGTTGCTTCTTTACAGTCGGACATTAAAATTGATTTTGCGGCAATGATTCCGCTACAATTGCAACAAGCCATTGAAATGTCATCTGTTTCTCAAATCAAAAGAATTTTGTTAGGTGGTGGCCCTGTAAGTTCTGAGCTTGAAAACGAAGTGCAACAGATAAGTACCCAAATATTTCATGGCTATGGCATGACGGAAACGCTGAGCCATATTGCTTTGAGAAGAGTCAACGGTAAAGAGGCATCGCAGTCTTACAAGGCGTTGAATGGAATTGAATTGGGTATGGACACCCGGAATTGCCTCACGATCACTGCTCCTGATTTATCTGGCGA
Source organism: Ginsengibacter sp. (assembly GCA_039935935.1). Classification (GTDB taxonomy): domain Bacteria; phylum Bacteroidota; class Bacteroidia; order Chitinophagales; family Chitinophagaceae; genus Ginsengibacter. Next base: position 8,295 of record JBDTJI010000050.1, on the reverse strand, counting down.
AACTTTAATTACCAATGATGTAGTATCGTTTACCGGAGTCAACGAATTTATTTGGAAATGCCGTTATGATAATGTGATTATTAGCGGAGGCATCAAATTATTTCCGGAAGAAATAGAAAGTAAGTTACAATCTTTATTCGACAGTAGATTTTACCTGTCGGGGATAAAGGATGTGCAGTTTGGAGAGAAATTAATTCTAATAGTTGAAGCTGATCCATTTGATGAAATCAGGATCACTTCACTGAATTGCAGAATGGAAGAACTATTAGGAAAGTATGAAGTACCCAAAGAAATTTACTTCTTAGAAAACTTTTTAGAAGCCAGTAATGGTAAAATAGATCGTTCGCAAACAACGATTAAAGCTGTGCCTGGACTGTCGTAAATTTGACCTTGGGATGTGGCTATGTATTCTTCCCACAAAGGCACGAAGGTCACAAAGAGAAAGATTTTGTAATTACGTCTCTTCAGAAAGTATTGAGTCCTGTCTCATTTATTTTTTTCTGAAGAAGATGCGGATGGGCACTCCTTTAAAATCAAAATTGGCTCTCAGTTGATTTTCAAGATAATTTTTATAAGGCGTCTTAATGTCATTAGGAAAATTACAGAAGAAAGCAAATGACGGAACTATGGTAGGTAACTGGGTGACAAATTTTATTTTTACTGCGTGGCCTCTTACTACCGGTGCATGGTACGACTCCATCGCTTTCAGCATCACTTCATTTAATTTTGATGTAGCAATTCTCTGCTGCCTACTTTCATATACTTTGAGCGCAGTTTCCATAGCCTGGAAAATTCGCTGTTTTTCTGTTGCTGAAATAAACAGGATGGGCACATCATTGAAAGGAGCTAATTTTTGTCTGAGCACTTTTTCATAATCGCGTGCAGTATTGGTTTCCTTTTTTATTAAGTCCCATTTATTTACCAGCACCACAATGCCTTTTCCTTTTTTTGAGGCAAGAGAAAAGATGTTCAGGTCCTGTGAGGTAATGCCATTTACCGCGTCCAATAATAAGATACAAACATCCGCCTCGTCCACCGCGGCTATCGCGCGTATGACAGAATAGAACTCGAGATCCTCGCTCACTTTTTTCTTTTTTCTGATGCCTGCCGTATCTATTAGCACAAACTCTTTATTAAATAAATTGTAAGTAGTGTGAATGGCATCTCTCGTGGTACCAGCTATTTCACTTACAATGGTTCGCTCTTGCCCTGTGAGAGCATTCAGTAAAGAGGATTTACCTACATTGGGTTGTCCGATGATCGCGAACTTCGGAATTGTGCCAGCTTCTTCAATAATTTCTTCCGGAATCAATGAACAAATTTCATCCAGCAATTCGCCGGTACCTGTGCCACTTATAGACGACAGAAAAAATATCTTCTCAAAACCAAGACTGTAAAATTCTGCAGCCTCAAGTTGGCGGTTATAATTATCCACTTTATTCACAACGAGATAAACAGGCTTCGGGGAGCGGCGCAGCATCTCAGCCATGTCCTGGTCGAGATTGGTAATGCCGGTTGTTACATCAACCATAAAAACAATTGCATTGGATTCTTCAATTGCCGTAATTACCTGCTTGCGGATTTCTCTTTCAAAGATATCATTGCTGTTAGCTACAAAGCCCCCGGTATCAATAACGTTGAAAGATTTTCCAATCCACTCAGCTACACCATACTGGCGGTCACGGGTAACGCCGCTTATGTCATCTACGATAGATTTTCTTTGCTCCAGCATTCTATTAAAAAAAGTGCTCTTACCTACGTTAGGTCTTCCGGTAATTGCTACGGTATAGGACATGTAAGAATTATGAATTACGAATTAAAAATTACAAAATTACAATCATTTATAACATTTGTATCAATCAAATATTTCTGTTGTTCCATTCGGCACGGCTTTGAGTTACATACTTCTTAAAGTCATCAGCAACATCAGAAGGCAATTTTCCAGCATATTATCGAGATAGATTTTGTGTGGATTCCGGATTTTATTAACGATTTTAATAGTGCCCGGCGATTCCAGATCTTTTAAAATGAGTTAAGTTTTACTAATATGTATTTGTACAAGAACAGTTTGGCCAGATTAAATTTATTCAAAATATTTAGGTCAATTGCATACAAATCTACATCATAAGAATCAGAAGGAGGAAAGTTTAAGAGTTTCGATTGTTTTTACTATTCATTGCTTCTATCACTGCTGTCCAACCGGCACCGGTAGCATTCTGCGTTTTCTATTGCCTATTGCTCATTCCTTCTACCTTCTGCCTTCTGCCTGTTTCTTCTTCACAGATTCCAAATCTTCATAAAATCCAGGGTACGATTTATTGATCGCATCAGCATCCACGATGGTAGTATTTCCTGTTGCTCCTAATGCAGCAACCGCGGTGGCCATTGCGATTCTATGATCATGATGGGAGGAAACAACAGCTCCCTTTATTTCTTTGCTTCCGGTGATTGTCATTAAGTCGCCATTTAGCCCTACTTCCACATTCATCTTTTTAAACTCATCTCTCAATGCGATACCACGGTTACTTTCTTTGAAAAAAAGCCTGTTCACTCCTTTAATGGTGGTCGTTCCTTCACAATAAGCTGCCAGCGCCACAAGAGGAGGAAACAGGTCCGGACAATGGGTAGCATCAAAATCAAATGGCTTTAATTGATTCTTCTTAACCGTTATCTCTTTATTATCGATCGTAACATCAGCGCCACAAGTGTTTAACGCCTGCATAATGTTTTTATCAGCCTGGCTTGAATTCATGTCTGCACCCATGAGCGTAACATCACCTGCAATAGCCGCGGCTACCAAAAGAAAGGAGGCGCTGCTCCAATCACCTTCCACCATGTATTTAATATTGTGCGATTGTAACGGATCCCGGGGGTGAACTGTAAAAACTTCATAATCACTGTTATCAATTTGAAAGCCAAAATCTTTTAATACTGAAATAGTGAGATCAATATAAGGGCGGCTGGACAATTTGTTTACAGTGATACTAACAGGTACCGTACACGCTTTTGCGAATGCAAACAGCAGACCTGTTAAGAACTGTGAACTTAAGGAGCCGTCGACTGTAATATCTTTTGGGCACAGTGGGCCGCGAAAAGTAACCGGAAGTTTTCCTGAATTGGATTTTACCTGCACATCCAGCAGGGGAAGTACTTCATCAAAAAAGTTCATTGGTCTTTTTAAGATACTTCCTTGTCCCGTGAAAGTAATATCATAGTTAAAAAGTGAAGCAATGGGTGCAAACATTCGCATTGATAATCCACTTTCTCCGCAGCTAACGACCACATTTTTTTCCGGAATAGAGGAGTGGAAAATAGATTCATCGGAATTGACATCCATTTTATTGCCAGACATATAAACGGTGGCTCCCAACTTGCTAATAATGCTGATTGCCACTTTTTCGTCATTGCTATTGCCGAAACCTTCAATCGAAGTAGTGCCAGGCGTTATCAGCGCTGCGGCACATGCCCGTTGCATTGAGCTCTTCGAAGGGGGTACTTGTATAGTTCCTGAGACCGCAGAAGGTGTAATAGTTACTTCCAAGATTAAAGATTATTAAAGATTTCCTGTAAATGATTTAATGATATTTTTTTTACCGATGCTTTTCCTATTTCATCCAACACCACAAAATTCATTTCGTCACCTGCTTTTTTCTTATCATGCAGCAGTATATCCCAGGTGCTGGTTTTGTCAATATTAAAAGTAACCGGCAGGTGGTATTGATAAAGAAGGCTTCTTATCTGTTCAGTTTTTTCTTTTGAAAAATTATTGATCTTTTCAGAAATGGCACATGCGGCTATCATGCCGATACTAATGGCGCTGCCATGGGGAAGTTTGGCAGTATTTTCAATAGCATGGCCAATGGTGTGGCCAAAATTCAAAAGTTTTCTATCCCCTGCTTCATGCTCATCATTAGCGACTACATTATATTTTATTTCGACGTTTTGCTGTACCAATTTTCCAATTGCCTCTTCTGAAGATTTAAAATCAGCGAGACTGCTTTGTTGAAGAAATTGAAACATAGAGCCATCTTTAATGCACGCATGCTTAATAATCTCTGCAAAGCCGTTGATCCACTCTTCGTGAGGAAGTGTGTCTAGAAAAGAATAGTCATACAGCAAAAACTGAGGATGATTGATTACTCCTACCAGGTTTTTATACACACCTACATCTATTCCATTTTTGCCGCCAACACTTGCATCTACCATTGCCAGGATGCTGGTTGGAACAAAACCGAAATTGACACCGCGCATGTAAATAGAAGCGACAAACCCGGCAATGTCTGTAATTACGCCGCCACCTACGCCTACAATAAAACTTTGCCTGTCCGCCTGCAATTGTATCAATTGATCAATGGCATCATTGACGGTTCCCTGATTTTTAAATACTTCGCCGGGTTTCAGAACAATGGTCTTCCACCCGGAAAACTTATCACTTTGTTTTGCAAACAGGTTTTCATCAGTGATAAGAATAGTATTTTCCTTTTTTACTAATTCTTCAAGCATCAAAAACTTTGCATTAAAGAAGCAGTCAATGGTTCTATTTGAAAAATTATATTTCCTGGTTACCGTGTCGTTATTAGTCATTCATTATTTTATTTTGATGACTGATGCTTTCCATGTGTATCGCATCGAAGTACTTTGTAATAAAATCTTTGCCTAATCCTAACCTGTTTCCTTTTAAAAAAGCCTTCTCAAGTATTTCATTCCATCTGTTAGTTTGTAAGATGGTAATATTATTCTCCCTTTTGTATTCTCCTATTTTATCGGCAATTTTCATACGTTGACCGATCAGAGTCATTAGCTCATCATCTACGTGGTTAATTTGTTCTCTTAATTTTGCCAGTGCCGTAACAAACTCTTTTTCATCGCTGGTTTCTGTGCGCCATATCAGGTCGCCCAGCATTTCCGCAAGCTTTTCAGGGGTTATCTGCTGTTTGGCATCACTCCATGCATTGTCCGGGTCAATATGTGATTCAATCATCAGGCCTCCAAAATCAAGGTCGATACTTTTTTGAGCAATTGCCTGGAGCCCTGTTCTATTGCCACATATATGAGAAGGGTCGCAAACAATGAGCATATCGGGATATCTTCTTTTCATTTCTATGGGCAGGTGCCACATGGGGGCATTCCTGAATTCAGTATTGCCATAGTTGGAGAATCCGCGGTGAATCATACCTATCTCGTTTACTCCCACTTTCTGTAAACGTTCAATACCACCAGACCAGAGTTCAAGATCAGGATTGATCGGATTTTTTATAAGCACAGGCACATTTGCGCCTCGCAATGCATCGCATACTTCCTGCACACTGAAAGGATTTACAGTGGTCCTGGCCCCAATCCAAAGAATATCCACATCAAATTGCAAAGCCATCTCCACATGTTTTGCTGTAGCTACTTCTACAGCGACAGGCATACCAGTAATTTTCTTTGCATGGGCCAGCCATGGCAGCCCTTTTACACCGATTCCTTCAAACATACCTGGCTTGGTCCTGGGTTTCCATATTCCTGCACGAAGTACATCTACTTTACCTGTTTTAGCAAGCCTGGTAGCGGTTTCTATTACTTGTTCTTCCGTCTCAGCGCTGCACGGCCCGCTGATAATGAGAGGACGTTTGGTCCAGGTTTTTTGGATCGCATCGTCCATCGTTTTTGTTTCTGTTTGCATTGTTTCTTGATTTTTATTTTTTATTACACTAATTTTTTATCAAAGAAAGCCACGAATTACGCTAATTAACACGAATTGTTTTTATTATTTTTCAAACACTTCTTTCAAATCTATAAGGTTATGCTATGCTTCAAAGTCCTGATGCAAACCTTATAGGTTACACGCTCTTATAGTGTTTTATTTTTAATATTTTCCAAACGCTTCTTTCAAACCTATAAGTTTTTGCTATTTTTCAAAGCCCTACTGCAAACCTTATAGGTTAGACACTCACCACTTACCCTCTCACTTCAAAATCCTTTTGATTTTATTGGCATTTTCCATAAGCTCAACTAGGTATCCTAGATTTTCTTTTTCCAGGCTTGCTTTAAACTTCCTAAGCTGTGAGATATGCTCGTTTAAAACATCGAGGACATTTTCTTTGTTTTGCATAAAAATAGGTGCCCACATAGAAGGATTACTTTTTGCCAGGCGAACGGTGCTTTCAAATCCACCGCCAGCTAGTTTAAAAATAGCATCTTCTTCTTTTTCTTTTTCAAGAACCGTGTTGGCTAATGCAAAAGAAGTAATGTGCGAAATATGACTCACATAGGCGGCGTGAACATCATGATTTTCTGCTTTCATGTAAGTAATATCCATTCCTAATGTTCTATAAATAGATTCAACAGTGGAGATGGCGGCCTCATCACTTTTTTCCTTTTCACAGATCACACAGGTTCGTCCAATGAAAGCGTCTCTCACAGCGGATTCAGGGCCGCTATATTCAGTACCCCACATAGGATGAGTTGCTACAAACCGCTTTCTTTCTGGATGATTTTCCAACACTTTGCACAATTCATATTTGGTTGATCCGGCGTCTGCCACAATTTGTTGATCATTTACTAAGTCCATTATTTGTAAGGTCACCGGAATAGTTACGTCAACGGGAATAGCCACATAGATAAGATCACTTTTCATTACAGCCTCATCTAGTGGGAGCGCTTCATCAATAATGCCAAGGTCTTTGGCTTTATCCAGGCTGGCACTGGTTCTGCTGACGCCGATTATATTCTTTGCTAAGCCATTATCTTTTAGAGCAAGTGCAAAAGAACCTCCTATTAAACCCACACCTATTATAGTAACATTATCTAACATCATTTTTTATTAATTCAATTGATCAAGTTTGTAATTCTTTCGATGGCTTCCGAGAGTTTATCATCATTCGCACAGAGGCTTACTCTTATGTATTGATCGCCGGCATTTCCGAAAATTCCGCCTGGAGTAATGAATACATTGGCCTCATTCAATATTTTATCACTTAATTCATAACCGTCTTTATATTCCTTAGAGATCTCCGCCCATACAAATAATCCCGCCTGGTTTTCATCAAAAGAGCAATTCAGTAAAGTAAGTAATTGAAATACTTTTTTTCTTCTCTGTCTATAAACGTCATTAATTGAGTCATACCAATCCTGGTCAAGTTCTAATGCCCTGGCAGCCGCGAGTTGCAAGGGTAGAAACATGCCGCTGTCCATATTGCTTTTAAAACGAAGCACTTCCTCAATCCTTTCTTTTGCTCCGGCAAGCATTCCAATTCTCCATCCAGCCATATTGTGGCTTTTACTTAATGAATTTAATTCAATTACTGCCTCCTTTGCCCCATCAAAGCTTAGTAAACTCATAGGTTTATCAGTCAGGATAAAACTGTAGGGATTATCATGGCAAATAAGAATTTTATATTTGGTAGCGAATGCGATAAGTGATTCAAACATTTTTATAGTTGGCACCTGGCCCGTAGGCATTTGTGGATAATTGACAAACATCAGCGATACGTTTGACAGATCACTTTTTTCCAGTTCAGCAAGATCAGGAAACCAGTTATTTTCTTTTTTTAGCGTGTATGCCAGAACGTTAGCACCTGCAATTTTTGCTGCGCTTTTATAGGTGGGGTATCCCGGATTGGGAATTAAAACTCCATCACCTTCATTAATATAGGTCATACAGATATGCATAATTCCCTCCTTGCTTCCTATTAGTGGGAGAAGTTCTGTATTAGGATCTAACACTACACCATACCATTTTTGATACCATTTAGCCATTGCTTTTCTGAGTATCGGGCTTCCTTTATAGCTTTGATAGCCATGCTGGTTAGGTTTAGCTGCTTCTTCCTGTAATGTTCTTATTACCTCGGGGTGGGGAGGCCTATCGGGGCTTCCGATACCCAAATTAATGACCTGCTTACCCTGTTGGTTCATCTCATCAATCTGTCTTAATTTTTGAGAAAAATAATACTCTGCAATACCTGCCAGCCGGTCTGCTACTTCACCGGCCTTCTTTTCTGTAGCCATATTATTTTTAATGTTTGTTAATTGATCGTTCATTTCTTTTTTTTAAGCAATAGTCAAAAGGTCATTCCCGGGGCTTTTTCCCATTCTTATAAATTCCATATACTTTTATATTGGCTGTAAAAGGCTTTATGCTTTCCAGCACATTATAAAGTAGCGTTATATCTCTAAATTCACAGTCGGCATGAAAGGCATATTTCCAGTCGCTTCCCGGAATAGGCATGGACTGTAGCTTGCTTAAATTCACCAGGCCTTCTGAAATTGCAGTAAGCACCCTGGCGAGGCTTCCTTTGGTATGATCAGTTTCAA
>JBDTJI010000049.1:0-10556 GCA_039935935.1 Ginsengibacter sp. | reverse complement strand
ATATATTGGAGTTTCATCGGCACTCAGGGCAAGAATCTGGCAGCACAAAACGAAGTATTACCCAAAGAGCTTTACAGCAAAATATAATTGTGACAAGATAGTTTGGTATGAATCCTTCCCAAGAATTGAAGCAGCGATAGACAGGGAAATACAATTAAAGGCCGGAAACAGAAAAAAGAAAGAAGAATTGATAAATAAAATGAATCCTGACTGGAAAGATTTGTGGGATGAAATACAGGATTTGTAACACCCCAGGCGTCATCGTTCCCTTAATGAGATTGCGTCGGCACATCACCATTTCATTCTGGTATGAAGTTCACTCACGTGCCTCGCAATGACGGTACCGGTACGTCATTGCGAGAAGTCATTCGGTACGTCATTGCGAGAAGCCATTCGTTACGTCATTGCGAGGATCCAGAACAATCATTTCGTTTTGGTGACTCTCATGGTGACGAAGCAATCTGTAAGTTGATGTGATAATGCACCCGGCTTCAGTGTCAGCCAAATGAGATTACTTCGGCGCGGTACATTGATTGTGGTATGAAGTCCACTCACGTGCCTCACAATGATGGCATTGAATCACCAGGCATCATCGTTCCCTCAATGAGATTGCGTCGGCACATCACCATTTCATTCTGGTATGACGTTCTCTGACGTGCCCCGCAATGATGCATAATAAACCATGACTAAAATCTTCATCACCATACCCTGGTTCCTTCCCGCGTTCCGCGCGGGGGGGCCTATCCAATCAGTAGCCAACCTGGTGAAAGAATACCAGGACGGCGTGGAGTACTATATTTTTTGCGGCGATACCGATCTGAATGGCGCTGAGCTGGAAGACATTGAAACCGACAAATGGATAAAGTATAATGATCATACACACGTGTGGTATGCAGGCCCGGAAAACATAAGTGATGCCCTGGTAAAGCAGGTAGAACAAAGAAAGCCGGCTATACTGTTTATCATTGGTATGTTTTCCTGGCATTTTAATATAGTGCCCATGATGTTTTGCAACGGTGTAAGAAAGATTCTTTCAACACGGGGCATGTTGCATCCGGGTGCTTTGTCTCAAAAAAAGTGGAAGAAGAAAACTTATTTACGTCTTTTCAAATTACTGGAATACCATTATAAAGTCGCCTTCCATGCTACCGATAAAGACGAAGCGAATTATATCCGCAAATATTTTGGGCATGCGAAAATATTTGTAGCCAGTAATTTTCCTAATAAAATTTCTTTTTTACCGTTAATACCTAAGGATTCCGGCAAGCTGATTCTATTGACCATAGCGCTCATCAGCCCGATGAAGAACATTTTAAAAGTGATGGAGGCACTGGCTTCAGTAACCGGCGAAATTGAATACCATATTTTCGGCCCGATAAAAGATGAGGAATACTGGGACCGGTGCAGAGAAAAAATGAAATTACTTCCACCAAATATTAATGTATTTTATCACAGGGAAATAGAGCCACATCGGGTAAGAGAGGCATTGTTGGAAGCTCATGTATTTATTCTCCCCAGCAAAAGTGAAAATTTCGGACATTCTATTTATGAAGCGTTGTCGGCAGGCAGGCCAGTGATAACCAGTAATTATACACCCTGGAATAATTTATCGGAAGCAAATGCCGGAAAGAATGTTTCCATAGAAGGAATAACTGAATTGGTAGATGCGATCCATTTTTTTGCCGAAATGGATTATGACACGATGCAGACATGGAGTAGGGGGGCACACAATTATGCAGAGAAGTCTGTCGATATAGAAATGATAAAAAAACAGTATGATCTAATGTTTAGGTTGTGACTCCAGGAGACACTTCGACGCATGAGAGTTGACTCAGGAAAATCATACAATGAAAAATAAAGTGTTCATATACTTACTGAAATTTGCAGTAATTTTTTGCTTTTGCTATTACGGAACAATAGCAATGATAGGGCTTGCTGCACCCGGTAGTTACTACAGTCCTTTCGTAGAAAAATATCTAGATTATGTAAGCTGGATCAAAATATCATTGATGAAAGCCACGGGCATCATTTTATCTTTATTTCATATTCCAACAGTTACAGAGCCAGGCTTCCTGATCAGGTTTACGGGTGGCCGCGGCGTTATAATTGCGATGGATTGTGTGGGCTATGGTGTATATAGTTTTTGGATTGCTTTTGTAGCAGCTAACAAAGGCGCTTTTTGGAAAAAGGTAAAATGGATCATTGCAGGAGTGGCCTCGCTCTGGCTTATCAATGTACTGCGAATCACTTTGTTTCTAACCTCAATCAACCAGGGCTGGCCGATGCCTTTTGGATTTGACCATCATACCTGGTTTAATATAGGCGCTTATCTCCTGATATTTATTATGATATGGTTTTACGATAAATCATACGGAAAGGAAACACACAAGAGAATTAATAAGACGAATGGATAATACTGCAAATACTGATCTGGGACAATATAACAATTCATGGTATCAACCTGGTAGCGTACTGAAGAGGGCCTGCTGGTATGTAGTCAATTTAATTTTTTTTAAAAGTGCCATATTACCCTTTTCGGGATTTAAAGTATTTCTTCTAAAATTATTTGGTGCAAAAGCAGGACGACATATTCGTGTAAAACCCTATGTCAGCATTAAATATCCATGGCTCCTGAATCTCGGAAATCACGTATGGATTGGAGAAGGAGTGTGGATAGATAACCTTGAAAAAGTAACTATCGGTAACCATGTATGCCTGTCGCAGGGCAGTATGTTATTATCAGGAAATCATGATTATACCAAACCAACCTTTGACCTGATCGTTAAAGAAATTGTTCTTGAAGACGGCGTATGGATAGGTGCAAGGGCCATAGTATGCGCTGGTGTGGTTTGTAAAGATCATTCAATATTAACCGTTGGGTCAGTTGCAACGCGTGTTCTTGAGCCTTTTGCCATATACCAGGGGAATCCGGCAGTAAAGATAAAGGATAGAATGGGTCAAAGTATGGGTTGAAAAAGGAAAGGCATTCCGCCTCGCATTTGCATATCAACCTGACTATTTTGATCTCCCGTAAATAAAACACCGAAAAAATTTAATCATACCTGTATAATAATTGAACAGTCAAAGCGTTATCAATCTGTATTTCATAAATAAAAGTTATGAAGTACAAAAAAACTTTTTTAATTTATACGCTTTGCCCAATGAAGGTATCTATCATTACTGTTACACTCAATTCAGAAAAATATTTAACAGATTGTATCCGGTCGGTAAGGGACCAAAATTATAAGAATATTGAGCACATCATTGTGGACGGCAAATCTACCGATGGTACTTTAAAAATTATTCATAGGAATTTGGATAGCATTTCCTCCTGGATTTCTGAACCTGACAGAGGCATGTACGACGCCATCAATAAGGGTTTGAAAATGGCAACCGGCGATGTTATCGGAATTTTGAATAGTGATGATATGTTTGCTTCAGCCGACTCGGTAAGAAGCATTGTTGATTGCTTTGAGACTACGAAAACTGATTCAATTTATGGTAACCTGGTCTATGTGGATCCTGAAAATGCTCATAAAATAGTGCGGTATTGGAAAAGTGATGCTTATAAGCGTTCCCGTTTCCGTTACGGATGGATGCCTGCTCACCCTACATTTTATATTCGGCGGGAGTTGCTATTACAACATGGTATGTATGAAAATCACTATTTTACAGCGGCAGACTACGAATTTATGACGAGGTATCTTTTTCGCGATAAGGTGAGTTCACAATATCTTGATACCATGTTGGTGAAAATGCGAACCGGCGGGCTGAGTAACGGCAGTTTTAAGAAATGGTTCCGGGCCAACCGACGCGATTACCTGGCCATGAAACAGAACAAAATTCCTTTTTCTTTTTTAGTATCCATTATGAAACCACTTTTGAAATTGCCACAATTTAATAGTGTACATACTAAACAATATGCGCTTGAAAAAGCAGAGGAACTTTTTATCAAAACTCCACTTTCCTACTTACCTGCCGAGGGATAATTCCATAGATTTGCGCGATGAATCTTTTTCGTTCTAAAAAGGCACCTATCTATACTGCATTTTCATGGCTCTCGCAGGATATCCATTCCCACATTTTACCAGGCATTGATGACGGATCTCCGGATATAGAGACCTCCCTACAGCTTTTGCAATCTTTATCAGAAGCGGGGATTAATAAATTTATTTGTACGCCACACATTATCGGCGACATGTATCACAATACCCCACAAACTATTAATGACGCTTTAGCCCGGTTAAAAAAAGCAGTAAAGGACCATGGGATGTCAACTGAAATAAGCGCCGCGGCAGAATACATGATGGATGATCATTTTATGGAACTTCTTCGCAAAAAAGAACCTCTGTTAACTCTCACCAAAAATTATATTCTTACAGAACTTTCCTACTCTACGCCTCCCCAGCAATTAGAAAAGATCTCATTCGAAATTAACATCAACAACTATCAGCCTTTGATGGCTCATCCGGAACGGTATCCGTATTATCATAAAAATTATGACGCTTATAGCAGGATGAAAGAATTGGGTTTTCTGCTGCAGGTTAATCTTCTTTCGCTTACAGGCTACTATGGGAAAAAGGTAGCAAAAGCTGCAAAGTTCATCCTTGAAAACAATCTTGCCGACTTTGTAGGCACCGATCTCCATCATTTTAATCATTTACGGGTATTGACAGATACTAAGTCAATCAAAATTTTTGAAAAGTATCTGGGCGATAAAGTGTATAATGAGTTTAGTTAACGGCAGAAGGTTCAAGGCTCATGCTGAAAACCTACTCTCCAAAAATAAGCCTGCCCTGAGGCGCAACAAAGTAGCACACACCTCATTTTAAATTAGTTGAAAATCATTCGTTCTTGAGTGGTGTATATATAAATGTCGCAGTCATGTGCCGAAGGTACTGCCTGTTTGTAGAAGGTTATTTTCAAGTTATTATTCCACGTAGTGGCTATCCTTTTCGAGTTGCGTACCTACGGCACACTTGGGAATGGTTGTTCGAATCAGATGGCTATCGGATTCAATTGCTACATACAGATAGCCCTATGGGGCAAAATAAAGTGCAACATTTTGAAATGCGTCTTACTGAAAGCTGAATTATTTTCCGAAATTTGTATTGTTCCAGGTTCAGCCTAAATCACCGTTAGCAAGTAGGCATATCGGCACATTGGCTAACTTGCATGTTAATTCAATGAAGCATTTAAAATCTTTAAATAAATATTTTTGGAAATACAAGTGGTTGTTTTTGTTGGGTATGGTATTTATTGTACTCTCTAACTATTTCAGAATTCTTACCCCGCAGGTAACCAAATATGTTTTAAATACCGTAGAAGTAAGCCTGACACATATTGATAAGCCAACTAAGGCGGTAACGCATTACGATCCGCTTGTCAAACTATTTATTAACCATCTGAGCGTTGACAATGCTTCGTATAAAAAAAAGATCCTTTATTCAGGGATTACGCTGCTATTATTAGCCCTTATCAGTGGGGCGTTTATGTTTTTAATGAGACAGACAATCATTGTAATGAGCAGGCATATTGAGTTTGAACAGAAGAATGAAATATTTAATCATTACCAGAAATTAGACACGCATTTTTATAAGACACATAACACAGGCGACCTGATGAGCAGGATTTCAGAAGATGTAAGCCGGGTGCGCAGTTACGTAGGCCCCGCCATTATGTACCTGATTAATCTTGCTGCTACCATTGGATTTTCTGTTACTTATATGCTCAATGAAAATAAAGAACTTACCTTGTATGTGCTTGCGCCATTGCCTTTCCTCGCTTTTACCATCTATTATGTAAATACAATCATCAATAGAAAAGCAGATAAAATTCAGTCACTGTTATCAGACCTTACTACCAACGCACAGGAATCTTATTCCGGGATCAGGGTAATCAAATCATTCGGACAGGAAAAAGCCATGCTGGGGTTTTTTGATAAAAATAGCGAAGAATACAGGAACAATTCTATCTCGCTGGCTAAGACCGAGGCTATCTATTTTCCCTCCATGGGCTTGATGATTGGATTGAGCACGTTGCTTACCATTATGATTGGAGGCATGTATGTTATCAATGGAAGCATCAGCGTGGGAGTAATTGGCGAGTTTATCATGTATGTCTTAATACTTACTTTTCCTGTAAGCGCTATTGGGTGGACTGCAAGTATGATTCAACGTGCAGCGACATCACAGAGGCGAATCAATGAATTTTTGCACACGGTGCCTTCCGTTGAAAATAAAAAAGGCGCTAAAGAAATTATTTTGCAGGGGAAAATAGAGTTTAAGAATGTAGATTTTGTCTATCCGCATACGGGTATTCACGCCATTAAGAATTTTTCGCTCGAGATTAAAAAAGGGGATAAAGTCGCTGTGATTGGTAAAACAGGCTCAGGAAAATCTACTATTGCGCAACTTATGCTGAGGATGTATGATCCACAAACCGGCACTATTAATTATGATGACGTTAATATAAAAGATATTAACCTTAAAAGCTTAAGATCACAAATCGGCTACGTGCCACAGGATGTATTTTTGTTTAGTGATTCAGTTGAAGGTAATATAGGTTTTTCTGCAGAGAATGCCACACTGGAAGAAGTGGAGCTTGCTGCAAGGAATGCAGCCGTAGAACAGGAAATAGACACTTTTGCCGGGAAGTATAAAACACTGATAGGAGAACGGGGTGTTACCTTAAGCGGTGGCCAGAAGCAACGAATTTCTATTGCCCGCGCTTTAATGAAAGACCATAGTATTATTGTATTCGATGATTGCTTAAGCGCGGTAGATGCAAAAACTGAAAATGAAATTATTTCTAATTTGTATCAATACCTTCATAAAAGGACCGCAATTATCATCACTCATAGAATATTTTCATTATTTAATTTTGATAAAATAGTGGTGCTAAAAGATGGAATGATTGCAGAACAGGGCACCCATCAATCATTGCTGGAAATGAACGGACTATATGCGGAAATGTACCGCCAGCAACAGGAGCAGGAAAGAAAACTTCATCAATGATGTTTTGAACCGTATTTATTTTGTCAATTGAAAAACAATTTTATCTTTGTCACATATAAAATAGTTCATAGTAAAATAAAAAATTCAAAAAAGTGGCTTACGAAAATAATGACAAAAGGATGGAAAGTGTTTACAGCCAGCGCATCAGGGCAGGCAAGCGCAGAACTTATTTCTTCGATGTAAGGGAAACACGTGGCAATGATTATTATTTAACCATTACCGAAAGTCGTAAAAAATTTAATGAAGACGGGTATGACAGACACAAGATCTTCTTATACAAAGAAGATTTTAATAAATTTTTAAAAGGCATGACGGAAGCCATCGATTATGTGAAGACTGAACTGATGCCCGATTTTGATTTTGATGCTTTCAATCATGAAAACCAGGAAAATTTTGAAGGAAATCCTCCTTCTGAAGTGAAAAAAACGGAACCATCAGAACCAGCAGAACATACAGAAAGCTCTTTAGATGAAAAGACGGATGAGGATCCTAAAGAATCTCAAGCAGATACAACACCTGTTACCAATAGCGAGTCGCCGGAAGATAAACCAGAAGACGAACCTCCAGTTAATCCCACTCAGCACGAAGAAGTAGATAAGTGGTAAATGTGAGTTGTGAGTTGTCAGTTGTGAGTAGTCAGTTGTGAGTTGTGAGTTGTCAGTTGTCAATAGTACTCACTACTCACTGTTTATCAATTCACTCATCACTCACTATTCACCTTCTCACTGTTCACACAATTCACTTACTATTCATCTCTCATCACTTACTATTCTTCCTGCTCACCACTCACTCGCTATTCACCTACTCACTGTTCACCAGTCAATAGTCACCACTCACCACTCACCACTCACATTTTATTCTCACCACTCACCCATCCGCTAACTTCTTAAAAGCATTGATCAATCCATTGGTGGAGGAGTCATGCGATATTATTTTTTTGTCATTTTCCAATTCCGGTAAGATTTTTTTAGCCAGTTGTTTTCCTAATTCTACTCCCCACTGATCAAAACTATAGATGTTCCAGATGACGCCCTGGACAAATATTTTATGCTCATATAGAGCAATCATTTCACCTAAAGTAAAAGGGGTAATTTTAGTTATAAGAAATGAATTCGTTGGTTTATCTCCTTCAAACTCTTTGAAAGGAATTAATTCTTCCGGTACATTCTCATCTTTTAGTTCCTGTACAGTTTTGCCATTCATTAGGGCCTCTGTCTGGGCAAAGAAGTTAGACAAAAGTATTTTGTGATGTTCACCTATTGGATTGTGGCTTATGGCCGGAGCAATAAA
Source organism: Ginsengibacter sp. (assembly GCA_039935935.1). Taxonomy (GTDB): domain Bacteria; phylum Bacteroidota; class Bacteroidia; order Chitinophagales; family Chitinophagaceae; genus Ginsengibacter. Next base: position 2,250 of record JBDTJI010000049.1, on the reverse strand, counting down.
GTCCGAAGGTATAAATGGAGTGCCCTGGTGGAGCAGTTGGTAAAACGCGTGCTGGCCGTTGGTTCCAGGCTCTCCCCATACTACAGGTCCGGTGGAGTAGGTTACGTTGTTTCCATTCCGATCTACGTGTTTTCCATTGCTTTCCATATTGCCCTGTTGAAAATAGGCAGGAAAACGATGCATGTATTGGTCATAAGGTAGTATGGCTTCAGACTGCGCGCCAAAAAAATTGATATACCATAAGCTGATTAATCCCATCAACACAGGAACATTTTTATCAAAGGGTTTTCCTCTGAAATGCTTGTCTGTTTCATAACCTCCTTTCAGTAATTCTTCGAAATGGTCGTAGCCAATACTTAGTGCAATAGATAACCCTATGGCGCTCCACAAGCTATATCTTCCACCTACCCAATCCCAAAATACAAACATGTTGGTTTTATCAATCCCGAACTCTTCGACGCCTTTTTCATTGGTACTTAGTGCCACAAAATGTTTGGCAACAGCCTTCTTGTCTTTGGCACTTTTTAAAAACCACGCTCTTGCTGAGTGAGCATTGGTCATGGTTTCCTGCGTAGTAAAAGTTTTGGAAGCGATTAAAAAAAGTGTTTCATCAGGTGTGATCTTTTTCAATACCTCAGCAAGATCAGTACCATCAATATTACTTACAAAATAGGGCTGAATGTCTTTTTTCCAATAAGGCTTTAATGCTTCAGTTACCATTACGGGGCCAAGGTCGCTACCGCCAATTCCAATATTTACAATATATTTTATTTTTTTACCGCTATACCCCTTCCAATTGCCTTTATGAACTTTGTTGCAGAAACCTTTAATATGTTCCAGTTCTTTCTTTATCTCAGGCATCACATCTTTACCTTCAGAATAAACCGGCTTACCTGAAAAATTTCTCAATGCAGTGTGTAACACTGAACGCCCTTCTGTTCCATTAATTACTTCTCCTGTAAACATTGCCCTTATTGCGTTCTCTAATTGGCATTCATGAGCCAATTCGAGAAGCAATTGCTTCGTTGTATCGTTCACGATATTTTTGGAGAAATCACAGATAATTTCCGGTAACGCGAATGAATATTTTTTAAACCGGCTTTTATCTTCGGTAAATAATTCCTTAATATGAACCTGGTTCATCTCCTGATAATGGTCTTGTAATTTTTTCCATGATGCGGTCTTTGTGGGATTTACTTTTGGGAACATGATCTTCAAATTTTGAATCGTTAATTAGTACAAAAGTAATAGGATCGGAATTAAAAAGTAGCATTTTGTCAAAATCATCACCTTTTATTTGTGTGTTAATTCGTGTTTTTTCGTTTTAATCCGGCATGCTAGATGTGATAATTATTGAAATAATTTAAAAAAAGGGGAGAATGAAGAAATGAAATCTCGTAATTGGCGGAGCGCTTTTGGCATTAGCCATAGGTATCGTTTTGAAGTCGAGTAGAACCATTCCCAAGGAAGCTCATGCTGTTAAACCTTTCGATTTCCTAAAATATTTAGGTAAATGGTATGAGATAGGCCGCCTTGATTTTTCATTTGAAAAGAATTTAAATAATACGACCGCAGAATACTCCTTAAAATATGACCGTAGTATTAAGGTAGTAAACGGGATTACAATTTTAAAAAACATAAAAATGAAAGGGCAGTAGGTAAAGCCAGATTTGTAGGGTCACATGATGACGCCAAATTGAAAGTTTCATTTTTCGGCCCATTTTATGCTGGCTATAATGTCATCGAGATATAGCCTGATCATAAGTATGCATTGGTAGCCGGAAAAAACCTAAAATATTTACGGTCGTTATCCAGGGAAAGGACGATACCAGAAGATGTTAAAAATGATTATTTAAAAAAGGCAAAAGAGTTGGGATATGATATATCTACGATTGTTTAGGTTGATCACAATCAGGCAGATGATAACAAATAATTTTAAATAAAATGTTATTTTTTGTTCCGGGATTTTATAGAAACTACCATTCATCATAAAATATTGTCTTAGAGACATTTATTTAAATAGAATACTATGATTTTTGAATTATGGGTTGTAAGTTTGCAAAAGTTCTCAAGATTCTCCTGTACTTAACATATCTTTTGTAACATAATTGCCTGTAAACTCTACTTATAATTAGTAATTAGTCTTATAACAATTAAATATAAACAATGAGGCAACTTAAAATTGCTACGCAGATTACCAATCGTGATTCACAAGCGGTTGAAAAGTATCTGCAGGAAATTTCTAAAATT
>JBDTJI010000048.1:0-3801 GCA_039935935.1 Ginsengibacter sp. | reverse complement strand
ACTATTGCCACACACTTGCAGAAGCGTATATTCTCACAGGTAATATTCAATACGCAATCAGTTGTAAAACCATTCTCCTCAGATTTGCCGATTGCTATCCCAACTGGTTGGTTCATGTAGGCTATGGTGAGTATGCAGATATGGATCCCCACATTGCATCTATGAATATTAATAACCTTCCCGAACCGGAAATTTGTCCTCCTCCTAATATACCTGACAAAAGTTTATGGACAGGATACTGGAGTGCAGGGAGGGCCTGCGGCGTAGGCCTGGAATCTGAATTTGTCCGTAAGTGGGTAGCAGCTTATGATCTTACCTGCTCTGCGAAAGATTCAACAGGCAACTCTATTTACACCAATGAAGATCAACAGAAAATTGAACACGATCTTTTACTGGAAAGCACCATCCTACTGATTAATGACAAGGCCATTAACAACAAATCAGTCAGCAATCATTCTGCGGCAGCCCTGGTAGGAATGTGCGTGGGAAATCCGGAACTGGTTCGTTTTGGATTGAACAGTTTTAATAAGACTGTAGATGGATGGTATCTTGCAGACGGAACCACCAGCGAGTCTCCAATTTATGGTCTGATGACGCTTGGAGGTATCTGGGATATGGCTCAGGCTGCCCATGGCTACAGCGACCCGGTCGGCTACACCGATAGAGATGGAAGCAGAATAGATTCACTTGATCTTTATCACGATACAAACTATAGGAATATATTGGATGCTTTATTCAAAGGACTTCAAGGTGACTTATTTTTTCCACCTTACGCCGATTCCTTTCGCATGACAAGCCTTGACGTTTCTCACCTTGAATTAATGGTGGCGAACTATCCTGAGCGTATTCAGTATCTTTCGTTGCTCAAAGCATTAGGTGGAAACGATTTTTTGGCCCACAGCGGATCAATAAAAAATGCACAGCCTAAAGCTGTTGAAGCAAAAGACAAGTCTGTGTTTTTTTATGACCTTACTAAGCCGTACGGATTTTCTTCATTTTCTTTTTATTATCGAAAGCCGGGGCTTGAAAAGAAAGCATCACCTGAATTGAAACTCCCGGATTGGGTTTCGCCGGAGTTGCGAATAGGACACATGCGTACCGGAAATGATGGCCGTGAAAGCTTGTTGCTGTTGAGTGCAAGCCACTGGGGCAACCATCATCATATCGACAGCCTGAATATTTATTATTGGAAAAAAGGAACAGAAATACTTTCAGATCTCGGCTATCTGTGGGATCATCCTCAAAAGCACTTAACCACACGAACAGTAGCCCACAACACGGTTGTGATTGATGAAAAGGATCAGGTACAAAAAGAGCGGGGTGGCGATATCCTGTTTTTTAAAACATCCAAATGGGTAAAGGCAATGGAAGTATCATCTAATGCCTACCAGGAAGCAAAGTTATATCGTCGTACTTCGGCAATTATTGACCACGGAAAAGGTAGAAATTATGTAGTTGACTTTTTCAGAGTTGAGGGTGGAGAAAGACAGGATTTCGTTTTTCATGCAAGCAATCGTACATGTGAGGTACAGGGCCTGGAACTACAGGCATCAGTCAATACAAAACTTTACGATTTTCAGAATATACGTTCTGCAGACGCTGAAACAACGTGGCGCACGACATGGAAGAGTGGCGAAAATATGAACTGTGTAGCATGGTCGGTAAGCGCCAAAGGTGAGCATGTTTATGTTGCTGATGGATGGGGACAGCGCGACTGGCAAAATTCAGATATTGGAGCCACTCTACCTTATGTTATCAGACGACGTGAAGGAAGAGAGGCAAAAATTTTTATTTCGGTCTTTGAAGGTTATGAAGGAAGTGAGCCATTCGTTCGGAACGTTAAACTAATTGATCAAAAAGGAACCATTGAGGTAGAAACAATTATAGGTACTGATTACATAATGTCTGCAATGGATACAGGTACACTCAACATTGGAATGGGGAAAAAAAGTAAAGATATATCAGGGCACTTTGCTGTTGTCTCTTTACAAAACAAAATACCTGTTTGGGATTTTCTTGTTTCAGGTAATGGCACATGAATTTTATTGCACGGAGAATAAGCTGCTCTATAGCCATATTAGAATCCCGCTGTTAAAACTTATTTTTCAGAAAAAAATCTCGCTATTCGAGGTGATGTCAAAATTTAAAAAAAAACTCTGTGCTGGTAACTCACGGCCTGGGAATAGAGTTCCTTTTTAAAGAAAATCTTTTTAAGAAAAGCCTGGAATCATTGAACCAAAAAGGAGTTCTTTTTTTTGTTTGTCAAAATACTTTAGATAAAAAATGGAGATTTCGGGATTCTTGTCTTTCACTAAAGTGGTCCCTTCGGGAATTGCACACCTCATCATCCGGCAAAGCGAAGGTTGGAGTTATTTAAAGGCAGGATAGAAATAAGTCTTAATAAATTCATTATATGCTTATGTAAAATTGGTAGATGATTTTAGATAATATCTTGCCGGCAACAGAAACGACGGCCGGGTTATTTGAAGCCCATGACATGAAAATTGTGAGACCGTCTTTGAGATATTAATGTGAGCATCCCTTTAATTCTTCATGAAACAACAAAATAAAAATTGGGTTTATTTGTTTGCTGAAATACGAGGGTGACACCTTTTCAAAAAGGTATCTTTTTAGAATAAATTATTCAGAGTGAAACAGCTATTCTCTGACCGGCAATAATTATCAGCCTTGCTATATCTTTTTCAGATGTTGATTCTCTTAATGGCTTGCCTTCATATAATTGATAGCCTGGCGCACCATTGCGTGTATAAGAAATACGCTCAATCGATTTTACTTCCTTTGGAATATTTTCGCCATACAAAACAGAGTCCGGTTTTTGCTTCCAGGTTACTTCATAGATGCAAACAAGTATGCTTAATTATAGTTAAAACTACTCCCGTATTTGCCCACTCCCTTTTATCACCCACTTTTCTGTAACCAGTTTTTCAAGAGCAAACGGGCCACGGGCATGGAGCTTTTGTGTTGAAATACCAATTTCTGCTCCCAGTCCGAACTCTTCACCGTCGGTGAAGCGGGTAGAAGCATTGGAATATACGGCCGCCGCATCTACTTCTTTTAAAAAGCGCTCGCATTGTTTTTTATTTTCTGAAATAATGGCTTCCGAATGCTTTGTAGAATATTTTTGAATATGTTGTAAGGCCTCGTCTGTATTTTTCACAATCTTAATGGCACATTTAAGGCTAAGGAATTCACGGCCAAAATCTTCCTTCGTTGCTACCTCCAGATTTGGATATCCTTTTAATAATTGGTAAGCTTTTTTATCTGCAAAGATTTCCACATGGTATTTATCCATTCCTGGTTGTAACTGTTTCAAAAATTCAGGAGCAATCTTTTCATCTACCAAAATAGCATCCACTGCATTGCATACTGAGGGTCTGGAAACTTTTGCATTAACAACAATGTCAACAGCCTTTTTTATATCAGCCTCTTTCTCCACAAAAATATGGCAAACACCAGCGCCTGTTTCAATTACCGGTACCCGGCTGTTTTCGCGCACATATTTGATAAGGCCTTCGGAGCCACGGGGAATGATCACATCTACATAACGGGTAGCCGTAAACAATTCCTTTACCGCTTCTCTGTCGGATGGTAAAAGGGTAATGCAATTGGGATTGATACCATTTTGCAGAAGTGCATTTTTAATAATTTTTATAGCAGCCTTATTCGTTTCGTCAGCATCGCTGCTGCCTTTGAGCAGGCAACCATTTTGGCTACGCAGGCAAAGTGCGGCAATGTCAAAAGTTACATTTGGCCTTGATTCAAATACAGCGCCTACTACGC
>JBDTJI010000047.1:0-14207 GCA_039935935.1 Ginsengibacter sp. | reverse complement strand
ATTTAGTCCTCTTATAAACGGGCATTTACATTTACTTTTCCCTTTTGCGGAAAAATTAATATTTGTTTTTGCACGCTTTATCTCTTGAACTTACACTATTTTAGAGGGCACACGTACGTTATGGTCTGCAACGATAGAAAACAAAATTAATGCCGAAATGTTGATGGACACTTTGGGACCTGTCCGTTCATTTTAAAAAATTTATCCTGAACCCATGAATCGGCATTATTGATGATGTAATTAGAAATCATTTTCATCATTATAGCACCAGTTGCGACCTGCCCCTACTCCACCGTCACCGACTTTGCCAGATTCCTTGGCTTATCCACATCGCAGCCTTTTAATACACCTATATAATAAGAAAGTAACTGCAATGGAATCACACTTAAAATTGGGGCTATTATTTCATTGGCTGGAGGTATAATAAATACATCATCTGCCATAGTTGGAATGATTTCATCTCCCTCAGTAATTATCGCGATCACTTTACCTTTTCTTGCTTTTATCTCCTGGATGTTGCTTACAATCTTTGCGTGGTATTCATCTTTGGTCGCCACAAATATTACAGGAAGATCTTTATCAACCAATGCAATCGGACCGTGCTTCATTTCCGCTGCCGGGTAGCCTTCAGCATGGATGTAAGAAATTTCTTTTAGTTTCAGAGCACCTTCCAGAGCAATCGGAAAATTATATCCTCTGCCAAGATAAAGGGCATTGTTGGCATCTTTATATTTTTCTGCAATAGGTTTCAGCAAGTCTCCATTCTTTAAAATAGCATCTACTTTTTCTGGAATGTTTTCCAACTCTATGAGTAGCTCAGAATACCTTGATCCTTCAATCGTTCCTTTTTCTCTGGCAATCTTCAACGCGATCATCATCAGAACGGCTAACTGTGCAGTAAATGCTTTTGTGGAGGCTACACCTATTTCAGGTCCTGCATGGGTGTATGCGCCGGCATGCGATGCGCGTGAAATAGAAGACCCTACGACGTTTACAATACCAAAAATAAAAGCCCCTTGTTCTTTTGCTTTTTCAATGGCTACCAAAGTATCAGCAGTTTCTCCACTTTGCGAAACAGCTATAATTACATCTCCTTTATTGATGATTGGATTTCTGTAGCGAAACTCTGACGCATATTCTACTTCTACCGGAATCCGGCAAAGCTCTTCAATAATATATTCTGCCTCCAAAGCCGCGTGCCAACTGGTACCACAGGCAATAATGATATACCGTGGTGCATTGATGAGCGCTTCAATATGATCCTGGATTCCCTTCATGGTGATGGTTCCTTTGGCTGCATCTAACCGTCCCCGTAAGCAATCATAAATGGTAGAAGGCTGCTCATAAATTTCTTTCAACATGAAATGATCGTAGCCGCCTTTTTCAATAGCTGCCAGTTCTATATCGAGTGTAGATATATAGGGCATTTGTCTCTCATTACCGAGATTTTTGAGAATGAGCTCGCCGGATTTGATGATAGCAATTTCATAGTCATTTACATATACTACTTCCTTGGTATATTCCAGCATGGGCGTCGCATCTGATCCCAGGAAATGTTCATCCTTTCCAATACCAATCACAAGAGGACTCCCTTTTCGGGCTGCGATAATGGTATCGGGATTGTCTTCGTCAAGCATGAGGATCACATAAGCACCAGAAACTCTTTTCAATGCAATTCGAATAGCCTCCTCAAGCGGACACTCGGTATTCTTTTGAATGTCTTCTATAAAATTCAAAAGGATCTCCGTGTCAGTTTCACTTTTGAAAGTGTATCCTTTTTTGATGAGTTCTATCTTTAGCTGCGCATAGTTTTCAATTATCCCATTATGGATCATTGCGAGTTTTCCGTTATTACTCCTGTGAGGATGAGCATTTTCATCACTCGGTTCCCCATGGGTAGCCCAACGGGTATGACCAATACCTATATGGCCATGTACCGGTTTCCCAATTAGTGATTCTTCCAACTCCGCTACCTTGCCTTTTTTCTTATAAATCTGTAATCCTGATTCATTTATCAGGGCAACACCTGTACTGTCATATCCCCGATATTCCTGTCTTTTAAGTCCTGTAATGATGATGGGATAAGCTTGTCTTGGGCCTATATAGCCTACAATTCCGCACATTGATTATATTTTGATTGACACAAAATAACGAAAAAGTTATCTGTTATATTGTAAAGGCTCGGCACTAAGAATAGAAGTGACGCGCTAAAAGTTGTGTATGGATCGAAATACATGTGAATTTGGAAAGCGACTGTAGTTACCGGAGTAAAGAATAATAATTTAAGCCTAACAACAAACTACCCATATCTTAAATCAGATAACCCAGTTCTTTCATCCTGTTAAGGAACAATGGCATGTCTTTTTGCTCAACTAGGATATGAAATTTTTCAGCTTTAATAACTATGGGGCGCAAAATATTATCCTGCGCTATCAGACGGTGAAGGTTTGTGTCACGGGGCGGAAGGCTAAAAACATTCATTTTCTTTTTAGCATCAATAGCCTTACAGTTTTCTACAAACTGCTCTAAATAAGTTTCCCAAAAAGTGGGTAGTTCCTGCTGGATGGTTTGTTTGAAAAAAGCTATCTTATTCTTCAAGTCTTTGTCAGAAGAACAATCTTTTAAAAATTTACCCCGGTTAAGCTGGTAGCGGTTTTCACTTACCTTTTCGGCATAATTCCTCAGTATGGCATCACCAATCGCTATATTTCCTTCTATGCGGATAATAGGGCTGTTCTCATCAAATAATAGTTTCGTTTCATCAGAAAATTCCGGTATTGAATATTCTGTTTTCAATCCCAATAAAAAATCGCCCAGTGCGGTACGCCTGAATGCACACAAGCCATCGTAATGAGTAAATATCGGGGGCGTGTCCGGATTAATGGCCAGTTCCAATAGTCCAAAGGCTGCCAGCAAATAAAGATGGCCAGCAAGATAAGGGGAAGTAATATATTGGTCTATAAAGTCACTGCTAATATAGGTCTCGCCGCCAACGTAATCTTTTACTTTTAATTTTTCGATATCGTAAAAAGAATAAAATGGCTGTATTACTATGAAATGTGAAGACACATATTGTTGTAAATTTTCAAATGTTACCCAACCTTCAGAAGACATTTGCTTAATTATTTCAAATATTCTTTCCGTGACATGACTATGAAAATCGCCAGGATGTATATTATTAATTCCTTTTAAATGGGATAATATATATGGCGCGGGAACGTGGCGCGAAAAGTTGCGTTCAAATAGTTTTTGCAATATCGCTAACGACGAAGTAAAATCAACGCTAATCGAAAAATCATCAGAAAATAAACCGGCTATTAACATAGCGCGCAAACCGCTTTCTCCTTCTTCCGGAAAAATTTTCAACTGTAATGATTTAGACATTTTGCGCACTGAAGCGGCGTTAGGATAGCCCTTTTGTGTATAACGGATATTGGCCTGGATATAGTAAGCTGTTATCAATGGAAGTTCTCTGAATATATCTGCTTCGGCACTGAAAATAACAAAGCTTTCTTCCACCGGCAACTCTATTGGTTCAAGATAATAGCCATTTGGTTTGGTAAGGATTTTACTGTAAATTTCTTTGAGTAACACTGGGAAAGTAAGTGTGGGATTGCTTCTTTTCAGGTATTCTTTTTCATCAGGGGCAGACCAAACCTGTGACGATCTGATGCAGCAAGACCATTTTTTCAAAGGAGGATCAATGATTAAATCGGAGTAATACTGGTATTTTTTCTCTGCTTTAAATACAGGTATTCCAAACATTTTATTCAGTTCTTCATAACCCACAAATTGTTCCCAGGTAGCTTTTTCAATAAGTTTTTTGTCAGCTTCTTCTAATGATTGATAAAATGCTTTGAGCGCTTTTTCGTTCGCGTAGAAGAACGCACAAGCCTTCAGCGCAACTGGTTTTGAAGGACGGTTATTTTTGGTAGCATCTCCTAATAAATCAATCGTGTTCATACCATCCCAATTTTTATTGATATCTTTTATTAAAAAATTTCTCATGGGTATAAATAATACTTCGTAAAGTATAGTTCCATTTAATTCGTTATCGAGTCTGTGTAAAAATTGTGTGTCTAACTTATCTGTCATTGCTAAAAATTACTTTCCTAAAATAAATTCAATATCATCTTCGCTCATCGATTTCACAGAAGCGCTGTCGGTGGAAATAATGTTTTCGAATAATGCGCTTTTCAGTTCCTGCAGTTTTAATATTTTTTCTTCTATCGTTCCCAAAGTGATCAGTTTGTAGCTCATCACTTTTTTATCCTGGCCTATGCGGTGGGTGCGGTCAATAGCCTGGTTTTCCGCTGCTTTGTTCCACCACGGATCGAAGATGAAAACCATATCTGCCGCAGTTAAATTCAATCCGGTTCCTCCTGTTTTTAAGGTAAGAATAAACACTTTACAATCGGGATCGTTTTGAAACCGTTCAACTATTTCCTGCCGGTTCCGCGTACTTCCGGTCATGGCTACAAAATCAATATTTCTTTTGTCAAGTTCTTGACCTATGTTTTCCACTGCGGCCAGGTAGTTAGCAAACACCAGTATTTTGTGCCGGTTGGCAATGGCATCTTCAAGTTGCTCTATCAGCAATTCAGTTTTAGGCGAATGAATGCGTCCTTCCGTTTGCGATTCGGGAACTGATGCTATTTGCCTTAATTCATTCATGGCCTGAAAAATAAAAAACTGAGACTGATGAATGCCTTTCGAGGCTACCTGCTGTTCAATAGATTCTTTATAAAACAACCGTCGCTGCTCATAGTATCGTGCCTGCGCATCGTTCATTTCCACATATAGAGTTTGTTCTATTTTATCGGGCAATTCTTTCAAGACATCTTTTTTCAAACGGCGTAAAATGAATGGATAAATTTTTCTTTTTAGTTCCTGTGTAGCATTCTTGTCATCATGTTTTTGTATAGGTGTCAGATAATTTTGATTAAAATTTTCAGCGCTGCCAAACATGGCAGGATTCAGAAACCGGAATAACGCATACAGCTCGGACAGATTGTTTTCAATTGGCGTGCCGCTCAAAGCCAGGCGGTGAGGCGCATTTATCAGCAGGGCTGCTTTGTGCGCCTGGCTGTTCAGATTTTTTACGGATTGCGATTCATCTAATATGGCATATAAAAATTTTTCATCTTTCCATTGTTCAATATCGTTGCGCAAGGTGGCATAAGTGGTGAGTACCAGGTTATGATTTTTTGCTTCAGCCATATCTCTGTTGGCCCCGTACCAGGTATAAAAAGTAAGTTGTGGTGCAAAACGTTTTAATTCGTTTTCCCAATTATATAAAAGTGATCGCGGCATCAAAATCACAGAAGGGAGTCCTTTCTTATCTTTAGCATAAATATCTGTAAGAAGTGCTATGGTTTGCAGTGTTTTCCCCAGCCCCATATCATCAGCAAGGCAGCCTCCTAACTTATTTTCGTATAAATAGAGTAGCCATTTAAAACCCTGCTGCTGGTAAAGGCGCATATCGGCTTTTACATCAGGAAGTTTGATTTTCTTTTTTGCCAGTTGGTTAAACCCTTCAAATATTTCTCTTGCTTTTCCGAATTGTTCCTGTGCAGCGCGCTCTTCAATCAATTCTTCCACAAGAGGCAAGTCAAAAAATGAAATCTCCACCTTATCCTTTTCATTTTTTTTCTTTTTAAAAAGGCGTTGTAGTTTTTGCATATATTGTTCATTCACCAGTGCATGGCTTCCGTCTGCCAGCATGATGTAACGGTTCTTGTTGAACTGGCTCATCGCATCTACCAATGAAACCGACTGTCCGCCAAAATCGAGTGTGGCGCTGCCTTCCAGAAAATCTATACCATGTCCAAGCTGCACATTAAGGCGCGGAGGATGCACGTTTATTTTATATTCTTTTAATTTTTCACTTCCTATCAAAGTATATTCGCCAATCAGGGAAGGGATATCTCGATGGATAAATTCAGATGCTATATTATCAGGAATGATCAGTAGCGCGTCTTCGCGGATAATGCCGGATGATGACTTTTTTCTTCCTTTGCCGGCATGATTTTGTAATATTTTCTCAACATTTTCTATATATTTTTCAAGATGTAATTGTTCTATCGTATGCACGTTTACCGTTTCTTCCATTTCATTAATGGTAACAAAGCTGAAAAGATCATAATCATCCAGGAAGCTGATATCAGTGTTGGGCATTATCTGGGCTACCCGCATGTACAGCGAATTGTCGGCATCCACTTTTTCAAAGATAAGAGCCGGAGAGTCTCTCAGAGGATCAGTCATTTTTTTTACGGTATAGTTTTCGTATTGCAGCGAAGCGTTTTCTACATAGGAAAAAAACAAGGAAAGGTATTTTTGCAGATCGGAAATAAATAATTCTTTTACATTAAATGTTTCCAGGCTGGCAAACATGGCGCCTACAGCAGAGGTTTCTACGATCCGGTTTGTTTTTGGAAGCCAGGCATATTCTTCATTAAGAAATTTAAAATTTTCAAATATTTCTCCCTGCAACAGCAATTGTATTTTAGCAGATAATTCTTTGTCATTTTCATGAAGCAGAAGTAGATGCAGCTTTGAGGTGCCGGCTAATGGTTGTACGGATTGCATTTTTTGATTGACCAAATGCCCGCTTTCTATCAATTGCGAAATCAGGTAAGGATGCTCATGCAGGTATAGCCGGTTATCGGGGTTTTCCCAATCAATGGTGAAATGGCTTTTTTCTTTTGCCAATTGAATATTTTTGGTAATGCTTCGCAAAAGGCCGCTGTATCGCCGGTAGTCGAACTCGGTTTCTTTGCCGTTCTGGGTTACCGTTTCTATGTAAGCGCCCTGGCTGTCGAAACAAAGGCTGAAGAAGATCTTTTCCTCCTTCCCTGCGGAAGACGGAAGTGCCGAAACCGGTAATTTACTGCGTTTTAATTGCTCGAAAATGGACATGGATATGATTGTTGGAAAAGGTAATTACAATTTGAAAAGAATAATTTTTTTGCAAATGTAGGGATAGTTTTTTGGGGAAACCTAAGGAATGGCAGTCAGTCACAATCAACTGAAATTATCAAAATACCAAAGCCGTCATGGAGTCTTTATCATGGTATTAACCGTAAGCCAAGCTTTAGTGGCGTAAACCTGCATAATACTACCTGTATCATTCAGTCCATGTTTCATTGGTAGCTTGGCTTCCCTTATTGCCTGTGCAGCTTTTTGTTGCCTGTATTTAATATAGTCATATTTGTTTTTCACGGCAATATTCCCTCTTCATTGATACTTTCATAAATATTGGTTACGGTATAATCACTTTGCCATAAGACAGCGTTTTTCACCATAAGTGAGATAGCCACATTGTATTTTAGCTCCACCTCCCGCAGTATTTTTTTTCTCAGTTTATCTGATAACAAATCCGTATCTGAATGTTGTGTGAGTACAAGGAAATCCCAATCACTGTCATCTTCGGCATCCCCGCGGGCGCGGCTGCCAAACAATATTACTGATGCTGTCGCATCCGTCAGTAATATTTGTTTTTTTACCAAAATTGCAATAGTCCTGTTTTCTGAAGGTATGATTTGTGAAGTAAGTAATTGCATTTTTAATTTTCACAAATCTACAATTTATCAGGTCAAAATTATATTTTAACGCAGATAATTACGCAAATTATTAGTCGTTGTAAAAATCCACGATTGGAATTAGCCAAAATCTGCACGAATTATTCCATTTCATCATATCGGGAAGTACAACTCTTTTTTGCCGTTTCTTAAAAATAGGATAATCATTAATTGCGTAATCATTTTTACACAGAGCTATTTTCTTTTTTTCACAGCTTTTTTCGTCACTGCTTTATTTGTCGCATTATTTCTTTTCTTCACCGGCGTACTTTTTTTTGGCGTTACAGTAGCTGAATTATAGGCACTGTGCAATTGACGTATAGCTTTGGTTAGTTCTTCAGTGTCTGCTTTGTCGGTACTGATGATCTGGTCAGCCGAAGTGATCTTAACTTCATTCTTTGCCGTCAACAAGGTATAGTGAAGGAACTGAAAGTGCTCCAATATCGCTATCTTTTTTTCTTCCGAGCCTGCTTTCAGCCATGTTTTATTAAAACCAGCGGTAATGTTATCCCAGTCTTTCCCGTCTTTAGTTTGACTTTCTCCAAGTAGCAATCTGCATAAGTTAATATTCGTGTCAGCTACCATGTCCCAGTAGTTAAGGTCCTGTGTTCCTTCGTCTTTGCCTATTCTGGCTTGTTGTGTATCAAGTATCGCTTTAGATTCAGTTACCAGCCTTACAGTATATGTTTTTCCGTCGAATGTGAAGACTTCCCCCTCTTTCAAAATGCCACCTAATAGCAGAAGGCACTCCATTTCAATAGCATTGATAACTGAATAAATTGCATGGCTATTCTCTTTAATGTCTAAAGCATTCCTATAGCACGCCATCGCGGCTTTGTATGCGTTTATTCTTTGGCCTTTGTCTACCAACAATAACGCTTTCCGCTTATAAGAACTTGCGAGCAAATTCAATCTTTCTGCTGTCCTGCCGGTTGTACATAATATATTGAGGTCATTAATAACCTTTTCCATTCCGATAAGCGCTTGTTTTCTTTCTGATTCAGCGTTAGTTTTAAATATTGAACTACCGAGGAACTTTCTCACGTAAAGCTTCGCACGGGTATTGCAATATTTTTCCATACAAAAAAATGAGAACGCGGCATCTTCCAGATCAAGCAATAATTTAAATTTTTCTACGGCTTCTTCATACATGCCCATTTCGAAATAAATCAATGCCTGCCTTTCTGTAACCAATGCGCTGGTAATACCTGCTTTTTCAATGGCGCGTGTAATAATATTAAGTTCATTTAGGTTATCTACTATGTTTTTCTCACCCATCTGTAATTCATTGAATAAATTGTCGAGATCTATTTCTGCTTCTTCGGGAACGATATAGCTTGGTGACCAGGTTTTTTTTCCATGGCTTACGTTCTTCAATCTAAAGAACGGATCTCCGTAACATTGATAGGCTCCCCAGGTATTGCTATTTGGATATTTTGCGTAGATAAAATTTCTTGCATCTTTTACTGCATCTCCAAATGTGTACCCTGCAAATATAGAAGCGTAAAATATTCGTGCGAAAGCTAACGCAGCCTCATCATCTACGGCCCAGCCTGCGGCAATTACTGCTTTCACGCCAATCTTAATTAATTCTGTACCGATATTGGCAGCCAGTTTGTACCTGTCCTGGTAGTATTTTTCATCCATAGCGCTTACCTTTCCCAGGTGGCAGCAATTCACAAATACAAGTTCAGGAACTACTGGCATTTGCTGTATGTCGAACACGGTAAGAAACACATCTTTTCCTATCACCATTCCCGATTTTTTCGGTGATTTTGCGTTAAACGCTCCATGGCCTGCGAGATGAATAATTTTATAATCATTGGAAAAAAAATTGCGCACTACACTTGCGGCATCTTTATGTATAACTGAAGTAACAGGATAGCCCGTATTTTCCAAAATCTCTTCCACGGCTTCACCTTCTTTTTTTGCTCCGGGCAATTGGTTTATAAATCCATTCAAAATTGGGTCAGCTACTATCAAAGCTTTGTCGTCGGCCACTCTTTTTATTTTAATTCTATAATCAGAGGTTGACAACTGCCGTATCATTCCGGCGTTGATGCACAGAGGTTTTGCGTTGGTTGTGCTATCCTGTAGCAACTCCCAGGGGTAGGCAGCCGTGTTAGTATCCAGTATCCAGTTGATGTTTCCTTTCGCCTTCAATTTCTCCTTTAACTCATTGGGTACCATCAGTTCAAACAATGCTTTGGCAGTGGTAGCTGACCAGCGATTTTTAGTGGACACTTCTTCTATAAAAAGATCAATCAGTGGTGTGCTGCTATACAATTCATTTACTTCTTCTTTTGAGTCACCGGTAGAAACGCCAAACACCATGCAAGGTGGGTCATCGCTTCCTTGTGCTGCGGGTTTATATTTTACATTTACCCGGTTCCACCAGTCGTCTGAGGTGTCGAATGGAATTCTCTTCCTTATGCCTAACAATTCTTTTATTTTTTTGCTCCCGATCACAACATTCCATGAAGTGCTTTCATCAGCTGCAATTTTATTAAGCGCATACAGGCAATTTAGCGCCCTGTAGGCATACACCTCCACAAACTCAATATGCTGTATGGCCTTGCATCCATTTTTAAACAATGAGATTATTTTGTCGTTTGCATTGCTTACCCCTTCAATGATCGCTTTCAGCGAACTTTCTATAGTTAGTCCACCGTAGCCGCATCCAATGATTAATGCCGAAACGCCTACGCCTTTCTTTGTGACCGGCTTATCTTTTATCGTTAGTAAATAGTTTAACACCCCTTGTTCAACGGATTTAGCAAGTTGGAACGAAGTAAGGCTGCCTGCTTCGCCAAGTCCTACGATGATAGCACCTGCAAAATCATTCCGATCATTTCTGCCAGATACGTCACTGGTGCCAATCTCACCGGGATATAGGCTCAGTTGATGCTTGGAAGTTAACATTCCACCTAAGCGATTATCAATTATTTTTTCTGCATATAATACTCCGTCATTGGCAAAGTGGCCAGCCAGTACGGGAAATGAAGAATAGCGAAGATCTCCGTTGCTAACGGTTACGGTTAAGGGTACCTGGCTGGCTACGGGCTCTGACATATCATCAATTCCCAGGATAGCATTTTCCAGTCCTCTTTCAGAAAGGTCGAAGTTAATGCCATACTGGCTCCTGAATATTTTTTCTTCACCTCTTATTTCTGGTTTTGTTTTCTTTAAAAGAGTAGTTGCCCCCATGGATAGTAACTCTTCTATACCTTCAAAAATTTCAGGAGCATTTGCTAATGCACCGTGTGTTACGTCCACATAATACAAATCACCGGAATCCTTTAACTGTTTTGGGATTCCCAACTCCCAGGTGACACTCTGGTCTCCCTCCGCAGTATATAAAAACGTCAGCTCGATGCGTGGCGGTATCATATCGCTAAAATAAGCACAAGGTGTTTGCTTATCTTTCCCAGCTACATAGATCATGTTTGAATAATCAATCGCGTCTCTTTTGACAATGATATTGTCGCGGTATTTTTTAAAAATGTCGAGGTCTTCCTGCTGCGGCAAAGGCCAGGTGCTGTCGTTCTGTGCGTCCCGCATTTTTACCCAGGTAGTCATCTCGGCAAAATCATTCTCCGTGTCTGTGGTAAGAGGTAGCAAGCTTAATATTCCCGGAAAGCGGCAGAACATATCCAATAATTCTTTTTTGGTATGAATGCGGTCCAGCATATTGAGCGAACTGATAATAGAATCCTGTCCGAACAATACAGTAGGTATCCTGAAAGACCCTCCTAACGGGGCTCCGAGAAATAATAACCGAAAATCTTTTGATTTGTTTAATTTTTGCCACGTGTCATCATGGTTAATTATAAAATCACGGACCATCACACCTCCCATGGAATGTCCTACAATTTTAATTGGCTGTCCCAGTTGAAGTAGCTCTTTAATTTTAAGATCAAATATTTTTGCGCACTCATTCAGTTGTTTGCGCCAGTCAAAAGGATAAATAACTACATCATATTCAGCAGACAAACGGCTTGCAAGTCGCCCGTAAGATGTTTTAATAACTGAAGTCGCCGTAATGCTGCTATCGTTTGCATATTCCAGCTTGATCAATCCGCCAAATACAGCACTTATGTAATTGAGCCACACTTTTTCATCTTTGCGTGATAAGTTGGACCCCATGATGCCCGGAACCAACAATACAATTGGCCTGTTACCGGATGGCACACCTTCGTAAGTGGAAAGTTCTCCATGTTCAAAGCCACGCACATCCCTGTCGCTGCCTGGAATGTTGTTTTGCGTGATGGCTTTAAAACCGGGAATAAGGCCTCCTTCAGGAGCGTTTAAAGCCAGGTTAATGGCTTCACAGGTTTTGATATTGGCAAAATAAGTCACATGGGTTACATCCGATCCCTGGTCAAAGAAATACTGAATATTATTTTTTCGTTTGGCGCCCAGATACATGGAATCTGTGTTTACTACCAGGTCATTTCTTTGCCAGTAAAATAATCGTCCCAATATCACCATCAGTCCGCTGCCACTAATGCTTACTTTCCCATTTCCTGATATGACAGCCAACGGTCCGCCATCAATTGCAGTATCATTAGACTGATCATTTAAAATTTTTATGAATGGTGATGCGGGACTTTGGGCTTCAACGCCTGGAAGCACATCTACATTGTCTTTGGTGCTTACTACCGCAGAAAGTAATTCTTTCAGAAGTGCCGCATAGGGATTGGCATATCCTCCAAAGAGATTGAAGAAGACATTAAGAATATGATCCAGCCTTTTTGATGCCAGTTTCGTGCCTGCAGCCGGGCATGCCACTCTTATAAATTTTGTAACTGATACTTTCTTAGTTTGAAAAATCTTGGTCAGTGCTTTTATGCAGTCAATATCTTTTTGCCGGTTGCCTTCCTTTTTTAATAATTCAATATTTTCATTAGCAAACCCAACAGGAGCAACTCCTTTAGCGCTGCTGTACAGGCTAAGAATATCCCCAACGATGCCGCCTCTTGAGTGGCTTATGATATGAAGCGTTGCATTGTCTGGCAGCATGTTAGCCAATTGAACTGCATTCTCCAATGGACTTTGTGTAAGCGTTCTGTGCTGGAAAGCAATTACGTTCCCGCCATATAAATTGTGTAAAGTAGCCCATGCCGGAGCATTAGCCAGTTCGTTAAAAGCGCCGTAGGTGTCTGAATTAGTTCCGTGAATAAAAAGAAAATATGGTTTGTTAGGTTGCCCGCCATCAAATTTGCTGAAGGTAAAATTGGCGTCGATTTGAAAAATAGCGGCTCCGTCCTTCAATAACTTTTCGCCTAAACCATTTGTCAACAGGCTACTATTTTCCGGGAAAATATTTTTTAAATGTTTATCTTCTAATCGTTTGGCTATATCACCAACACTTTTGTTGATCTCTTTCTTTGCAAAAACTTTAAGAAACTTTACAGCAATGTCCGCAATGATCCCACGCTCTGCACCGCGGACCTGCAGGGTAGGAGGCAGTTCAAAACTATCGCTGCCCATAGCGCGCTGGCCGGGGGTTTTGATAGCCATATCTGCTTCAGGATAAAGCTCGTATAGTGTTTCGTTATCGCATATCCAGACGGTGTCGTCATTGAAGACGAATTCGAGTTGCTTGTCGTTATCGGCTAATGAAATATCGTGCCTGTTATCACTATCACGTTTGCTGGCTTCCAGGATGTAGGTAATGCTTCCATCGGCGTTTACTTCCTTCTCTCCGTAAACGGTAAGATTCTTAATTGACTGCATAATAAAAGGAATTAACTTTTTTTGAAACAAAAATCTATTTGTTTTATCAGGTTTTTATTTTCCTGATGATTTTAAAAATATGAATTCAAACAATTTTCGTGTAGGCTTGCGAGGTAGTTATTTCGTGGGGTGGAGATGCTAAGATAGAACTAATTAGCAGGTTTGCAAAAGTTATAAAATGGTAATCTAAAGTGGGTGAAATCAAAATAAAATCTCCCTCCGATAGCTCGGGATTATTCCTTTACTACCGTGGACGCAGGTCTCCCGATCTGTGGTTGGTCGTTATTAATGCGTGGTACATAATGAATCGTAAAAAGTGGTTTTAAAACATATCCTGAGGGTGCCACCAATGGGGACGAAGCGGTATCATAAGGGTAGTGTCTGGCTTTTTTGTTTGATGAAGATGATTGGAAACTTCTTCTTAATCTCCGGTGCTGCCCTTCAAAAGAGGATCGATAACTGTGGATATAAGTTAAGCCGATGTAACGCTTCAATAAAAGAAAACAGAAATCGTTGAAATTTATTCGTTTACTGTGAGAGGTCTTTTATATTCACGATGCATGCCCTGGTGCCTACAAGAAATTATTGTTACGATCAGATGTAGAACAATTGCTGAATTAAGGAAGTTTTATTTGAACACATTATGCAACGTGCTATTACAGTTTAGAAGACTGTTCAAGGTAAAAAGAGATAGTCTGACGAGAAAAATAAAAACGACAAAAGCAAAAAGAAATATTGGAAATATATTGGTTTATTGCCTATCTCCTCCATAAATAGCCACACCTTTTTTCTGCAAAACATAGCCCTTCCACGGAATTAATTTGAGATCATCATGTTGCCATGTCCAGTTGCCTTCTTTACCTTTTCTTTCAAGCATCACCGAATGAT
>JBDTJI010000046.1:0-5991 GCA_039935935.1 Ginsengibacter sp. | reverse complement strand
TCAAATTCTACATTAATTCTGCTGCTTCCCTGGTTGCTTGATGAACTAATATTTTTTACCCCCGGAATTCCATTGATCGCTTTTTCAAGAGGTTCGGTAATTTGAGATTCTATGATATCTGAATTGGCACCGGAATAGGAAGTACTTACTGAAATATTGGGAGGATCTATGGCAGGGTAATCCCTTACGCCTAAAAACTTAAAACCGATGATACCGAACAGCACAATTATAAGGTTTAAAACGATAGCTAATACCGGGCGGCGTAAACTTATTTGAGAAATATTCACTTTTTAGACCCTACTTATTTAAAGATGAAAGATTGATTTTGTCTCCTTGTTTGATAGATAGCAGCCCGGTAATGATGACGGTATCTCCGATAGTGAGGCCACTTATAATTTCTACTTTAGCCGAGTCTCTTGTTCCGGTAACTACGCTTTTGAAATCAGCCAATCCACCATTATAAACAATTACTTTCTTGTCCCGTGCCTGCGGTATAATAGCTTGTGTGGGAACCATAACAGCTTTATCATTATCGCCCATATCAAATACCACTTTGGCAAATGAACCGGAGGTAATGTTTTTATCAACATTCTCAACCAGCGCGTGCACTTTTAAACTCCTGTTTTCCTCGGTAATACCCGACTCGGTTGCATAAATTTTCGCATGATATTTTTTACCGGTCGCTTCCGTAGTAAATGCGATAACATTACCGGATTTTATATTTGGTGTGTATTTTTCAGGCACGCTAAATTCGAGTTTTAATTTACTATCCTGCCTGATGGTAGTGATTATTGTAGATGGGGTAATGAAAGCTCCAATGCTTATATTTTTAAAACCAAGTTTTCCATCAAATGGAGCTTTTATAATTGTTTTATCTATCGCTGCCTGCAATATCTGCATGTCAGCCTTAATGGAACTTACTTCGAGTACGCTTAAATCATAGTCCTGCTGGCTAATGCCGCCAATCTTCAATAATTCATCCTGGCGTTCCTGCGTTTTCCCGGCAACTTGCAATTGTACATTGAACTTGTGGAGTTGTGCCTGCAAATCGCCATCAAATAACCTGGCAAGTAAAGTTCCTTTCTTTACATGAGCACCTTCTTTCACAGAAAGATAAGTTACTTTACCTGATACCTCAGGATGTATTTCTGTTTCTTCGAAGGGTAATAAAGTGCCAGCTATTTCTATACTTGAATGTAAAACTGACGGGTGGATTATATAGCCTTCAACTGATAATGAAGAAGAAGCTGGTTTTGCATTATTATCTTTAACCGTTTCTTTCTTAGTTTCACTCCCGCATGCAGTAATGAAAAATAATATAATAATTCCGGTAATAATTTTGCCGCACTTTACTTTCATTAGAAAACTTTATTTATTAAGCTGATCTTTTGAGACGTTAAATATTTAAAAAACCTTCGCTAAAGGCTTAAGCTATTACTTTTAGTGTCTGCTTTACTTTATTGGCAATATGTATTAATTGTTGTCTTTCATCACTAAGTATAGTCACATGCCCCATCTTTCTCCCAGGCCTGGTTTCTCTTTTCCCATAAATATGAACAAACACATTTTCAATTTTTAAAATCTCATCGAGATTCAAATAGGTTGCTTCTCCACTATAACCTTTTTCGCCTATCAGATTTACCATTGCCGAATTTAAAATAGCTCTTGTATTTCCTAACGGATAACCAAGTATGACTCTCCAGAGCATATCGAACTGGGAAGAAAAACCAGCTTCGATAGTATGATGGCCACTGTTGTGTACCCTGGGCGCAGTTTCATTTACCAGCACATTATTATCAATATCTATAAATAATTCTACAGCAAATATACCGGGACTATTAAGATTCTTCACTACCATCAATGCGATGGCTTCTGCCTTCCATAATATTTTTTCTTCTATATAGGCGGGACTTAACTGATATTCAAGTAAATTAAGATCACTATTGAAAATCATTTCAACAGGTGGGTACATAGCGCTTTTACCGTCTTCACTGATAGCAACAATTATAGAGATTTCTTTTTTTATGCTTACCATTTTTTCTAATACAGCGTCATCGTTAAAACCTTTTGCCAGGTCATTTATATTCTTTAGTAATTCAACACCCCGGCCATCATAGCCTCCCATGGCAAGTTTATGAACCGCTGGTAGAAAATTAATATAATTTGCCAATTCACTTTGCTGATAAGTAATAATAAATTCGGAAGTGGGGATTAGGTTTTCTGTATAATAATTTTTTTGAAGGATCTTATTCTTTATAATTTCCAGTGCAGCAGGATTGGGATAAACTTTTACACCTTCCGATTCCAGTTTTTTTAAAGACTCAATATTTACAGATTCTATTTCTATAGTAACAGCGTCGAGATTTTTTCCAAAATTGTAAACGTCATCAAAATTATTGATATCGCCCTTTATAAAATGATGGCATAAATGCGCAGCAGGACATTCCGGATCCTTTTCCATTACAAAAGTCTCAACAGGATAATTCGCTGCTGCCTGTAATAACATTCTGCCTAACTGTCCTCCACCCAAAATGCCGGTTCTTTTCATGAAAAATTTTCTGCAAGATAAATGTTACAAACTTATCAGGAGGAGTTCCGGCTTTGGGTTTAAATACTTTCAGCTAAATGGGTGGCTTAGCACAGACATACTTCCTATATGAAATAAAGAAGAATTAAAAGATTAGAACCGAATAATGAATACTATTTGGTAAATGTATAAGTGATAGAACCTGTATTCCCATTTCTTAAATCTACTGAAGAACTAGCGGAGAAACTATCACTGGTTATGTTTTGCAATTTAAGCCTGTAGCCATCTTCCACGTTTCTTGCTTTCATGCCGTCCAGTTTTTTAAATTGAAACTGCGCATTATTGCCTTTACCATGAACGCTCCAGTATATATCTTCTTTAGTGCCATTGGTTAAGGAAAAAGAACCTTTACCGTTTCTAACCAGGTTCCATTTGCTTCCTTTAAAATCTTCATACGGGGCTACGTCAAAAACATCTGTTACATGAAAGTCGGATGGTATATCCACAGTAATATCTGAGATAGTCCATGCGCCTGCAAGATGGCCATTCGTTGGTTTCAGAGTTGTACTGTTCTTAGAGGAGGAACAGCCTGATATTAAAAAGAATGAAAATGCAATTACTACAATCTGTATTTTAGTTTTCATAGTACAAGAAATTGTTTTTTGGAAAGCATACATAAATCCTGCCAAAGAAGAAAAGAAATATGAATAGAGTTTAATTTACTCAAAGAAAAACGCCGTCTAAAATTGATTTTTCCACATCATACTTTCTACCGGCCTGTCTGGTTGATAGCTGTATTTCGCATTCTTTTTCGAATCGTATTTTGTTTCTACTTCTCCATCGACCGGGAAATAAATAAGTTGTCCTATAGGCATTCCAGGATAGATTCTCACCGGAATTTTGCAGGAAATTTCAAGTGTCCAGTGGCCGCAAAAACCCACATCACCCTTTCCGGCTGTAGCATGAATATCAATGCCAAGGCGGCCAGTAGAAGACTTGCCTTCGAGGAAAGGAACATGAGCATGAGTTTCTGTGTATTCCATTGTAACACCTAGATACAATTGACTGGGTTCTAAAACGAACCCTTCTGCGGGAATTTCAAAAGATTCTATTTTATTATGTTTTTTTGCGTCAAGCGTCTTATCCTTGTATATCGCAAGAGTTTTCCCCAGGTGCACATCATAACTGTTGCTTCCCAATTTTTCGCGATTGTAGGGCTTTATAATAATAGTTTTTTTTTCAATTTCTTCCAGAATCCTCTTGTCAGATAAAATCATTTATTATCGGTTATTTTTACTTTTGCAAAATAATTCATCAAAGTTCAATAAATCAAGCAATATTTTTTTAATGCCTTTGTTTTATCAACATACTATCAACGATTCTGCAAGGCTCGCGGTTTGGCACATCACGGAAAATGAAGAATTCTTTTTAGAAAAAGTGAGGATCAAAAACAATATTACCCATCCTCATAAAAGGCTACAACATCTCGCAGGCCGATTTTTATTACAGGATTTACATGCCGGTTTTCCACTGCACTTAATCGAAATTGCCGAATCAAAAAAACCATTGCTGAGCAATGAACAGTTTAATTTTTCTATTTCACATTGCGGGGATTATGCAGCAGCTATTGTAAGTGAAAATAAATTGGTAGGAATTGACGTTGAAATCATAAACCCTAAAATAGTTTCCCTGCAAAATAAATTTTTGAGTAGATCCGAACAGGATATTTTGAAAAACAGGTCTTTACCTGGTTCCTACGACAACGTCCGGTGGCTCACGCTTTTTTGGAGTGCTAAAGAAACTATATACAAGTGGTATGGAAGAGGAAAAATAGATTTTAAGGCCAATATGATTCTGGATCAATTACTTTTTGAGAATGAGGAAGGACAATTAGATGCTCATTTTATAAAAGATACACAGGCTACTGATTTAAAAGTAGAGTTTCGGTTTTTACAAAGTCTTTGTCTGGCGTGGGTTTTAGCCTGATTTTTAAAAATGAAATGGTATCATTCGTCCAGTAGATTTTGATCGTCTATGAGGCTAAGATCAATAGCTTCCATTCCCGAAATTCCTTCAATTGAGCCTTTTATATGGGCAGAATTAAGTAATACTTTTTCCAACTGTTTTTCACGGGCCTTCCATAATCTTTCCATCGAATCTCTTTCTTTGATGATACTCATTTTCATAGCTACAAATCCTTCACGAATAGCCTTCCATTGTTCACTGAATTCATTACTGGTGAGATAATCGTAAAGAAGGTTCATCTTGTCGCCTTTATTTTGCTGATTTTTGGTTGAATTATATACCCGGACAATTCCATCACGTAATACATTTGTCAGGGCCTTTACTTCATCAAAAGTACAGATCCACACGCCCTCTTTTGGACCGAAGCAACTCATGTCTTTAGGCATCGTCTTGGTCACGAGTACAGCAATATCGGAGCCGGTATTCCTCATATCTTTCTTGAATTTTTCTATCCAGTCGCCACCAAAATTTTCTGTTCTTTTGCTCTCGTAAATTATTTTACCACATTCCTGACCAAAATTATTTCTTACTAGTTGAATGCAATCTGCTCCCCGGGAGCCCTTTCCTACTTCAGCAATCACATCAAAAGGAAAGCTATTTCTTAATATTTCTTCTAGAGCTGTTTCCTGCACTTCACCCTGCAATTGCATGGAGCCCTGCTCTGCTTTTCGTTTCATTTCATCAGCCAGTTTCTTTTGATCAGCCAATTGCTTTTCAAGCTCACGCAGCTTTAAGGTAAATTCAGTTTCTTTTATATCATTTCTTTCTTTTTCCTGCTTTTTTATTTGTTCGGTCATAAGCTGTCTTTCAACAGCGAGTTTTTTTTCCAGTTCTATTTCAATTTCCTCTGTTTTAATCTTTAGTTCTTTTTCTTTTTTGAGAAATTCCAATTCTTTTTGCCGTGCAAGTCTTAGTTTTTCTTCATTGTCTTTGGAAGACTCCTGTAGAAGTTTTAGTTGGTTTTCATAATCATTACTGATAGATTTTCTAAGTTTTTCCTGGATCTCAGTTTCCATTTTCAGCTTTTCTTTTTCCATCCTTTCTGCAAACAACTGATTTTCCCTTTCTTTCTTTTTTTCGAATTCCTTTTGTTGATCGTCCAACATTTTTTGCTGATCTGAAAATTGTTTTAGTAATTTTTGTCTCTCACTATTGAACTTCTGTTCGTAATCTTTTTCAAGCGATTTGGAAATAGCATCTTCGGCTGCAAATTCATGCTTACAATTGGGGCAGGTAATTAATGACATTCTTTTATTTTGATTAAGATAAATAAAATTTCAAATAAGCCATAAAAAAACCTCCATCTTTTTAGGATGGAGGATAGTGCGGAAGAGGAGATTCGAACTCCCAAGTCCTTTCGGACACTACCACCTCAAAGTAGCGCGTCTACCAATTTCGCCACCTCCGCAAGGGGTTGCAAATTTAATAAAAGCTTTGTA
>JBDTJI010000045.1:0-18072 GCA_039935935.1 Ginsengibacter sp. | reverse complement strand
AAGCCATAAAAAAGTTCATTGATGTTTTGGCGCAGGATCATCTCATTAAGAAAGATACTTATTCAGTTGCTGTTGAAAAAGGTGAATTGTATATAGATGGAGATAAACAACCTGAAGATATCACCGGAAAATACGGCGAGACCATTGTAGTAACCGGTGATTTTATTACCAAGGAGATGCACGGAGGTAATTAGTCTGCCAGTTTTATTTGGCGGAATATTATTTACTGCTATTTATCATCTTTTCTTCTTAAGGCTTTTTAAGATTGCCGCTGGTTGATAGTACCTCCTTTGACAAATTCTGACTATAAAAAACAGGCACAAAACACCTTATTGAAATGCAATTTCTCACCGGTATCGTTGTATCCGATTCATGCGGACAAGGAGCGCCCGGTTTTAAAGTATTAGTGGCTCTTTTATTTTTTCAATTCAGTCTGGAATCAGGGGCTTTCCCGAACAACGGGATAAATCTTCAATAGACATAATGTTTAACTGTGCTGCATGTTTATAATGCTAATTGCCTCCTGGGGATTCATTACAGGCAAAGTACTTTTTTTAAAATCTTTGCTATCTCGGGTAATAATAAAATCCATTTTAATTATTGTTAGAGCACAATTGTATTGAATTGCATCTTCAAAGTCTTTGAATTCAGATTTTAGAGATTTCTTTATAATAGCTTTTGTTACATCAATAATCTCTGTAAGTTCAGAGAGTTCTTCCAAAAGTTTTACGGTTTCATTGTGTGTTAAAGATTGCCTCAAAATATAATAAATGTTATTATACGAAACAGACGATACATATATTTTTACATGTTTTAATAATGAGGCATTAAAGATTTCAGCAACATTAAGAGAAAATGGACGCCTATCCGCCAAAAAATCAATTATTACATTTGTGTCTAAAAAGATAATTTTCATTTTTTATTCTTTTCAGATAACAAATTCCCCAAATTTTCTTTATAATTGAAATCTTCAGGAAGTTTAATTACTCCCATTAATTTAGTAACCTTCGAAGAGAAGGTATTTAAATCGGTTTCCTTTGCACTGATAGATTTTAAATAATTTTCAACTAAGTTCGATAAGCTTTTCCCTTTTTTCTGAGCATACTTTTTAGCAGAACTTATAACTTTCTCCTCAATTGTCAGAGTTAACTTTGCTGTCATAATACGTACTTTTAATATCTCAAATATACGTATTAATTTTAAAAATAAAGAGTTATGGTGCTCGCAGCTAACATTGAAGTATTGCTGTCTGTGCTGGCATTAGTGGATGTTTAGCCGGTAACAACTACCAACAACGCTCTTTAGGTTGAAGGGAAATACTATAGCCTAATAGAATAATGTCAGATGGAGTTTTTTTGTGGGTATGAATCAAATTAATGGAAGGAGAAACATAATGAGCGTGATTAATGCAGTAAGGATAAATGGCGTATCTGTGCCAATGAATAATTTTCATATCACCACGCCCTTTCTTATATTTACGTAATGAACATATCTGCACCAGAGGAGGAAGCACGACCATGCAGATTTACTTACCCTGCTATTTAGTTTAATAAACTCAAGCCAATGATTTGAACTCTTTAAGATTGTAACAATATGTCAAAAGAATCCCTTCCGGTAAGTCTTAACGATATTCAAAAAGCACAGGCCCTTTTGAATCAAATTATACAACCTACACTTTTAGACTTTAGCCGTAATTTATCGGATCGTGCCGGAATTGATGTTTATCTGAAATGTGAGAACCTGAACCGGACCGGATCGTTTAAGATCCGTGGTGCTTATAATCGTATGGCTCATTTGACTGACGAAGAGAAGTCTCATGGAGTGGTTGCGGCTTCTGCAGGCAATCATGCACAAGGAGTTGCTTTGGCAGCCAGGTTACTTGGGATCAAAGCGACAGTTATCATGCCTCTTGGGGCATCTTTACCTAAGTTGCTTGCTACCCGCGGTTATGGTGCAAATGTTGAACAAACGGGCCAAACGGTTGATGAGTGTTTAGTACGGGCTAAAGAGATTGAAGATAAAACCGGTGCTGTTTTAATCCATCCATTCAACCACAAAGACATCATATCAGGGCAGGGAACCTGCGGTCTCGAAATTCTTGAACAATGTCCCGAGGTAAAAACAATTTTGGTGAGTACCGGGGGAGGAGGGTTACTTGCGGGAATTACTACTGCTGTAAAATCATTGCGGCCAGATGTAAAAGTAGTTGGGGTACAGGCTGAACAGGCCGCTGCCTATCCTCTCTCACTTAAAAAAGGGCAACCTGTCGCTATTAAAAACATGAACACCATGGCTGATGGTATTGCTGTAGGCTGCCCTGGTGAAATACCTTTTCAAATTATACAGGAATTGACAGATGCTATAGAAACGGTAAGTGAAAATAGTCTATCAGGTGCACTGTTATTTTTATTGGAACGAACCAAACTTGTGGTAGAACCAGCAGGTGCTGCAACAGTAGCTCTTTTGCTTGATCTGCCTGCGGGCCATTACAAGGGGCCTTTGGTTGCAGTTTTATCTGGCGGTAATATTGATCCGGTTTTATTAATGAGTATCATTCGTCATGGCATGGCCGCTGAAGGGCGATATATGCACTTTCGTGTCCGTGTGCCTGATAGGCCTGGTTCTTTAGCGGGTCTTTTAAATTATCTTGCCGGTTTATCTGCAAATGTATTGGAAGTAGAACATGTACGTACTTCATCCACATTACTCATAGATGAAGTGGAGATCAGCATACAAATAGAAACCATGGGATTCGGACACCAGGAAAAAGTATTGGCTTCGTTGAAGAAAGATGGCTATCAGCTTCTGTTCAATTAATTATTATAAATAGGAACGATCCGGAATAATAATGATTCTTCACTGCTAATTACTATTTTGATGTCATAGATGTATCATTTCCTTCCCTTCGGGCAAAATGAAACTTAGTTATTGGCGGTGCGTTGTTTGGTTTATTATCGTCCCACCATTCTCATATTTGCCTCAGGATAACGTTCACCAACTATTTTAATTTGTGAAGCTGAATTTTCAATCTCTTCTAATTCTTCTTTACTAGGTAATATTGAAACTGCTTCGTTGTTTTCAGACAATCGCTATATTTTGGTTGTTCCGGGAGTTGGTACAATCCATGATTTTTTGATCCAGGAGCCAGGCTAACGCAATTTGAGCGATAGTTGCTTTTTTTCTTTCTGCAATTTTTCTCAACAAATCAACCAATACTTGATTAGCTTTCATGGCTTCTTGTGTAAAACGAGGAATAATACTGCGAAAATCAGAGCTATCAAATTTCGTGGTTTCATTAAATTTCCCTGTTAGAAAACCTTTTCCAAGCGGACTGAATGGAACAAAACCAATTCCAAGTTCCTCAAGTGTTGGCAGGATTTCTTTTTCCGGCTCTCGTGTCCAAAGTGAATATTCACCATGAAGTGCTGTTACAGGATGAACAGCATGAGCTTTGCGAATAGTCTTTACAACTGCTTCCGATAGTCCGAGGTGTTTTACTCTACCCTCTTGAATTAAATCTTTTACTGTGCCGGAGATATCTTCAATCGGCACATTTAAGTCAACACGATGCTGATAAAATAAATCATTAGCTTCTACTTTTAATCTTTTTAAAGATGCTTCGGCAACTGCTTCATATGTTCAGGGCGGCTGTCTAATGCTGTCCATTTTGACACATCGTTCTGTGAAGGTGCGAAGCAGAATTTTGTACCTATTATCACTTTTGCTTTAAAAGGCGCTAATACTTCACCTACAAGTTCTTCATTAGCAAATGGTCCATACCCTTCAGCGGTATCAAAAAACGTTATGCCTTCTTCAACAGCTTTATGGTTAAGAGTTATCATTTCTTTTTTGTCCGCTCCTTTTCCGTAGCCAGAACTCATTCCCATGCAGCCAAGACCAAGTGTTGAAACTTCCATGCCGGTTTTCCCAGTTTGCGTTTTTCCATCTTGTAAATTTTATGTTATTAATATGTGACTTAACATGACTAACGGTTCACAAGCCGTTGAGTTGCAGTTCCGATTCATTAGTCTTTATATCAAACTTATGAATTAGGCTTTTCGTTTCCTATACTTTTCTTTTTTGCTTCACCCACACTGATCCTTTTTTACTGCGAAGGCAAGTAGTGTGGGCGTAAATGAGCAAATGAATAATATTTTTTAAAGGCGTAGATATCCTGCTTAAAAAAGTCATGCTGCATATCTTGTAAGTCCTGAGTTACACCTGCTCGCCTGTGCGGTGGCAACTCAAGACAGGTGCTACTTTTTATTTTCGTGATATTACGGATAGCAGAAAATTTCCATTAATAGCAAATCACTTTCAAATTATACCAGTAATATTGCCGTTATTAATCAAAAAAGACAAAAATATCTTTATATCTTAAATCAGATTACTATGGATAATCAAATACAGACAGAAGAGTTGGATGTGCGGGTACTCATTCCTATTGAAAGGCATAAAAAATTAATACAACTCTTTAAAGAATTACCCGTTGGTGAAAATTTTATTTTTATCAATGATCATGATCCTCTTCCTCTCTATTATGAGTTTCGTTCCATTTATGGAGATGTGGTTGGATGGGAATATCTCAATCGTGGAGGAAGAGAGTGGAAGGTGAAAGTTACCCGCATCGAGGCTTCCCAGGGGCGGGAGTTTACAGATATATCTACCTTACTTGACCTTCGGAAAGCAAAAGAAAAAGAGTGGAAACAAATCGTATTCCACCGTTACGGCATGATGGAGCAAGGCGATACAATGGAAATTATCGCTTCGGAAGATCCAAAAGATATTCATGCTATTTTTGTAAATAAATTTGAGGGGCAACATTCCTGGATCTATAAAAAGCAGGAACCGAATGAATATGTGGTTCATATCACGAAAAAAGATAAAAGTGGTTTAGGCGATGATGGTTTTTCAGTGGTTAACGAATTTGATTTGCGACCTTTTCCACCCACCGAACGTCATGAAATGTTTTATAAAGCCTTTGCCGATATAAAACCTGGTGAAGCTTTTGAATTTATCAACGACCATGATCCCAAGCCTCTTTATTATCAAATGGAAGCAGAAAGCAATGAACCTTTTAAATGGGAATACATTGACAAAGGCCCTGAAGTATGGAAAGTAAGAGTCATCAAAACATAAGAATAATCTTTTTTGATACTTCGCAAGAGACAACGCAGTGAATGATTTTATACGGTCGAAACGCTTTCTTCGCCGGCCTGAACGATTGTCCTTAGCTTGTCGAATGGCGTTCCGCCACTTCTTTAAAACAAAAGAATCCTCTTTATTTAGGAAACAAAAAATGGTTTACTTTTTTATTCTTGCTTTTGTGAATTTTATCAGTTGATGATTAGTTAGACCTTCGAATAATTTCATCAAACCCGATAGCCATCGGGTCATAACCCGCTCTCGTCAATGCCCGCCTGGCTGATTCTATCGCAATGGGCGCCGCGTTAGGAGGATGAACAGGGACTTCTTCTGTACCTGCGAGTTGGTCTAAAAGTTCCTGCGTTTGCCCATGTGTCAATGCCTCACAAACATCGTACAATCCTCCCGGCTCCTCTTCAGCCATATCGTGTTTTTCTAAAATATACATTATCACTTTTATCAGGGACGAAGTAGGCGGAGGCACCATTAATGCAGTCAGTGCCCCATGTTCGAGCCGATACCTGGGAATGAGTGCCTGCATCACTGCATAATTCGCTTTTTTTGCTGCCGGAAAGAGAGTTTTCTCTTCCATTTTAATATGCCGCAATAATCTGGTTCGAAACTGATGATAATAATTCATTTCAATTTCGCCCGGTTGCTCAATCGCCTTATTCAACAATTGATTAATGCGGTGATGATCTTCTGTGAAAAATTGATGCAACGGTTTATTCATAGATTCCTTAAATTCAAGCCTCTCATGTAACTTCCGGGTTAAACAATAATTTTTACATGACAAATTTAGAATTTTTATAGTGAAACCTTTTACACGGTCTGGGAGTTAATTTATTTTGCGCCGTTGGCGGGATGCCAACAGCAGCAGTGTTACGACATCCGAAAGTTTTCGGATTGAAATGCACTCTAATTTGTAAATTCAGGTAATATGCCCCAATTTTGTAGTGATGCTGATGTTAGCAGTTCAAAATAGATGTTTATACGCATAAACATTTCATAATAAAAGAGAATATGGCAGAAGAAATTATTTTAGGCCCTCAAAGATTAGGGCCGTTAACTCCATTAGTTGGGGAGTGGGAAGGCAATGTTGGTGTTGATCTTTCTTACCTTAATAAAGATGACGTGATTACAAAAACTTCAAACTTCGAACGCGCCTGGTTTAAACCTATACCAATACAAGAGAATGGTCAGCAAGTATTAGATGGCTTAGCTTATAAAATTACCAATTGGCGTCACGGAGAAGAGGCTATGGATCCTTTTCATGATGAGTCAGGATATTTGCTGTGGGACAAGAAAAACGGACAGGTTGTACAATCTGTGGTGTTTGGTCGCGGAATTGCTATCCTGGCCGGATGTGATGCCGGTGCACGTGACAAAAAAATATGCTTTAAAGCTACTCCCGGCGATCCATGTTATGGTATTCTTCAAAATAAGTATCTGCTGGAGCGTGCTGAGTTAAAGAGTTATGAACATACTTTCATTTTTAATGAAGACGGAACTTTTACACACACTTCAGATATTGTTTTAAAACTCGCTGCGATTAGTAAAGAAATGCACCATACTGATACCAATACTTTGCGCCGTGTTAAACGGTTTCATCCCAGTATCGAAAATATATGATGGAACGACGATAATCCGCGGAGATTGCCGGTTTGCTTATTTTGTTGTGAAGGGTGCATTTCAATCCGATAGCAACTATAAGTTGTTATGCGTCTTGAGTTGTACCTTTCCGCCTGCGGCGATAACTCAGGACAGTACTACTCTCTAATCATTATTTTTACTTCGAATAGCAAGGGGTTCTATGTTATTTTTACTTCCTTTCTTTTATTTTTAATAAAGTGATATTTAAAGAGAAGCCAATAATTGCAACACCAAATATTAAGTAGTTATAAGATAAAACTTCACTTTGGGCCACGTGTTTATAATTCATAATCATGTTTATCAAACTATAAACACCAGAGCCTACCCAAAACCCAGTTTTAGCATATTTCATTCTTTTTAATTATGTAAGAGTTAAAATGAATCCAATAATTGCAACACCGAATATTAAGGAATTACAAAATAAAATTTTAATTTGGGCAACCTGGTAATAATTCTCAATCATGTTTATTAAACTATAAACGCCTGCGCCTGCCCAGAACCAAACTCCTAATAAAAAATTTAGCTTTTTCACAGAAAATATAATGATAATTATTAAAAATTTGTTCACAAATTTGCAGACCTTTTTTATTCAGAAGATAATTCCGGACTTTGCGATGGGCTGGCAATTGAAACCTGTCGCCGGAAACAAAAGCCTAATAAAAACTAATAATGAAGTTAACTACAAAAGCAGATAATTATTCGTCTGCTGCGATAGGTGATAAACAGCCAACCCAATGCCTATTAAAAATAAACATTACAACATGCATTCCTGTTACAAATACCAGCATTACATTTATTTTTGAATCGTTTCCTTCCTGAGAAAAAACAACCTGTAATTTAAATCCAGTTCATGGTATATCTGGAAACCAAATTTTTCGTACCATGGTAAATTTTTCAAAGTAGAAGTTTCAAGATAGACGGGTTTTTGCTTTTTCTCACTGTCCTTAACAATATCATCAAGAAAATTATTTCCAATGCCCTGTCCTTGATATTCGGGATCAACGCCAATAAACCATAAATAATACATGGAAGCCTTTGGCTGAAGATTCCTGATTTTCGATTCCCGAACAAGAGCTTTTTTAATATTTTCTATACCGATGCAGGAAAATATCAATTTCATATCCAGCAATATCGATTTGAGCGTTGTACTTTTTTTGTCGGGGTAAAGTACCAATGCACAGGCTTTTTCATTACCAGATAAAAAAACATCTCCAAACAGGTAACACACTTCAAAAGAATAACTCATTAATGCGCTGATTCTTTTTATTCTTTTTTTATCCTGCTTAACTATGTAATTGACGCTTTGATTGGCATCAAACGATTTGGTCAGAATATCTACGAATAAATTTTTGTCTTTGTAACTGGCTTTAGTCATAAAAAGATTTGCTTCGGTTATAACCAGGCAGATGCAAGATTATCCGAATATGAAACAAATAGTTGAAAGCAGATTTCTAAATGATTTGAAAGTATTTATCCTCCGATTTGTGTCGTTAAAATGTTAGTTTGTTTTTAAAGGAGGCCCTACAACTTGCATATCATGGTCGGCAAACACTTTTGCCATTTCTTCTTTAGTGGGCGGATGTGCCCAATTATCGGTAACAGCAAAGAAATCTTCCATTTTACCTGCAGGTAAATATGAAACTATCATTTTACCTTTTTCAGTGAGTTGAATAAAAGCGTGAGGTACCTTTCGGGGAAGAAAAATGGTGTCACCTGTTTTCATTTGATATTTGTCCTCTCCAACCTGAAACAAATACTCTCCATCGACAACATAAAACCATTCGTCTTGATTTGGGTGTATATGCAAAGGTGGTCCACCTTTTGGTGTCAAACCTGTCTGCTCAAAAACTGCTAAATCATTTTCGGTATCTTTTCCAGATATTTTAATGTCAAGAGTATTATGCGTAACGCCTTTCATTTTGTAGTGAATGCCAAATCTTGCTTCACCGGACTTTACTTTAAATCCTTTGTCTGTCTGCATATTTATAAGTGATTTAATTTTAGCAAATGTCACTATAGGTAATGAAGTAACTATCGTTAGTATAAAATTTTTACGTCTCATTATTTATTCCGGTTGTTAATCGAATATTCGGAATTGAAAGTTAGTACTTTCCAAATTGGTGAGGCATAACGGTCACATTTATGCAGGCATGGAATTAGAATTCCTTCTGGCCGAACAGTTACCAATCCGATAGCTATTGGATTTATAATAAAAAGCTCATTGCAAATACTACGGCTCATTAGAGTTTTTCAGATGGAATTGGTGATGAAATAAATGTTACAGTTCATTGTTCGCCCCGGTTTATTCATCCGGATCAGTCATGCTGCATATCTGCATCAGAGAAAAAATCAATGCCCGGTTTATCGGTTGATTTTTTAATCTTTATTGAACTCGACGAGAATAGTTCGTTCTCCGCTGAGGCGGATCATTTCTTGCTCTTCAGGCAAAACAAAACCTTGATTAATTATGTGCAGTTATAATTTCAAGTTCGTGATTAATCCTTCTTTTTGGGTTTTATAAAAAAGACAATGCCAATTATTGCAACACCGATGAAAATAGCAGAATAGGAAATTACAGGTTCACTTTTATAAAAGTAGGAATAGATTCCTGTCAGGATACTTAGAACTCCTATAATTATCAGCAATATTTTAGTCGGCCTTTCCATTTTTGTATAGTGTTTTAGGTTTGGTTATTAGTATTTGGTTATTTCATAATCAGGTCATGATGTTCCGACAGTTACAAATTAACTTGAAAAAGTAATTATCCCCAAATATAAGAAGCAAATGCTGTTAGATAATTCATTGCTTTTTCTTTTCAAAAAATGGTATAATCGCCCGGGTGCAAAAAAATTATTAAGTGTTATTCTCCGGATGAATGCAAAAACAGTGTTTACCAATAATAGCGAAAACGAGAATCCCAAATCGCTTTTGACAGCCGTACTGTATCAAAATAACTTAAGACCAATTGCTAAACTTAGTGAACCAAAATCTTCATTAGTCATCTTTGTCCGGTTAAAAATATTGATGTAAGAAACTTTTCCTGTCCACCTTTGCGTTTTGGAAAAGTAAAAGCCAATTGACGGTTTTATTCCAAATAATGTTTGATCACCGATGAAGCTGGGGCCAGCTACAAACGATACGAACATGTTTTGTATAGGATGAAATGATGATCCGGCAAATAAGTTAATCATGCTGCCAATGTCGTTAGCATGTTCCCGAAAGCTACCGTCCGGATCTGCCCGAAGTACCTTATCATCTTCCAGGAAAATGTCGGCGGTTAGTTCGATGGTGGACTTAAACTTCGATTGGTGATTGTAAAATGTTTGAAACCCCAGGCCAATACCCCAGGGGTTATTGCCCAGCGTGTAGTCGTAAAGCGTATGATTATATTGTGTCAACAAATAAACAGATACATTTCCTGGTGCCTGCCCGAAGCTCTGAGTCAGAATAAAGCAGGAAAGAAATATTAGAGAGATTTTTCGCATAAGGAGAGCTTTATTGAATGTGACAACTGTTTAAGCATGAACGCTGCCTGCGTTGCTTTATAAATTAGTGTTACCACGAATGGCGGGGGAAATTCTATCCATTAAATTATCTTAAATAGTGGTCATTATGTTTATAGGCAAATATGCCAATTTGTTCTTTGGTCATTTTTACAAAAAAGTGGTGAATAAAATTATCATTTGAAAAATCTTCGTAGGCATTAATTTGGTTTGTCCAAATTGTTTTTTGAATGTTCAAATCGCCATCTATTTCTTTTACGGCAAATGCTTTTCCTGCCGGCATATTTTTACTTATTGGTTTGTCTTCCTTTGTATTACTCTTAAGGGCCTTTTCCCAAATATTTTACCGGGAAGCTCCTGCTTATAAACAGAATTTTTCTTGCCTAATACCCACTCATTCCAAATCGTACAATGCTTTGCCATTTGAAAAAGGTTCATTTTTCCCTAAAGAGATTTGTTGTTTTCATTTATTGAATTGATTCTGTTTATCAGTTCATCTCTTTTTATCTATCAAATATTGTTTTCATGGTAAAATATTTTTTGAAATTATAAAACTGAACACTTTAATGGTTAATCTACGTGGTTACCCTGCTACACAAAAGCCATGCTGCATATCGGCTTGAAAGTCCTGAGCGACACCGTTCGCCTGTGGCGGAAACTCAGGACAGCACTACTTTTTAACTTTTGTGATACTACGAATAACAGGGGAGTGGGCTTCTGCATCCACATAAGACTCTCTGAAATCAGGATTAATAGTCCATCCAATTTATAGTTGGATACTTCTCCTTCATTTTGTCCCAAAAGCCACCGCTCCAATCCATAAAGATTCCTGCTTGCCAATCATTAGGAAAATCTTTTAAAACACATTCAACCATTTTTTGCCCATTCCCTTTCATTGGTGAATTTATTTCGTCGAAGTCAATAATGTTATAGTCCAAATGGTAAACAATGCAAATTCCCGTTGCGGTCAAATGTCCTTCTTCTGTTATTGGAATTTTGAGTCTCTTTTCCTTTGTTTCATTTGAAGTTTTTATTTCATTGTCCGATACAAGAATGTATTTGATGAAGTCTAAAGCTGCAAGTCTTAAAACTGTGTGAATAAGTAAAACCGGAAGTTTATCTACTCGTTTTAAAACTCTAATATGTGTCTTTGTCTGTAAAGGGGCAAAGATTTTTCCAAACTCTTTTTTATTTAAATAATCAGTCACAAAAAATATTTGCTTTCAGATGAGTTAAAAAATATCTTTTGGAAATTGTCTGTTGATTGTTTTCTGTTTTTCGCGTTGCCGACAACGGGAATAATTCTTTCAACCAAGATTTCATTTCTTGCCTTCGGCTAAAACGGAAACTTTGTTAGTAGCAGAAGTTCTCTAAAACTTATTGTGAAGTACGCATACTTCAGCGAACCATTTTTGAACAACTTGTGTTATTTCATTTTTCTTTTGTGGCGTTAATTTTTCCGGAAAAGTATTAACGAATGCATCAGTTATTCCATAGTCAAACACCCCGCCGGATACTCCACTTTGCCTGAAAATTAATAATGGTAATCGCAGGCCAAATAAAATTCCAGCTTCGATATGATTCCATGGTGATGGTAATAGAGTAAGAGTTTGAATATTTTTTACTTCTTTCGTGCCAAATTTAGATATACTGTTTTCAAATCTTAATTGTTCAAAACCCAGGATAATCCCACCACTACAGCGCTTTGCAATGATGGCAACTTCTTTTAAAGGATAATCTTTTGGATAATCACTCCTGCCTAAAGCCCTGGGTTCAATATTCAATTCATCCAATATGTTTATTAGAAAGTTTCGTAAGTCGTTCTGTTTTTTATTCAATGACGTAGGGCAAGAGATAAAAACCGGAATTTTACTCATTTTGCTGGTTTTAAAGATTCTGCCAAAGGTCACGTATTTATGCAGGCATTGAATTAGAATTCCTCCTGGCCGAACTGTGACCATGCCGATACCTATCGGATTTATATATAAAAGTTCATTTTTACATTCATTTCAATCATATTTTCAGGAAGTCAAAATGGCCGTATCCTTTGACACCATACTTCGTTACAATTAATTTCAGACTTTCTCATTTATTCAAATTAGCATCAGGGAGTTCTATTAGATCCGATAAAAAAGAAAGATCTTGAATTGGTTTTATTGAAGTATTATTTGAGCCTTTACCGGACAATCCCTGGTAATATTGCGAAAGAAAAGATTTTGCCTTAGAGTCATCACTTTGTGATAATTCAAAAATATTCCTAAAAATGATTCTTAAGGTTGGATTAAACGCCCCCCAAACCGGGTAACCACCTTTAGGCATGGAAGTGTTCATTCCATAAGGAGGATACCCAACGAATTGCCTGCCGGTCTGGTTTGCATAGGCTACTCTATACCAACCATTATCTCCGCTCCAAAAATTAGAAAATAAAGGATAATCCATATTACCATTCCATATTTTTTCAACTATCTGGTTAGCGCAGGCCTGGCGAATAGCTATTGGGTCAAAAGCTGGGTTGTCATAACCCCAAACTTCTTTTATGTTTTCCCGGTTTCTTACAAAAGTTTCTAAAGCAGGAACCAATCTTCTTGAATGACTGATATCCCATCCTGCATCATTCGCCAAATAAGTGCTATCCCATTTAACTTGTGTATTCATTTTCCATTCTCCGTCGCTACCTTTTTCCCAACTGACGGGACTTATAGAGCCTGTATAACCGGCATACCTATTATCAAAAAAATATTTCCAAAATCCTTTATCTAATTCAGCCCTTATTCCTTTAGAAGATGGGATAAGAAATGTTCTGTCCAGAAATAAATCGAATATTTTTTTTATGCCATTCTTCTTATTTTGCAAATCCTCAAAAGCTTTTTTTCCATCCTCTGCCGCAGGCTGTATCCCCGATTGGTGTAATTCTGACAAATCAGAAAGAGCGGTCAAATACCAAAGGTCTTTGTCTGAAAAAAAATATCCTGAACTCCCATCTTTAATATCTGAGGAAGACATATTTAGCCTTTTATTAACTGAAGTAAAATATCCTGGCGTAAACCAGCGATTCAACTGTACAGACATGGCATTGAAAGCATCCCTAAGAAAAGTCTTCTCTGCTATTGTTTGCTGATCCGGAAGAATATTTTCGGATACATTAGTGGCGAGCGCACCTAACAGGCCCAAAAACTGCGCGCTACAGAGAGGCACTTCCTTTCCAAGAAAATTATAGGCTGTACATATACTCCCACCAGAGCAAATCCAACCAGTACTATTGCCATCACTTGAGATAGGTTTTAATACGGAAAACACGGGGCTTAACAAATCTACAAGCTCTGCAATTTGTTGGGTATCCTTACATCTTCGGGTCATCTCTACAAACGACTGCAACCCTCCAATCTGAACGTCATATAAAACATAGACATCACCATCTTCAAATAATCTTTTCTTAATTTCTGAAGCAAAATAATCTCGATAGTAATTGTTCCATGAAAGGATTACCTGGGCATGAATTTCACCATTTTTGGAAAAATCAATTTTATCCTGCGACGAAACAGGTTGAATACCTATCAATGAAAGAGCAAAGAGAGTTAAAGAAAAAATTACCAGTTTTCTCATTTTCGTATTTTTAGAATTAAAAGGTATATGTGCAGGTCTATTATTATCAGTCATATCTTTTAATGTTTGTTTTATAATTATATAATTATAGAATTAGACCTTTAGGTCGTGATCGAGTACGATCTTTTATATGGAATTTGATCGCTGTTCTGATTCTTTTTCTTTTTTGCTTTGCAACGTCCTGAAATTAATTGACTTTTTTTTATTAACAGGGGGACAAGATAGCTGGTTTTAACTTTATTTGTAATATTCGTTACTTTGTTTTATTCAGATAAAACGGACCTAGGCCCTGCATTCTGGGAGTTGTCAATTCAACAAGGATACTCTGATGTGTCTTGTCCAGAAATAGGTTTACCCCGGTGCTGTTTTAATTCTAACTGAACAAATGTTTATAGGAAAAGCCAATTGAGTTAGCTAACAGTAACCAACAAAAAATAATGATTCCTGTTTTAATCATTAACACAATGGCCCCTTTGGGAGACGTTGTTGAGAAAAAGATCAGGATAACAGCAACCCCAGAGGGCTATCTTAAACCCGTTTCGCAAATCATGCCATTTAAACAAAAATTTTTCATCCTTTCCCGCTCGTGCATTTATAATATTGGGTATGGGCAATTAGGGCTTTTTTTTTAAGCTGAATAATGCATCTTTGCACGAAGGCGTAAAATCTTATATAGAATCGATTACGGATTGTTTGTAATCCTGCCTGGCCGCAGTTGTCGGCATAATTCATTCCCGGCTTTTTAATTGTTTCAAAGTAATTGCCCGGGGCCACCGTTGCTTATAGCGATGGTTATTTATTTAAGGATTCATTTTCTGTAACAATTATGAATGGAGAAAAAAAAAATTCAGTAAAACTAATAATGCTAATCGCCGGTTTAGGAACGGATCTCATCTTTGGCCTAACCCCAACTGGTGCAATCGGGCAATAGCACACCGGAAGAAAAAGGAACACTGCCTGCAAAACCCGGGCCTGTTGCCACCCGATTTGGACTGCCGGTTGATTCTTTCACGGTAGTGAATGGCATCATTGAGCGCAACCAGTTTCTTGCAGGTATTTTAGGTGATTACGGCATTGATAATACCACGGCATTGCAGTTGGCTCAAAAGGCACTTCCTGTTTTCAGTGTGCGCACCCTGGCTGTCGGAAAACCTTACACGATATTTTGCACGAAGGACTCCTTGCAAAAAGCGCAATATTTTTATTTACCAGCCAGACCCGGTCTGCTTGTTGTATATGACCTGCGGGATACAATGAAAGTATATACAGGAAAGTGGCTTGTAACTACCAAAACTGAAAGTATTTCTGGTACCATCAACAGTTCGCTGTATGAAACCCTGAAAAGTCAGCACGCTGACCCGGATCTTGCCATAAAGCTCGCCAAGATATTTGCCTGGACCATTGACTTTTATTCTATTCAAAGAGACGACTGGTTTAAAATTGTATATGACCAGCGATATGTAAAAGCCACACCCATTGAATCAGGAGCTATCAGGTCGGCAGAATTCTCTTCGCGCGGCGAAGTTTACAAAGCCTATTACTTTGAACAAGACAGTGCGACCGGAGGGGAATTTTTTAATGAAGAAGGCAAAAGCCTGCGTAAGGTCTTTCTGAAAGCGCCGCTTAAGTTTAGCCATATTTCATCGCGTTACAGCCTGCACCGTTTTCACCCGATTCGAAAAGTCCGGAAAGCTCACCTGGGTACTGACTATGCGGCTCCTGCCGGAACCCCGAGTCTTACTACAGGCAGTGGCGTGGTAATTGCGTCGAAATACACCCGCTTTAATGGCAATTACGTGAAAATAAAACACAACAGCACATATACTACTCAATATCTGCACATGAGCAGACGTGCAGTGAAGTCAGGGCAGCATGTAGTGCAGGGCCAGGTGGTGGGGTACGTCGGCATGACGGGGCTGGCAACCGGACCTCATGTTTGCTACCGTTTTTGGATAAATGGCAAACAGGTAGATCCTCTAAAACAAAAATTTCCGCCTGCAACACCTGTAGCAGACAAATATATGCCCGAATTCAGACAATTAGTCGACTCAGCAAATCTCGTATTTAATAAAATCAGGGTGACGTAATCGGTTTTAGTTAATGATAAAAAAATTTCTAAAAAACAAGAAAGTGCAACACAGTAACTCAACTGCCATTTGCATTCTCTTTTTCCCGCAAGTTTCCCCTTGCGCGCCCGTTTTAACCGCTAAAAATGTTTGAAATTTGAGTTTAGCCCGTTTGGTCCTGATGGTAGAATTCAATTATATCCAAAAAGTCATCCGGATTTTAAGAGGAAATTTCGCAGGGCAGATTTTGTTGTTTTAAGAAGTTTGTAATGCGGAACTCTTCATGATAATTTTCTGAAAAATTGCGAAGATTTTAGAAATACTGCAGGTAATATTTGGGCTACTCATATATATTTGTAAGAGAACCTTCGGATGTTCGTACTTTAGGAAACACAAACGTTAGTAACAAGCAGACCGAACCTTACAACAAGACTTATCCAAGTAATTTAAAATAGGAAAAATGAAAAGTGTATTTGACCCCACAGACCTAACGGAATTGTTACAACGGATTGACAAATTAGAAACAATAAGTAAACCAACTTGGGGGAAAATGGAAGTGGCCCAAATGTTGGCTCATTGCAACGTCACCTATGAACTTGTTTATGACAACAAACACCCAAAACCGAAAGGGTTAAAAAAGTGGATACTTAAAACCTTTGTGAAGAATATTGTTGTAAACGAAAAACCATATAAAAAGAATGGCAGAACAGCACCAGAGTTTTTAGTATCAAGCGATAAGAATTTTGACATAGAGAAAAAACGTCTGATAGACTATATTAAAAAGACCCAAAAATTGGGCGACAAATATTTTGAAAATAGGGAGTCTAATTCATTTGGCAATTTGACAATTAAAGAATGGAACAATATGTTTTATAAACACCTTGACCACCACTTGAACCAATTTGGCGTATGATAGAAGAAAAAAAAGTATCTATCCATCAAACAGAAAATTAAAGGTGATCAACAAAGCCAAATGATTGGGAAACTTTACCTAAAATGAACGGGAAATTTTTTGTTGGCTTCTTGCAAAATGCAATAGTTTTTAAATTAAGAGTCGAAATTGACCAAGATGCCTTAAATTTTGGCGCTTCTCAATTATTTGAACCGTTCATATAGCAGGTTTCCCTTGTGCGATCATTCGCAACCGCCAATGTTAGCAATTTGAGATTAGGCCATTTGATCCTAACAGAGGATGAGTCATTATATCCAAAGAGCCATCCAGATTTTAAGAGAAAATCGCCGCAGCAGATTTTGTTGTTTGATGAAGTTTGCCAGACGGAAGGTTTTCGGTTAATTTATCTAAAAGTTGTGCGATTTTTAGAAATAATGAGAATCGTATTTGCTTAACTAAATTGGGGTTGATATGCAAAGCAGAGTTGTGTAATGAGTTGATAATGATAAATGAATATTTTTTATTGAGAAACTTCAGATGTTCGTACTTTCGGAAATACAAACGTTTTGCACAATATAACTTAATCACCGTCATAGGCTATTCATGACAGATTTATTTTTTAAATATTATTGGGACACTACGAAA
This sequence comes from Ginsengibacter sp., assembly GCA_039935935.1. GTDB lineage: Bacteria > Bacteroidota > Bacteroidia > Chitinophagales > Chitinophagaceae > Ginsengibacter. Next base: position 565 of record JBDTJI010000045.1, on the reverse strand, counting down.
TATAATTTACTCTTTTGTTTACTGGTGATAATTTTAACTCAAAATACTTATGCTACTGTTATTTCATTTGGGACGATAGGAATGCCGGTCTCATTATTTTTGTATAAGTATTACCACGACATTGAGTATTACTTTTATTTAAATGCAAGACTTTCAAAAAAAGGAATCATTCTAAAGTCATTTCTAATAAACGCAATTATCTCTTTAATAATATTGATATTCCTTTGGAGCACACACTAAACGTAAAATCAATAGTCCACTCTTTTGGAAAAAGGGAGATATTGTCTGACATAGAGTTTGTTTGTAAGACAGGAGATGTCGTTGGAATATTTGGAAGGAACGGAACGGGAAAATCAACACTATTAAAGATACTTTTCGGAACATTGCATCCCACTAAAAGTGAGTTTTATTTGGATAATCAAATTGCTTCATCTAAACCTCATCTCAATAAATTCATAGCATATCATCATCAGCAAGTTTTTCTGCCCAAAAATATAACGGTACGAAATTTAATTTCTATCTATTTGCCAGACGGCGAGAAGCAGAATAAATTATTCTATAACCA
>JBDTJI010000044.1:0-4013 GCA_039935935.1 Ginsengibacter sp. | reverse complement strand
GCACAGAAAGATTATTAAGCCCATCGCCAAACACTTCTACAAATTTTCCTACCACACCATATTTTCTCAGCGTTTCTGCAATATTCAAAACCAGGTCAGTTGCGGTAGAGCCTAAAGGAAGTTTACCCTTCAATTCCAAACCAATTACCTCGGGCATGATAAAATATAACGGCTGCCCAAGAATTGCAGCTTCTGCTTCTATACCTCCTACGCCCCATGCTACTACTCCAATTCCGTTTACCATTGGAGTGTGGCTATCTGTACCCACCAGCGTATCCGGGAAAACTTCTCCATTTCTTTCTACTACACCTTTTGATAGAAATTCCAAATTTACCTGATGGCAAATTCCCATTCCCGGAGGAACTACACTGAAATTATTAAAAGATTTTTGCGCCCATTTTAGGAAAGAATAGCGTTCCTGGTTACGTTTATATTCCTCATCCATATTTCTTTGGTAAGCGTATTCAGTTCCAAAATAATCAACCTGTACTGAGTGATCAATAACCAGGTCTACAGGAATTAACGGATTAATTTCTTCCGGATTTTTTCCTTTCCTCGCAGCTTCTGCCCGAAGGGAAGCAATATCAACCACAGCAGGAACACCGGTAAAATCCTGCATCAGCACACGTGCAGGTTTAAAAGGAATATCTTTATCTGAAGCTTTAGGTTTCCAGTTCAGCAACGTCTCTACATTTTCTTTCGTTACCGAAAAATCGTCAAAGTTGCGTAGGACGTTTTCTAAAAGAATGCGAATAGAAAAAGGCATCTTACTAATGTTGTGTCCTTGTTTTTCTAATTCAGGAAGGCTATAGTAAGTATAGTTCCCGTCTTTGGTAGTTAAAATTTTTTTTATTTGATAAATGTCTTTTGCCATAATATGAATTTATTTTGAAAAGAAATGATTTTAATAATACGTTTAAGGGTTTTAAATTTTATCTGAAATCTGTTTTCTATGATCAATTTCTATAACAAGTCTGTAAAAATGTTGTCTTTGATTTTATAGATTATTCTGTAGTCGGCGACTCTTATTCTCCAACCGCTCCCTCCTTTCAACTTTTTGTATCCCGATGGCCGCAGGCCACTTTTCAATCCCAAAATTTTCTTATTTATTACCTCAAAGAACGGACTGCTTATTTTAATCTTTAAATAATTTTGACCAGCTTTGTTTTATTTCTTCCAAAGCCTGCTCATGAGGTATATATTCTTGATCTGCACGATTTTTCGCTCCATCAAAAGCTTTAATTTCTTGATAATCTTCTAACCCTTCAAGTTATCTATCAAATTCGCTTTTTGTTAAAAAGACACCGAGATCGCGGCCTTTTTTATCTTTCACAAATTGGGGATTGAAGGTTAATGCACTCATGTAATCGCAAAAAAGGTACAAAATTTTATTTTAAATTTGATGGTAATTTTATCTTACAAGTATTTTTTAATTCAATCTTGATTCATTTCTTGTTAACAACTGTCCGACCTGTTATAGGAACGCCATTTTGATTTTTTTTATTCTTAAAATTCCTCAAACACAATTTTCTCTTTATCAACTCCGATTTTTTGAAGGTCTTTACTGATCGCTTCTATCATAGGGTCGGGACCGCAGATGTAAAAATATTGATCTAAATTTTTTATTTTTTCCTTCAGATAATCTTCATTGATGATACTGTTATCATATTTGCCGGCTTTTTCATCAGTCAGTGTATTGATAAAATTGTCGCCGAGCATTTTTTCAAACTCATCTTTTAAAATTATATCTGCTGAGGTCTTGTTGGAAAAAATCAACTTATTATCTCCTAATTTTCCATCTTTTTGTAATTGACGAAGGATAGCAATAAACGGTGTCACACCTGCGCCTCCGGCTATAAAAACACCTTCACCCTTGTACTGAATCGCGCCAAAAATATCGTGGATTATCAGTTCATCACCTGCTTTTAATTTTCCCAGTTGATTGGTTACGCCATCATGATCACTGTAAATTTTAATAGTAAATTCTAGTTGCGGCCAATCGTTTAATGCTGTAAAGGTAAAAGGTCTTCTTTCTTTTTTCCATTCCGGTAAATTGATAACAATATCAGTTGCCTGCCCCGGAGTAAATACATAGTTTTCGGGTTTACTCAGTGTAAATCTTCTTACATTATGAGTTACATTTTGAACATTTAAAATTTTTACGACGTGTTCTTCGTCAGGATATTCTGCCATAATTGATCATTTAAAAATTTATGAGGCTATTGTTTTTGCATCTAGTGATACACGAACAGGAGATAACAAAGTTACTTCTTTTCGTTTTCGGTAACCGGAATAATAAACAGGGGTACGGGGCTGTTTCGTAATACCTTTTCCGCAACACTTCCCATTAGTATCTTTTCTAATCCACGCCTGCTGTGACTGCCCAATACGATTATATCCACCTCCAGTTCTTTTGATGTGTCCACGATAGCCTGCCCGAAATCGCCATCTTTAACTATCGTTTGTATGTTGTCGTCTCCCAAATACTTCTTTGTTTTATCAAGATAGTCGTGAGCTGCATTCTGCAATTCTGTTATAGTATTGGTTTGTAATATTCCGAGGTTACTAAAACTATCAAAACCCATTATGGGCGAATAATCCAGTGATGAATAATAGGTATAATCCGCTACCACATGTAATAATATAATCTGTGCATTCATTGACTTCGCCAACTCGTATCCCTTTTTTGCGATGTTTTGAGCAGTAGGATTGTAATCAATTGCTATCAGTACTTTTTTCATCATATAATGATTTAGTTTTTAAAAATTAATTTTATTGCAATAACGCTTTTGCTTTTTTAAGTACATTTTCTGTAGTGAAGCCATATTCAGCCATCACTTCTTCGCCTGGCGCAGACTCGCCGAATTTTGTAATACCAGTTACATCTCCATCGTCGGTTACATATTTGCACCAGCCTATAGGTGAGCCTGCTTCCACAGCAAGACGTTTACGTATTTTTTTAGGGAAAACTTTTTCTTTGTATTCTGCACTTTGTGCATCAAATAATTCCCAACAGGGGAAACTTACTACCCGGGCTTTTATTGATTCTTGTTTTAATTTCTCCTGTGCTTCCAATAAAAGATGTACTTCACTTCCTGTTCCCATTAAAATTAATTGTGGCTCACCTTCACAATCAGATAATATATAGGCGCCTTTTTCTACGTTTTCCGCTTTTGCATATTTTTCCTGGTCAATCGTGGGTACATTTTGCCTGGTAAGAATCAAAGCAACCGGTCCACCTTTATGTTCCAATGCTACACGCCATGCCTGTGCAGTTTCATTGGCATCAGCAGGACGAATAACTATCAAATCAGGCACAGAGCGCAATCCAATCAATTGCTCTACGGGCTGATGAGTGGTTCCATCCTCTCCAAGAGCAATGCTATCATGAGTGTAAACCAAAATTGGCCTTATTTTCATGATGGCGGCAAGCCTTACCGGTGGCCGCATATAATCTGAGAAGATGAGAAAAGTAGCGCCATAAGGTATGATGCCTTTTGTAAGCGCCATACCGTTCAGTACGGCCCCCATAGCATGTTCGCGTATCCCAAAATGGAAATTTCTACCGCCGTGGTTGAGGTCTGAGAATGATTGAAAATCGTTCAGGTTTGTATCGGTAGAAGGCGCCAGATCTGCTGAACCACCAATTAATAAAGGTAACCTGGCAGCAATCGCATTCAATGTTTTTCCGGACGCTTTTCTTGTTGCCATTCCTTTTTCATCTGGTTTAAAAACGGGAAGGTCGTTTTTCCATCCCTGGGGCAATTTTCCATCCGTCAGCAATTCATATTCTTCTGCTTCTGTGGGATATTTTTCTTTATACTGAGAATACAAATCGTTCCAATCCTGCTCTTTTTTTATTCCTGCTTTTCCCTTGCTCCTATAATACTCCAATACTTCATCTGCTACTACAAAACTTTTTTCGGGGTCAAAGCCAAAATTTTCCTTTACTAATTTCACTTCATCTTTACCCAACGCAGAACCGTGTGCTGCAGCCGTATCCACTTTATTAG
>JBDTJI010000043.1:0-5192 GCA_039935935.1 Ginsengibacter sp. | reverse complement strand
TTTTGATAGAGTCTGTATATATCACCGGCTATACTGCCACGCCGCCTCATAAAGAAATCACAAAAACTGCGCTGGGTGCACAGGATTCGGTTGACTGGAACTATTTTAAGAATACCAGGGATGCGATTGAGGATCTTAGAAACAAAGGTTATAAATTATTTGCAGTGGAGCAGGCGATGGATAGTATTTCACTGGAAAATTTAAGTGGTCTGTCGATCGGGAAAGTAGCGTTTATTTTTGGTAATGAAGTGACCGGTGTTGATGACGAAACTATTTTGTACTGTGATGGATGTGTGGAGATTCCTCAATTTGGTATGAAACATTCTCTCAACATTTCAGTAGCTGCAGGCATCGTTCTGTGGGAAGCAGTGAAAAAATCGATTTGATTCTTTGTATTTAAATTTAAAAAATGGCCCGCATCCTTTGTATAGACTATGGTTTAAAGCGCACCGGAATTGCCGTTACCGACCCTTTGCAAATCATCGCTACAGGCCTTACTACTGTTGACTCACCGGGTTTGATTCTTTTTTTGAAAAAATATTTTCAGCAGGAAGATGTGGAGCTGATCGTTATCGGTGAGCCTAAGAATCTGGATGATTCAGATACCCATGCCACTCCACTTGTGGCACGGATTATTGTAAAATTACAAAAGGAATTTCCCCTGATACCCATAAAAAGAGTTGATGAAAGATATACATCTAAAATGGCCAAACAGGCAATGCTGGACATGGGAATGAAGAAAAAAGATCGCAGGAATAAAAGGACGGTGGATGAAATAGCGGCCACCATTATGTTGCAGGAATATATGGGTAATATTTCTTATTAAAGATTTAAAGCTAATATTGGGCTGGGTTCATTTTGGTATGCCTCAAACGAATGATTAGTATTTGATTTTAAAAATAAACGATATGAAATCCGGTAACTAAATACTTCGAAAGCTTTATAACTTCCGTCATTATTTATTTTAAATTTATTTGTCTGATATCTTTCAGGCTGTAATAGAAGCTCATCTATTTTTTTTAGAATTTCTTTTTCAAATCTTTCTGCATTTTTACTGGAGTCTCCTTCTATGTATTTAATTGCATCAGTAAATTGCCTGACAGCTTGTTGTATCCATCGAATAGTTAATTCCATGGCTTATTTTGAAAATATTTTTTTTACGTATTCATGTGAAATGTAATCACCGGCTTCTATCTCTGCATTTCCTTGTTCCAATTCATCGTTGTATTCCTGCAACGTTTGTGGCTCAAAATTTTTCCGGCTATGGAGAAAAGTTTTTACAAGCCCTAACAGACTTTGTTGTTCTTCTTTATTTAGCTGAGTAAAATATTGCAACATTTCCTCTTGAATGGTGAGTGTCATTGTGATTTTTTTACAAATTTACCTTAATTTTTAAAAAGAGTGAATAATCAGGATGCAATGCTAAAACAACTTTAAAACTTACAGAAATTCAGTAATTTTACGGCCCTTAATATAATAATCACCTAATACTATAATATTTATTTATGGTTCTCTCAATAGTGGCATATGGTAATCCTGTCTTAAGAAAAGTTGGCTTGGAAATTACTCCGGAATATCCCGGTTTGGCAACCATGATTGAAGACATGTGGGAAACAATGTATAATAGTAAGGGTGTGGGGCTGGCGGCACCACAGGTGGATAAGAACATTCGTTTGTTCGTAATGGATAGTGTTCAAATCATTGAAAATCTTGAAGAAGACGAGAAGGATAATTACCCGGGAGACCCGGGTTACAAGGGAGTATTTATCAATGCTAAAATAAAAGAAGTGGCAGGTGTTGATTGGCCATACAATGAAGGGTGTTTAAGTATTCCAAAAATAAGAGAAGATATTTTGAGGAAAGAAAAAGTTACCATTCATTTTTACGATGAAAATTTTGAAGAGCGTATCGAAACTTTTATTGGTATTACCGCAAGAGTGATCTTGCATGAATATGATCATATTGACGGTAAACTGTTTATTGATTATCTAAAACCTCTTAAAAAAAGCCTGCTAAAACGCAAATTGAATGACATCTCCAAGGGGAAAGTTTCAGTTGATTACAGAATGTCATTTAGTAAATAATTCTTTAATAATTTTTTGGGCGGCGCACCGTAGACGCTGTCCCTGCTGCCCGCAATACCTGCCAGGTTTTTAAAACCTGGCAGGTATTTGCAACTGTGTTTAATTTACATTTCCTGCAACATTTTAAGAATTATTTTTACAGCATGTATCAAAAGTTTTTAGCGCTTTGTGTCCTGCTGTTTACTTTTTCCCACCTTTATGCCCAAAATAAAAATGATACCACCGTCAGGGTGGATAACAACTATATTACGCTGTCTGAAATTGTGATTAATAGTAAGTTGGATGTTTCTTCTTTTATTAAAAGGATAAAGGATGATACTACTTTTTATAAGGCTTTTCGCAACCTTAGGATTATTGGCTACACAGCATTAAATGACATAAGAATGCTTGATAAAGATGACGACATCGAGGCATCATTGCATAGCAAAACAGAACAAATACGCAGTAGAAACTGTAGAAGAATGAAAGTGGTTAGCCAGGCCATCACGGGTGATATGTACGATAAGGATGGTAATTTTAATTACTACACAGCGCAGATGTATGCCGGCTTGTTTTTTACAAAAGATTCTGTATGTGGCGAAAATAATATTGTAAAAGATCATGAGTTTTCTACCGGTGGACTAAGTGGAATAGAAAAGCATAAGGAACAATTAAAAATGTTGTTTTTCAATCCGGGGAAAAGAATCAATGGCCTTCCATTTATCAGTAATAAAACGGCTCTTTTCGATGAATCAATGGCCGACAAGTACAATATGGATATTGATTTGAAAGAATATCATTCCATTCCCTGTTATGTTTTTACGGTTAAGGTAAAAGACAATAAAAAAAAAGACGTGGTGATCAACGAAATGACCACCTGGTTCAATGAAAAGACGTTTGAAATTGTAGCCCGGAATTATTCACTAAGATATGATGCGGGAGTGTACGATTTCAACGTGGATATGAAAGTGCAAATGACAAAGGTGGGTGATCTGTTGGTTCCGTCAGTGTTGAGCTATAACGGAAACTGGAAAGTTATTTTAAAAAAAAGAGAAAGAGGGATATTTACGGCCACCTTATTTGATTTTGTAAGATGAGGCAAAGCCTTTGGAAATAGTACTTTTTAAAGTAAACATGATAATATGGAATTAATCCAAAAATATTTTCCTCATCTCTCCGAAAAGCAATCGTTGCAGTATGCAGCTCTGAAAAGTTTATATGAAGAATGGAATCAAAAGATAAACGTGATCTCCAGGAAGGATATGGAACATTTTTACGAACACCATGTATTACACTCTCTCGCCATAGCGAGGTATTTTCAATTTCCAGATGGCTATCAGATCATGGACCTGGGTACCGGTGGTGGATTTCCCGGGATACCACTTGCTATCCACTTTCCTAATGTACATTTTCATTTGGTGGACAGTATTAATAAAAAGCTGAAAGTAGCGGAGGCAGTGGCGCACCAAATAGGGTTAAATAATATAACGGTACAGCATACACGTGCAGAAGAAATAGATGATAAAAAATTCGATGTGGTAGTTTCAAGAGCCGTCGCTTCCCTAAAAGATTTATGGTATTGGAGCAGGCCATTATTAAATAAAAGGCCGGTAGATCAGCCCAAAAAAATAAGCGGACTTATTTGCTTTAAAGGTGGAGATCTTACAAAAGAAATACGTGAAAGTGGCCTCACGCCAAGAGTTTGGGAGATCAATAAGATTTTTGAAGAAGAATTTTTTAAAGAAAAATTTATATTGAATGCCAGAGGCTGAAGGCAATCACATGCTGCCGATCCACTATTCACCACTCACCATTTTACCAATTTAATTTCAATACATTATTTTGCTGGTCTATGTCAGCCATTCTTTTGGTAGGATCTATTTCTGCTTTGACCAATTCTGCAAGAGGGTGATTAAATTCGACGATGTATGTTGGATTAGTCCAGTTCCATTCTTCGTGAACAAATCTCTTTTCAGAACCTTCAGCCGGTTTATCGGCAAGCATCATATCCATAGGAACATAATGTAATTCTTTGGTGCTGTCTTTAAAAGTAAGTTCAAGATCAATGGGCATAGGCATTTGGCCCATTCTTCTCAACCTGATCTTAGTTGTATTGTCTTCCTGCCAAAGACTGTCAATTTTATAGTCAATTGTTTTGGTCGTATTTAACCAGTATTCTTTGTACCAGGCTAACTGGATACCGCTTACATCCTGTGCCACCTTAAAAAAATCACCTGGGTTGGGATGTTTAAATTTCCATAGTTTATAATATTCAAGTAAGATTTTATCTCTTACTGAATCGCTTACTAGGTAACCCAATTGCTCTAATAATATTTGTCCTTTTGAATAGGCGTTCACTGCGTAAGCCGTATTGGTACTATAATGGTCTGCATACGTGGTAAGTGGTTCCTCCAAATTCATTTTATGAAGAAAATAATAGTTGGCATAAGCCGCAGCATGATTGAGTGGCAGATGCTGCAGGTCATTGGGCAGGTTCATTTCTTTGTTGTAATAAGCGTGTACTTCAGCCGAACCATAACTTGCAAAACCTTCATCCATCCACGGATATTGATTTTCATTTGAGCCAAGCATTGCCTGGTACCAACTGTGCATCCATTCATGAAAAACGGTTCCGAGGCCTGGTCCTTTGATCAAAGTTGCCATTGGATATTCCATGCCTCCATCGCCACCCTGGATAAAAGAATATTGAGGATAAGCGTATTTGCCAAAACGTTTTTCCATGTAGGGCAACACTGTTACTGCTGCATTCGCAACCGTTTCCCAATTTTTTCCTAAGGAAGAATCTTTTTTATAGATCACGTTGATCGTTACGTCATTGACTTTTTTGACGATATGTTCATAATCCGGATCGGCTGCCCATACGAAATCGTGCACATTTTTGCCAATAAAGTGCCATGTGCGTTTTGCAGAAGAAATATTTTTTAATGAAGTGCCTGGCTTGTCATATCCCCAGCCTATTTCATTTGGATTGGTAAGCACTCCGGTGCCGCCCAACTTGTAGTTTTTATCAATTTTAATGGTTACATCATAGTCGCCCCACACGCCGTAGAACTCCCGCGCTACATACTGCGGAGTATGCCATCCTTCATAATCATACTCGCATAATTT
>JBDTJI010000042.1:0-7458 GCA_039935935.1 Ginsengibacter sp. | reverse complement strand
TCATAACTAAAACGATGATCACTGTGTGTGAAACTTTTACCAAGCCAATAATTTTTTATTTTCCCTTTACTATTTATGTTGAAAATTACGGAGAAAGTATATTTATCTTCATCAGGCCTCAGTGAACAAAGTTCATTGGAAATTTTTTCAGGAAGCATAGGATTCACGCGGTCTGGCAGATAAACACTCGTAGCTCTTGCATATCCTTCATCGTCCAAACCGGAACCAGGTGTTACAAAATGGCTTACATCTGCAATGTGTACTCCAATCTCATATTCATCGTCACCCAATTTTTTTATGGAAAGCGCATCGTCAAAATCCTTCGCGTCTGCGGGGTCTATTGTAAAAGTAAGCGCTTCACGATAGTCTCTTCTTTTTGATAGTTCTTTGGCATCGATAGTTCCATCAAGTTGATCCGCCTCAGCTAAGACCGGTGCAGCAAATTGTAAAGGGAAACCATTTTGTATAATGATCTCCTTCATCGCAATGTCGCTCATGTTCTTGCCCTTCAATACTGATAAGACTTCACCTTCTGGTTTTTTAGAACCATTCTCCCAATTCAGGAATTTAACTACTACCCTATCATGATTTTGTGCGCCATTCAGGCTTTTGTTGCTGATGTAAAAATCCGGCAAAGGCTTTTGACTATCGGGTGAGAAAAAGGAAAAATTTTCATGCACTTCTATGTTTCCAATAAATTCAGTTTGCTTTCTTTCTATTATCTCCTCTATTACTCCTTCCAATCGCTTACCATGGCTATTTTTAATCTTCACTCTCACTGTATCTCCATCCATCGCTTTATTAAAATCCTGCGGCTTTACCAACAGGTCTTTTTCTTTTCCTTCTACAATTACATAGCCCATTCCAGAGCGGGTAATATCTAATTTACCCTTTAGTAGAGAAGTAGGGCTTTTCTTACCGGATTTTATTTTCATATTTTTTTCATCTCAATTATTCGGATACCAACGCACCCAATCAAAAGCTAAGTTAATTTATTGAGTTGCAAAGACTAAATTAAATAATTGTCAACATTTTATCGTTCTGCAAAATTACGCATCTGTTTTTTATGATTTTTTTTTAAAAAGAATTCAAAGGTATTTTTTACCAATCTTACAACTGGCGTATCCGTAAGATTCCGGATGTTAATCGCATTCTCTCCGTTTTTAAGTTAAAATATAAATTAGGCGTATGCGCGTATTTTTTTAGGTGTTATTTTTTTTGCATTAAATAATCCGCGACTGCTTCATAAGCGGGTAACGACCAGGGATCATTCCAACTATTGCCGGCAACGGGCTGAGAAGCTAACCGTACTATTACCATCTCTGCCTCCGGATCAATATAAATGGTTTGTCCATATACTCCACGAGCTGAAAAAGCACGATGTGCATTTTCGGTTATCCACCACATATCACGGTAAGACCATCCTTTCAAAAGCGGATGATCCGATTTTTCAAATGCTTCTTTGCTACCACCTTTTTCTATATCTTCTATCGCTTGTTGTGGAATCACCTGTTCGCCATTCAAGCTTCCTTTGTTTCTAACGAGTTCTCCAAAGCGGGCAAGATCACGAAGGCCGGCATTGAAGCCACCTCCTGCAAAAGGAATGCCCAGGGCATCTACCTGGTAATAAGCGTCCTGCTCCATACCTAACTTACTCCATATTTTTTCAGACACCAATTCCGCCACTGATTTGCCGGTAGCCTTTGATAAGATCCAGCCCAAGGCATCAGCGTTTACTGTTTTGTAACCAAAAGCTTCCCCGTGATTTCCCTGCTTCTTCACAGTTTCCAGGTAAGCATAATAGCCTATTGGTCCTTTGTAACCCTTTGGCTTAGGTAAGGGGTTTCCAGCTGCAGAAAAATCCCAAATCTCTGCCTTCGGTTCGGCATAATCTTCACTATATTTTAATGCCGTAGTCATATCCATCACCTGGCGTACCGTAGCATTGCCAAACGCAGAACTTTTCAATTCCTGTACATAATAGGCAACTAATTTATTTTCATCCAGGACTCCTTCCGCCACTAGGATGGAAGCAATTGTACCTGTAAACGATTTGGTGAGAGACATTACCGCGTGCACTTTATCTTCTTTCAAAGCACCAAAGTAGCGTTCATAAACTACCTGGCCTTTATGAAGAATGATGATTCCATCTGTATAATTCTTCCAAAGAGATGCGTACCAGGTCATCGCTTCCTTTTTCTCCCAGGGTAGAAAACGGACGGAATCAATATTCTCATCTAAATTATAAGTCAAAGGAACGGGTGCCTTCAGGCCACGGGAAACATTTACCGTTGGCATGAGCTGCCTCATGTTCACCACGCTCCAGCGAAGTGCAGGAAAATTAAAGAAAGAGCCATCTGCGGCACTTAGAATTTTATCCTTAGGAGGCGGGAACCCCTGCATCCATCCCATTTTTACCGGATCACTTTCTTTTGCAGAAAGAAAATTATTTGTTGTTTGTGCAAATGAAGCAGTAGCCATAAAAGATAGAATAAGTGACAGGATTATTCTTCCTGTTGTTTTTGATAAAAGGAAAATTTTCATCATAGCTTCATTTAAATTTTTAAAAAAATGCAATTTTTTACTATTTGATTTTGCTTAAAAACGAATGGTTAGCAATAATGAAGCCAATGGTTGAGTATTGTTATAGGCAGGCGGATTCAATGAATATACACATCATTAATTACTTAAAAGATAAAGGTTAGGAGTTTTTCCTGACTTTTTTTAACGCTATTCTTATGGCGCTTTAGCAGGCACAGGTGGCATAAGCGGCCTGTTATTTTGCATGTCTTTTTTAGGAGGTTTATTTTCAGGATGTGGGTCTCCGTGATGGCAGGTATAACAGGTAACATATCTAAGCATGTAGCTTACAGCAGAGGTATCAGATACAATCACATTTTTACCACTGTCAAGACTTTCCTCTATTTGCTGAAAATGATTTTTATTAATATCAATCGCCATCAGCATCATCTTGCGGGCAATTTCTTTTTCAGGCTTGTCGTCTTTTGCAAAATCCATTTTGTCTGTTTCCTTATTTTTCACATGGCAATAATTACATTTTACTCCAAGTGAGGCGGTGAAATGGTGCATGATAGTATCCAGGTTATCTTTAGATATATCCTTAGGCAGGATGTGTAAATTCTTAAACATGGGTTGATGGGAAGTGGTAAAAGCCTGGAACATAAATACGCCCAGTATGCAAAGAACAACAATGATACTTTTTTTCATATTTTTATTTTTGATACCGAAGTTATTGAAAAGGATCATTATAGCGAATAAAAAATTAGATGAAATCACCATGTGTTTCCATTAAACGATAAAAAAAATTATTACGTTTACCTGTTTGCTGGATTCAATCTTAATTAAAATCTATCTTCAGTTATCTTTAGTTTACGAACCTTTTTAACATTTTAATTCTAATGTGAATAAGTAAATTAGTAAAATAAATTTCAATTTTTATATTTGTTTACCATTATAAGACTTTCATTAAACCTGTAAAACACAACCTATTGACAGAAACAATTATTAATCTTGATACCGTCAACCCTATCGAGTTTTTTGGAGTAAATAATGGAAAGCTTGATATCTTAAAAAAGAAATTTCCAAGACTAAAAATCCTGAGCCGGGGCACACAAATAAAGCTAAGCGGCGCACCTGACCAGATAGAAGATGCCAAAGAAAAGATCAATTTAGCGGTTCAATACCTGGAACGCAATGGCCAGATGAGTGAAAACTATTTGGAACAAATCTTGGGCGGAGACGATGAGCAGGTGATCGATCACTTCATGGGGAAAACTCCTGCAGATGTACTGGTTTTCGGGCCGCACGGAAAAAGCGTAAGAGCAAGAACTGCCAATCAAAAAAAGATGGTACAATCTGTTGACAAGAACGACATTGTTTTTGCCATTGGCCCGGCAGGAACCGGTAAAACCTACACCGCAGTAGCCCTTGCCGTAAGGGCTTTGAAAAATAAGCAGGTAAGGAAAATTATTCTTACAAGACCGGCAGTAGAGGCAGGAGAAAATCTTGGCTTTCTTCCGGGAGACTTGAAAGAAAAAATTGATCCCTATCTCAGACCATTGTATGATGCACTTGACGACATGATCCCTGCTGATAAGTTGGGCTATTATATGACTACGCGCACCATTGAGATTGCGCCCCTGGCTTATATGCGTGGCCGCACGCTCGACAATGCGTTTATTATTTTGGATGAAGCGCAGAATGCAAATGATCTTCAGCTAAAAATGTTTTTAACAAGGATAGGCCCCAACGCAAAGGCCATCATTACAGGCGACATAACACAAATAGACCTTCCGCCCAAGATAAAAAGCGGGCTTGAAAAATCTGTCAGAATACTCGCACACGTTGAGGGTATCGGCCATGTTGTACTTGATGAAGAAGATGTCGTTAGGCATAAACTTGTTAAGGCTATTATTAGGGCCTATGATAAAGAAAAAATAAAAGAGTTGCAGGATCTCAAATGAGCAATTATACCAAATATTTTTTTTTGAAAAGGTGGCTGTGTAGCTGCCTTTTATTTTTTGTAATGGCTTGTCAAACTCAAAGAGAAAATGCTATTGATGCCAATATTGCAAATGATGATTCAGTAATAACCGCTAAAAATGAAAACCTCGCATTTATTGAAATTCACAATGCACAAATAGCTGTGCTATCAGGCGACCTCGTTTTACGCACCGGTCGGGATTATACCAGCGAAGTGATGCGTAAACTGTCCCGGCGTGATAAAACCTACTCTCATTGCGGCATTGCCAGCATTGAGAACGATTCAGTGTTTGTGTATCATTCTATCGGGGGAGAGTGGAATCCTGATCAGAAGTTGAGGCGCGATCTTTTTTCCGTTTTTTGCAACCCTTATGAGAACCGGGGATTCGGCATCTACAGGTATTCCTTGAACAAAAAACAGAAAGAAGAAGTGCTTCAGAATATTCATCTATTTTTTAAAGATGAAGTGATGTTTGATATGCAGTTTAACCTGGACACAGACGACAGGATGTATTGTTCAGAATTTGTTTACAAAGCCGTTAAACCAGTGCTTGACTTAAAAACCACTACCATTAATCACATCACATTTGTGGCGGTTGATAACCTATTTGTGGATGCCGGTTGCGATGAAATAAAGCGGGTGAAATTTCAGGGTAATTAATATCTTTACCCGAAAGATCCATTCGATATTATCTTATCTGAAAAATAATTTTAATGAAAAAAATAATTCTATTAGTAAGCACTGCTTTGGTAGTGTTCTTGTCAGGCTGTAATTCCAAAAACGGCGATCCCAAAGAGGTATTAGGCCATTTTTTTGATGCTATGTCGCACAAAAATATTGACGTAGCAAAGAAATATGTAACTAAAGACAGTGAAGGTATGATGGGAATGATGCAGATGGGAATGAAAAATATGGACGATAAAGATCAGGATAACGAGATGTTCTTACAAAAAGAAAATATGGAAATTGGCAATGCCGTGATCACCGGTGATCGGGCTACAGTGCCGGTAAAGGACAAGAAGAGTGGTGAAACTACCGACTTTGTTTTGAAAAAAGAAAGTGGTGCCTGGAAAGTGGCTTTTGATAAATCTACCCTGATGGAAATGGGCCAGAAGAAAATGAAAGAGCATGGCATGGACACGGAAGATGGGATGGATATGAAAAATATGAACCTGGACAGCATGCAAGATAAAATGAACAAAGCAATGGACAGCATGAAAGCTGCTATGCCGGATATGAAAGATAAAATGGAGCACGCACAAAAAATGATGGACAGTGCACAAAAAATGATGGAGAAGATGAATAAAACTCCGTGATAATTATTTACTGCTTAGTTTCATCAATTCGTTTGATAAAGCTATTGATCCGGCATTTCTTTATGAGTAGTTTCCGAAGAAAACATCCATATTTAATGTAATGATGACGCGAACATGCCCCAACCTCCTGTCGATTTGTTCTTCTAATATACAATAGCCTCAAAATCGTTCTAATGCTTGCAAGTCAATAAAGAATAAACCATTTTCCAATTAAAGGCAAAAGATATTTACCTTTCAATCTTTAAAATGAAACAATGAAACATGTATTAATCGTCCTGGTGTCTTTCACATTGATTGTGGCGGCGTGTAATAATTCACCAGAGGCAGATAAAAGTGATCCGCTTGAATCCGGGCGTGGATTTATAGAAGCTTCGCTAAAAGGCGACTATATCAATGCCAAAAAATATATATTGCAGGACAGTACCAATATAGAATACTTTGATGGCCTGAAAAATTTCAATCTGAAGATGAGCAAAGAAGAACGTCGCGGATACAGTGAAGCTAATATTATTATAGATTCGTCGATTGCCGAATCGGATTCTGTAGACATTATTTATTATTCCAACACTTATAAGAATAAGCCTTCCAAATTAAAAATGGTAAAACATAATAATGAATGGCTGGTTGACTTTAAATATACTTTTGCAGATAATTAGTGCCATGGCAAGCCTGGTTTTAAAGGCTTTCTTACAAAGAAATAAAGGGCACAAACCTGCCTGATCGTCAGACAGGGTATTTTTTTTGTGTTCCTGGTGGCTTAGCGGGAAATACAATACTAATATTTGTTCAGGCAACTTAATTTCTTAAAATGAAAATAGTATTGTTAGTTGGTTTAGGAAGTTTTATCGGTGGGATGTCCCGATATCTTGTTACTTTAATCATCCAGAATAAATTTTTATCAACGTTTCCTTATGGTACGTTTGGAGTCAACGTAATCGGATGTTTTTTGATTGGATTGGTCTATGGCTTAAGCGATAAGGGAAATATCAACATGGAATGGAGGTTATTTTTGGCAACCGGAATTTTAGGTGGCTTTACTACATTTTCTTCATTCTCTAACGAAACAGTTAGTATGTTGCGCGATGCCCAATACTGGCAGGCCTTTTCCTATATTGCCGGCAGTGTCATTATAGGATTAGCTGCCACCTTTGGTGGAATTTTTTTAATAAAATATTTGTAGTATGGTCAATGACCCTAATGCCAAACTGCTTCGTATTTTTCTTGGCGAATCAGATAAATATCATCAGCAATCGCTGTATGAAGCCATCGTTTTTGAAGCAAAGAAACAATCGCTATCAGGAGCTACGGTCATACGGGGTATTATGGGGTTTGGGGCAAATAGTAAAATACATTCTGCAAAATTATTCGACATCTCTACTGATCTGCCTGTAATTGTTGAAATTGTAGATACGGAAGATAAGATAAACCGTTTCATAGATACAGTAGAACAATTTTTTGAAGAGTCAAAATCCGGAGGATTAATAACGATTGAAAAAGCACAGGTGATACGGTATAAATCAGGCAAGTGAGCGTGGGTACTTTCCAGTCAGACGGGTACTTGTACTACTGGAGTACAGGGCTAAATTTTAAATCATTAAAGCATCATAATCATCTAAATTCTAAACCTTTAAACCCATT
>JBDTJI010000041.1:0-1921 GCA_039935935.1 Ginsengibacter sp. | reverse complement strand
TGTCTCGTGTCATACAACAAAAATATAGAATAAAGTGGATAGGTCGTGATGAATGAACTGTAATGAATTTGATATAATGTTTTAATGGGTCATAAAATAAGATACATAAGAAATCACATTCAAATTTTGTAAGACAGCATTTCAATCTGATAACTCCCAACAGGAGCTATCGGGAGGGGATGTGGTTGTTATGTGGTGTAGGCAGTGCCTTTTTGCAGAAAAAATATATTTAAATTTCTATTTTCTTCGCCTTAGACACAGCTCCCCTTGATGGTTGCAACCAAGCTATGCGACAATATGGAATGCACTCAACGCTTTGCTTTTTCTCCCAGTTGGACTAAATTGTTTGATTATCCACATTTAACTTAGCATTCAACAGCCTGGGTCTTAAAACTAATACAGCATCTACATCAATTTTTTATTATTAGATTTGTAGATGTCAACAACTTATAACAGGAATGGCCTTTTTAGAGTTTAAAATTCCAGAATCATTATCCCGTGCGCTGCATATACCTGGCAGTTCTCCAAAAAAGCAGCAGCTAAAAGTCCTTCAAAAATTATTGAAAAGGGCACGGTTTACTGAGTTCGGTCAAAAATATTTATTTGATCAAATCCTGTTGAGCAGGCATCTGGGAAAAAACTTTCAATTGATAGTACCTACTTTCAGTTATGAAAAAATATTTAAAGAATGGTGGTTCAGAGCGCTTGATGGTAAACGTGATATCTGCTGGCCTGGTGTAATAAAGTTCTTTGCCTTAAGCAGTGGTACCAGTGAGGCTTCCAGCAAGTACATTCCTATTACAAAAGAATTGATAAGGGCTAATACTCTTACCAGTTTCAGGCAGTTGATGAGTCTTGCTTCCTACAATAATGTTCCCAAGAAATATGTAGGAAAAGGATGGCTGATGTTAGGCGGAAGTACCCATTTGCAGAAAAGCGCTACCTACTATGCCGGGGACCTTAGTGGTATCCAGGCTAAAAGCATTCCTTTCTGGTTCCAGGGAATGTATAAGCCAGGTAAAAGGATCGCCAAAGAAACCGACTGGTCAAAAAAATTGGATGAAATTGTAGAAAAGGCTCCTGAATGGGATATTGCCTTTTTAGTGGGAGTGCCAGCCTGGGTGCAATTATGCATGGAAAAAGTAATTGCACGCTATCAATTAAAAAATATTCACGAAATATGGCCTAACCTCGCGTTTTACGTTCATGGCGGCGTTGCACTGGAACCTTATAAAAAGGGATTTGATAAACTACTCGGAAAGCCAATCACCTATATAGAAACCTACCTTGCGAGCGAAGGTTTTCTTGCCTATCAAAACAGGCAAAATGCAAAAGGAATGAAGCTTGCCATTAATAATAACATTTTTTTCGAGTTTGTTCCTTTTGACCATCATAATTTTGATATGGATGGGAATATGAAGCCTAATCCGGATGCGCTGATGATACATGAGGTACAGAAAAATAAAAATTATGCGATATTAATCAGTACCAATGCCGGAACCTGGAGGTACCTTATTGGAGATACCATTCAATTTGTAGATGTAGAAAAATATGAGATAATAATAACAGGCCGCACAAAACATTTTTTAAGCCTGACGGGAGAACACCTTAGTGTAGATAACATGAATAAAGCTATCAACATGGTCAGTGACGAATTGAATATTTCTATTGGCGAATTTACGGTAGCGGGTATACCTTTTGGAGAGTTTTTCGCTCATCATTGGTTTATAGCTACTGATGATAAGATCAACCCGGAAAAGCTTAAAGTATTAATTGACGAGAAGCTGAAAGAACTAAATGATGATTATGAAGTAGAAAGAAAGCATGCCCTCAGAGAGATATTTGTGGATGTACTCAGTGAAAACACTTTCATGGATTTTATGAAATCAAAAGGTAAGGTAGGTGGTCAACATAAATTTCC
>JBDTJI010000040.1:0-5988 GCA_039935935.1 Ginsengibacter sp. | reverse complement strand
GTGTGCTGATTGCTTTGGTTGGTGTTACCAATCACTTTCATTACATAGGAAATTTTTTAAGAGAGCCTTTATTTTCATCCTAACGATGGCTATCCCTACATGGATGACTGCCCAGAGCGATGCTACTGTGAAAGAGTTGTCTAAAACTTATACCACCTATCCATTTTCTGATCCGGATCCTGTAGCCAACAATGGTAAAATTTATCCCTACTTTCGCTACGATGGCTTTACAGACAACCCGGTTCAAAAATCATGGAAGGTTGTTGAACTGGAAAATGATTACATCAAAGTGCAGATAATGCCGGAAATAGGAGGTAAGATTTGGACTGCTATTGACAAAAAGAATGGAAAACCTTTTTTGTATGATAACGGCGTAGTTAAGTTCAGGGACATTGCCATGCGAGGCCCCTGGACGAGTGGTGGTATTGAAGCCAATTTTGGAATCATAGGCCATACGCCGACAGTGGCTACACCTGTTGATTACACAACCCGGAAAAACGACGATGGAAGTGTAAGTTGCATCATCAGCAATTTTGATCTTTTGACGAGATCACGATGGGTTTTGGAAATTCGTTTGCCAAAAGATAAAGCCTATTTCATCACACGTGTCAACTGGCATAATACCAGTTCGGTTACAGAACCTTATTACAGTTGGATGAACCTGGCCGTTAAAGTCAGCGACAGCCTGCATTTCATTGATCCCGGAACCATGTATATAGGCCATGACGGTAAGCCTGGTAACTGGCCAATAGATTCTGCAAACCAAAAAGATTTATCTGTGTACGGACAGAACAATTTTGGAGATGCTAAATCTTACCACATTTTTGGAAAGTACAGTAAATATTTTGGGGCATACTGGCCTGAGGAGGATTTTGGCATGATCCATTATGCAGAGAGAGAAGATAAGTTGGGCAGAAAAGTTTTTCTGTGGGCGCTGTCAGATCAGGGAAAGATCTGGGAAAAATTATTGACTGATAAAAGCGGTCAGTATGCAGAGATACAGAGTGGACGGTTGTTCAATCAGAATGCTTTCCAAAGTAGTTATACGCCATTTAAGCAGAGAGGTTTTACGCCTTATCAGTCTGATAATTGGAGTGAATATTGGTATCCATTCAGTCAAATCAAAGGAGTAGGTATTGCCGATCTGAATGGGGTAACTGATGTGCAGCTTGATGGTAATTCGTTGTCCATCTACGTCTCTCCGGTCAGTAAAATTTCTGACACATTGTATGTTTATGATAACAATGAAAACATTATCTATAGAGAAAAAGTTACCCTTGAGCCTTTACAACCTTTCTCTAAAACCATTTCCCTGGAAAGCGGGCAAAATGTTGGAAGCATTAGTCTCCATGGTTCAAGTATTAAAATAAATAACAAGGAGAAGGAATTGAATCGGCCTGCAGAACCATATCCGGGCTTTGACTGGAAATCGGGCTATGGCTTGTATTTGTTGGGAAGAGATGCTGCCAATCACAGGACGTATGCTATTGCCGAAGATTATATAATGAGGTCTCTGCAGCAGGAAGCATCTTTCATGCCTGCGATCGTAGAAATGTCTTTATTACAATATCGCAAAATGCAGTACGACTCTGCATTTTATTTTGCTAAAGAGGCCCTATCCATAGATACTTATGATCCTGCTGCTAATTTCTATTATGGCCTTGCTGCAAAAAAAATAAATAAGTATTATGATGCATTGGATGGGTTTGAAGTGGCAAGCCTTTCTATTTCGTTCCGCAGTGCTGCCTTTACCGAAATGAGTAAGATACATCTTGGCAAAAAAGACTATGCAAAAGCTTATGAATACGCCACTCGTAGTTTAGAAAATAATATAGACAATACCACTTCACTGCAATTGCAAATGGTTGCGGCAAGACTGATGAAACATACCGGGGATGAACAAAATATTAAACAGGAATTATTACGAATTGACCCCTTGAATCATTTTGTTGCCTTTGAGGAGTTTTGGATAAACAAAAGTGAAACATCGGAGAATGCTTTCAGGAATGCGATAAGAAACGAACTACCCGCACAAACCTATCTTGAGCTGGCAATATGGTATTATGATATTAACAGGATAGAGGAAAGTAAAGCCATTCTCAATATGGCTCCCCAAGATAATGAGATACAATATTGGGAGGCATTCCTGGATAGAGGAAGCGAAGAGGCTAAACAAAAGCTGGAAGTAGCGGATAAAGGAAATCCACTTATGGTATTTCCGTTCAGGGAAGAAACTGCTGAAGTAATGAAGTGGGGGATGACCCAAACGCAAGACTGGAAACCTCGTTATTACCTCGCTTTGATCGAATCTTTTCGAAATAATAAATCAGAAGCTAAACAGCTTCTTGAACATATTTCTTCAGATGTTGACTTTGCCCCACTTTATATCACCAGGGCTATGATATATGATTCATTGGAAAAAGACAAAGAGCTTGTTGATCTTAATAAGGCACTAAATCTTGACAAAGAGGAATGGCGTTACAGAAAATATCTCGCAGAATATTATTTGGATAATCAGCAATATGACAAGGCACTCCAAACAGTCGAAACTTATTTTAAAGCTCATCCTGAAAACTATATAATTGGAATGTTATATACCCGCGCATTAATATCAAATAATAGATTTGATGATGCAGAAAAGGTATTGTCAAAAATTAATATCCTTCCTTATGAAGGCGCCACCAGCGGGCATAATTTATATAAAGAAACCAAGTTGATGCTGGCTTTGGAAGCTTTAAAAAAGCGGCAATATAAAACAGCTTTAAAGAAGGTAGAGGAAGCGAAGGAATGGCCCATGAACTTAGGTGAAGGAAGGCCATTTCCGGCTTCGATTAATACCCGTTTGGAAGATAGCATTGAAAGTCTGATACAAGAGGCTATGAATAATAAAAGTTTGCAGATAGATTATACAAAATATAGTGACGAAATAAAAAGAGGATCTAAAAGATAAACCACATCAAACCTATAAGTGTTTGTCGCGTTGGTCTGTAAACAGGGAAACCTTATAGCGTTTGAATTAAAGCAGTCCACAAAATGTTATAAAGTTAGTCAGCTCTTGTGCCAAGCTACAACCCGACAGTTATCAGGCCTTATAGGTTTTTGCATGAATCAAAAAAGTTCTTTGACAAATTTGGTAGAGTGTAATTTCATCAAAGTGTTCAAGAGTAGATTTTGGAACTAAAATTTCCTGTAGTGCTTCGACGGCGTATTTAACGATAGATCGGGCATTACATAGCATTTATGATTTTCAACGCCTCCGCTTCATCAATCAGTAGTTCTGGTTTCTCTTTGTATTTTTTTATCCGTTGGGTTACCAATTTTTTATGCTCTTGAGGAATATTATCGGTGTATTGTTCCAGCTCTAATAAATGAATTAATACTATCTTCTCTTTTGCAGGCAATTGTTGAGCCAGAGTTAAAACTTGTTCAGGGCTGATTGGCAGAGATATGGTTGAATTGTTAGCCATAGTAAGTTATCGTAAAAGTGTTTTGTACAAATTTAGGAGAATAAAAAGTTAGGAACAATACCATTCAACATATGGTCTCACATTACGCAAGAAATAAACATTTTGCCAAAGAATTATTTCTTCTGAAGCAGATAATCTATACTCCATTTTCCTACAGGCTGAACAGAAAGTAAAAAAGCCCCGAAACTTGCCGTGAATACCGAAGCATCCAACGCCGATTTTAAGTGTGTGTTCATTGACATTTCCAGGCCAAATACTAGTAATAATATTCCCGAAAAAAAGGCGATGTTTTTTATTTTGAATCCAATGATCAGTAATATTCCAAAAGTGATTTCTAATGCGGTCCCTATTATTCCAAGTACGTTTGCAGTGGTGGTGGAAGCGCTGAAATTTAGTTGAGCGGTGTACTGAATAAAATTTTCCCAATTCCCCCAGGCTACAGCGGGTTCTCCCGGTGACCCCCAAAATCCAAACCTATCTGCAACAGCGGATAAGAATCCAATGCCGAGCGCTATTCTTAGTAATAAAATGATAATATTTTTCATGATATAATTTTTAAGACGATAGGATTTCTTTTTAAAAACCACCTTCTGTAGCGGGTATCATTCTGGCAGCTTTAGCTTGTAATAATTTATTTTTTCTGCCAGGCTCATCCTTGCATATCGCGGTGAAGGGGACGGCAGGCATTCACCGGATTTGGCGTCCGGAAATAGTTTTAGAAATGTTTTCTCTACGAATTTACTGGTAAAGAATATTTTTTTTATCTGGGGATTTTGAAGAATTGTTTTAATCTCTTTATCATTGAATTCAACTACTTCCAGGCTGCTGTCCATATTGTTATCTTCTATTCTTTTCACCCTGAGAAAAATATCTACCATGCCAATACCGTGTTTTCTGAAAAGGTCTTGTTTTTCCGTTTTGGTCTTCAGATCAATCCCGTACACTCCGGAAATGATTTTCCAAAGTTGATTTCTTTTAGATCCGTAAAACCATTCATCTTCTCTCAGAACCCGATGTGTTATTTCTCTTCCGGGGAAACTACCAACAATAAGGGTGGTGCTGTTTTCAGGAATAAAGGCTTTAAATGGATGGGTTTCAATATCGTTTTCTGTTTTCATTCCTGATCAATTTTAATGGGTCTGGGTTTGTGTCAAATGAGCCGCAACATCGATTACAAGTAAATATGAATAAGTTGCGATCAATCTATTTAATTACAAAATTAATCAATAAACAGGCGTGACTGTGTCAGCAGAAGAAATCTGCCAGGAACTATCAACAAAAAAAGTTCTCTGTTTAAAAATAATATCATGAAAAAAATAAAATTATATAAACTCTTAATTGAACGAAGCAAAGTATCAATAATACTTTTTGTTTTGTGTTCATGTGCCCCTGTTCTTTTTGCCCAGGCACAATCTATTAATAACGAGGTTCCCATTATTCATAAACCTATATTGTTTAACACACCTGAGGCTGATAAGATCATTGAGGCAACACAGATATTTCCAACCACGAGCGCCTATAATGAAGACATATCCAAGCGCCCGGTTGCAGAAAATTCACAAGCTGTTATTTCCGAAAAGTTCGCCAAATCTTTTGGATTCAACCTGGATATGGGCTATGTGATTGTGCCGCCGAATCAAAAGAAAGTACCTGTTGATATTTACATGTATCCCGGCGAATCAGATCCGGGGCCTTATCCAATTCCTGATAATACCCCTATTGAGGAATGGCCGATTTTAGATAAAAGTTTCCGTAAAGACGACTTCCCTCTTCGTGGTTATTACGGTCAAAGCTTGTATGAAATTCAGAGAAAGGGAAAAGGCGACCGTCATGCTTTAGTGCTGGACCCCTATGGGGAAAAAATATATGAATTTTACAACACCTATAGAACAGACACAGGATGGCGGGCCGGCCAGGTAAGCATTTTTGATCTCTCGTCTAATAAAATGCGCCCGAAAGGATGGACCTCTGCCGATGCTGCCGGCCTTTCAGTGTTTGCAGCAACAGTGCGTTATTCGGATGTAAAGAATGGAATAGTACCACATGTGGTAAGAGTGACGGTTAAGCGTACCCGTAATGAATACGTCTATCCTGCTTCACATGCTGCCAGTAGATTAACAGATCCTGATTTACCAAGA
This sequence comes from Ginsengibacter sp., assembly GCA_039935935.1. Classification (GTDB taxonomy): domain Bacteria; phylum Bacteroidota; class Bacteroidia; order Chitinophagales; family Chitinophagaceae; genus Ginsengibacter. Next base: position 383 of record JBDTJI010000040.1, on the reverse strand, counting down.
ATGGGCGAGCGCTTCCGGCTAAAAGAAAATGTGGATGTCTCTAAATTTTCTCCTGATGCAAAAGCGATTGCAATGGGTATGAAAAAGTATGGGCTTATAGTGGCGGACAATGGTGGTAGCAGTGCGTTGGACTGGTTGATTTCTATTACGCCGGATCACCGCTTCAAAGGCCTGGAAGATCTATACAAACTTACCCCATCCGATTTTGAGGTAATCGTACCTACAGGCCCTGATGGGTATGGCCGTTGAAAAATTATTAATAAAGTTTGAATAATGAAAAATTCCAACAATTCACGAAGACAGTTTATAAAAGAAACTGCAGCCATTACAGGCTTCGTTTCATTACCTTCCCTGTTGAGAGCACAAGGCGATACAGGAGCTGA
>JBDTJI010000039.1:0-13256 GCA_039935935.1 Ginsengibacter sp. | reverse complement strand
CACAGGACCAAAGACAAAAATCTCACGTATATTCGGAGAGCCTATTACAGGCAATGGAAAATGGTTAACAAAAAACAGCAACCCACCGGGCATGCATGGAGCAGCACGCAAGCGCAAGAGCCTTGGTGAATACGCTCTTCAACTTCGCGAAAAACAAAAAGCCAAATACACTTATGGCTTATTAGAAAAGCAATTCCATAACACATTTAATGAAGCATCGCGTCGTAAGGGAGTTACCGGCGAACAATTAATCAAGTTGCTGGAAGCACGCCTGGATAATACCGTTTACCGTATGGGAATTGCCATAAGCCGCCAGGCCGCACGTCAACTGGTATCTCACAAGCATATTACCGTAAATGGCGAAGTGCTGAATATCCCTTCTTATTCTTTAAAACCCGGAGATACGATAGGCCTTAAGGAAAAAGCCGCACATAACACTTCCATTACCTCTAACCTTCGTCCCAAAAATCCAAAATTTAACTGGATTGAGTGGAATGAGACAGAAATGAAGGGCACCTTCATTACTTATCCGGAGCGGGAAAGTGTTCCGGAAAATATAAAGGAATCTCTTATAGTGGAATTGTACAGCAAGTAAGTTATCCGTAGGAGATTAGGAAGGTTATTTAAAATAAAAATTTATCACACGCTTCAAAACCTTTTATGGGTTGTGGAGTTCAAATCAAACAAAATAAAAAATGGCCATTTTAAATTTTGTAAAACCAGACAAAATCGTTCTTCAAAAAAGCACAGACTTCGAAGCACAGTTCGAGTTTCGTCCTTTAGAGCCGGGATATGGCGTTACAATAGGAAATGCTCTTCGCAGGGTATTGCTTAATTCATTGGAAGGATATGCAATTGTCGGAATTAACATTGCAGGTGCCGATCATGAATTTGCAACCATAAAGGGCATTACTGAAGATGTAACGGAAATCATTCTCAACCTGAAGCAGGTTCGCTTTAAAAAGAAAACTGATGATGAAGCAGGTGTAGAAAAAGTAAGTTTATCATTAAAAAATAAAACCGAATTTACTGCGGGCATGATAGGTGAAGCTTCTCCTGCTTTCGAAGTAATGAATCCTGAATTGCTTATTTGTACAATGGATAATTCCGCCAGATTAGATATTGAAATTTCAATTGCTAAAGGCCGTGGGTATGTACCTGCTGAGGAAAGCAAAGAGAAAAGCAATCATTTTGGCTACATTCCTGTGGATGCCATCTATACTCCGATCAAGAATGTAAAATATAGCATTGAAAATACCAGGGTTGAACAAAGAACGGATTTTGAAAAGCTGGTAATGGATGTGATTACCGACGGTACCATCCATCCTGAAGAAGCTGTGAAACAAGCATCAAGGATCCTGATCCAGCATCTTATGATCATTACTGATGAAAATATAACTTTTGATAACAAAGAAGAGAAGAAAGAGGATCTTGTAGATGAACAAACCTTACAGCTTCGTAAGGTATTAAAAACTCCTCTTGAAGATTTAGATCTTTCTGTAAGAGCATTTAATTGTTTAAAGGCCGCTAAGATCAATTCATTAAGCGAATTAGTGCAGTATGAGCAGGAAGACCTTATGAAATTCAGGAACTTTGGTCAAAAATCTCTCAGCGAAATCGAACAGGTTTTAAATGAGAGAGGGCTTGGTTTTGGATTGGATCTAAGTAAGTTAAAATTAGACGAAGAATAATAAAATTGGCTAATTAGCGATTGCGATGATTGGCCATTTAAAAAACAATAAATAGTAAGTACATTAATTAATTAAATCCTGTAATTCCTGACACGGTACAGGGTAAAAAATCAAAAGTCATGCGCCACGGAGATAAGATCAATAATTTAGGCAGAACAGCCAGCCATAGAAATGCGCTGCTCATCAACCTTAGCTGCCAATTATTTGAGCATAAAAAAATAGTAACTACATTGGCAAAAGCAAAAGCGTTGCGCCCGTTTGTAGAACCTCTCATAACAAAATCGAAGCAAAATACTACCCATCAGCGTCGCCTGGTATTTAGCCGTTTACAGAACAAAGAGGCTGTCAAAGAATTGTTTGATGTGATTAGCCTTAAGATAGCTTCACGTCCAGGTGGATATACACGGGTAATTAAATTGGGTAAGAGAGTAGGAGACAATGCAGAACTGGCGATGATCGAATTAGTTGATTATAACGAAATATACGGTAAAGGGATTGACGAGGAAAAACCAGCAGCTAAAAGAACCCGCAGGGCTGGAAGAAGTAAAAAATCAGCTTCTACTTCAGAGGAGCAACCGGCCACACCGGATGCTGAAGAAGCGCCTTCTTCTGAAGAGTCTGCTCCTAAAGCTACGGTTGAAACTTCTGAGACTCCCGTTGGTGCACTTGAAGTTAAAAATGATGATCTTACAAAGATAGAAGGCATAGGACCTAAGGTCGCGGAAACATTGCATGAAGCTGGTATTACCACTTTTGCGAAGTTGGCTGAAAGTAAATCAGAAGATATACAAGGGATTCTTGACAAATATGATGGTAACTTTAATGCACAAAATCCAACCAGTTGGCCCGAGCAATCGCAACTTGCTGCTGATGGTAAATGGGCCGAATTAAAAGAATTACAGGACAAATTGATCGGCGGTAGGTAAGTGAAAGACTATTCTAAAAAATATTTTAAATGTCTCTTTACCGGGACATTTTTTTTGCCCTTACTTCTTTTAACTTAAAAAAGTGCAAGGTTTTCTAAATAATTTGCACAGGTTACCTCATAATTGCCAGCAATTTCTTTTCTTTGCAAAACTATACACATGTCTGATACACAATCTCCCAAACCGGCAATTTTAATTTTAGAAGATGGAAATGTTTTCCATGGCAGGGCATTTGGAAAAAAGGGAACTACCACAGGTGAAATTTGCTTTAATACAGGAATGACGGGCTACCAGGAAGTATTTACGGATCCAAGTTATTATGGACAAATCGTAATTATGAACAGTGTTCATATAGGGAATTATGGAATAAGTGGAAGAGAAGTAGAAAGCGATTCGGTAAAAGTTAAAGGAATAATTGGTAGAAACCTGGAAGAACAATATTCCCGTTTTGCTGCAGATAAATCTTTACAGGAATACTTTGAAAGTCAAAACATAGTAGCTATTGATAGTATTGATAGTCGCGCCCTGGTAATTCATATTCGTGAGGCGGGTGCCATGAATTGTATTATATCTTCAGAAAATGGAAATGTAGAAGATCTTAAAAAAATCCTCGCTGATGTTCCTTCGATGGCAGGGTTAGAATTAGCTTCTGAAGTTTCTACGAAAGAGGCCTATACTGCCGGAGATGAAAACAGTAAGACAAGAATTGCGGTTTTGGATTTCGGTATGAAAAAAAATATTTTAAACTGCTTTGTAGAAAGAGGTGCTTTTGTAAAGGTTTTTAATGCAAGAACCCCATTTGAAGAATTGGAAAAATTCAGTCCTGATGGCTATTTTATAAGTAATGGACCCGGTGATCCTGAGCCAATGATTTATGCCGTTGATATGGTAAAGAAAATCCTCAATGCAGGTAAGCCATTCTTCGGAATCTGTTTAGGACAGCAATTGTTGGCGCTGGCTAATAACATACCTACCTTTAAAATGCATCATGGACACAGAGGATTGAATCATCCGGTAAAAAATATTATCACCGGCAAATGTGAGATCACTACCCAAAATCATGGTTTTGGTGTGGAAGCAGAGGCATTAAGAAATGATAGTAATATCGAAGTAACTCACATTAACCTAAATGATGATTCTGTTGAGGGTATCAGGTTAAAAGATCGTCCTGCTTTTTCAGTACAGTATCATCCGGAATCTACACCGGGACCTCACGACAGCAGGTATTTATTTGACGAATTTTTTAAGATGATGAACAACAACTGATAAGTTTATTAAATATAAATTGTCTGATTTAACCGAGGCTTGGTATTAAAAAAATTAGATCCCTTTGCATTCAAAATTCCTGGTATGAAGATTTCTATTATTAACGGACCTAATTTAAACCTCGTCGGCACAAGAGAGCCGGGGATTTATGGTTCTGAAACCTTTGAACAATATTTTCTAAAGATTCGTAAGAAATATGAAATGACTGACTTTGATTACTTTCAAAGTAATGTAGAGGGGGAACTGATAAATGAAATTCAAAATGCCGCCAGAAATAGTGATGGCATTATTCTGAATGCCGGTGGTTATACACATACTTCTGTTGCTATTGGTGACGCAATAGCGGCTATAAAAGTTCCTGTGGTTGAAGTGCATATTTCCAATGTAAAAGCAAGGGAAGAGTTTAGAAAGTTGTCTCACATCTCCGCAAAGTGTGCTGGAAGCATATCTGGTTTTGGATTAAAGAGCTACATGCTGGCTGTAGAGTCATTTCTGTAAATCTTTTTATCACTATGTTGAATCTGTTAGAAAACAACTTCTATTAATTCAATGAGGCAAGTGAGGCCTTAGATAGCTATACACCCACGTGCCGGCCAAAGCGCTAATTAAAGTAACCAGGGCTATGCTTAATCCACTACCAATTTGCACATAAATTGGACCAGGGCAAGCGCCAGTTAATCCCCATCCTACCCCAAATAACAGCGACCCATATACGTAACCCCAGTTGAATTCTTTTTTTTCAATTTTTATCGGTTCTCCATCTAAGGTTTTTAATTTGAGCTTTTTTATTAAAAAAATTCCGATAGCTGCACTCGGTACCGCTGTCATGAAAATACCAAATATCTGGAAGCCCTGGAAGCGGAACATCTCCTGCATACGGAACCATGAAACTGCATCTGATTTCATAAGCGTAATACCAAATACAGTTCCTGTCAGCAGGTAAAGAAAATTTCTTTTTTTCATATTATTTAAGAAGTAATGGTAAAATAAAATTGGCTGTAATGATGCCGCTGGTAAAAAATAGAATAGTTGCAACAAGAGATGGCCATTGCAGAGTAGATAGACCTGCTATCCCATGCCCGCTGGTACATCCGCCCGAATATCGGGTTCCAAAACCCACCAAAAATCCGCCGCCAGCTACTATCAATAAATGTTGCCAGGTAATCAAATGCGACCAGCTAAATATTTCCACGGGTAAAATACCCATCTGTTGCGATATGCCCAATTCCTTTAGGTTATCAATAGTCTCAGGAGAAAGAGGCATTGGCGTTACAGGTTGCAATAATATACCTCCGATGAACCCTCCCAGTAAAAGGCCCACCGCAAAGAGAATATTCCATAATTTATCTTTCCAGTTGTATTTAAGAAATGGGATGTTTGCGGGAAAACACATAGCACATACATGTCGCAATGTGCTGGATATTCCCAGCATTTTATTGCCTAAAAGTAGGAGTGCCGGAACTGTGAGGCCAATAATTGGCCCGGCAATGTACCAGGGCCACGGTCGGCGTAAAAGATCAATAATTTCCATTGGTATTATTTTTCAGGCTGCAATATATATTAGCTGGTTGAAGAAAAATCTTTTTGAAAAAAAGAATCGAAAACACTGTGTTCATTAGGGATTGTCTTCTTTGATAAATACATTAACAGTATGTGGATGAGAAGAGGCATGGTAATTTACTTGTGCCTGCCCGATGTTTTTAAAACCTTCTGTTTCAAACAGGCTTATCACAAAAGGGTTGTTGATAAAAACTTGTGACGATGTAATTTGTTTTTCTTTACAAAATTGAGCACGTCCATCGTAGAGTTGCCTGCTTAATCCATGCTTCCTGTACTGTGGATGTACCACAAGACGGCTAAAGAAAGCAAATGGAAGATTGGAGGGAAACAGTAGATGTTTCATAGTTGAGTAATAAGGTGAATCGTCTAATGAATGAAATATATTCAACCTTGCCGCCGCCACTATTTTATTTTGATCATTGAAAGTAACCCAGTGGAGGGCAGTTTCATCCAGATCATCATACCACCCATTCGGAAATAATTTTCTGTTTACAAAGCTGCTTTCACCAGAGTGCTCCCAAACCTTTATCCTCAGATCATAAATTTCCTGAAGTCTTGCGGCATTAATCAAAAGTTCAGTTGATAAATTATTTTGGCTATGTTCCAAGGTGGAGGAATACCAGGATTTAACGGACTTTATCTTATTTGTTCTACCCGTTTCAACTAATGTAACAGGTGAACTAATTTCAAGGAGTGAGTTCATTATTTATTAAAAGAAAAAAGGATTGTGAATGATAAAAGGGAACATTCGGGTCTTTTCGTATAGGAAAAGTTATTAGTATCGCGGGAGCGGGAAGTAACGTCGGGAAACGAAATAGTATTGTATGTTTTTAACTGTTTTCACAGGTGTAAAATTAGGAGCCAGTCATTTACCAGCCAAATTAATTTTAAGTTTTTCCCTTATTCGTAAATATGTACAGGTATGTATAGCCATAAGAACAAAAAGTATTTATATTCTTAACATTTCTATTGTGATTAAAAATTAATTTATGACCCAAGGGCTCATTCGCAGTTATTCTGATAAATATATCCTCTATCATATAAATTAAAAGCAACCAGATTACCCATATTTTTACGTTTTGAGTAAACGCACCCTCCATCGATATTTAGACAGTTTCCTTTTTGGTTTAAAATATAATTCAGTGGCTTTGGAGTATGTCCATGAATTAAAGTCAGATCTTTCAATGCTGGTTGTACAGGACTAAAATTCCGGATCCAAAGCATCGCCTCTTTATCAGCAAGAATTTCTTTATTATTAAAATTTAAACCGGCATGTACAATAATGTATTCTTTGATCTCGAAATAGTATTTAGTTTCCTGGAGGAAGGATAAATAACTTTCTGGCAATTCATTTAGAAATTGGATACCAAAACTATGTAAGGTGTCAGTGCCACCATTTTTTAACCAGATATCTATGTCAAATTCTTCCGCTATTGAATCCAATAACATTTGTTCATGATTACCTCTTGAGGTATGAATTTGATATCCTTCGGCGCGAAGATTTAAAATAAAATCAATCACACCTTTGCTATCACTTCCTCTGTCTATATAATCACCCACACAATAAATAATATCAGATTGGTCCACTTTTATTTTATCCAGCAAAAGTTTTTTAAATGTGTTGCAACATCCATGAATATCCCCTATTGCAAAGGCTCTGTTCATTATATTAATTTGATTTTATTATTTACCAATCATTCATCAAAACTTCTTCATCAATTTTTTCACCGTTTTTTTAAACTCTTCCAACTCTTCTAACTGATCTTGTATAAACTGATTGTTTTCGATCTTTCCGATAACTGCATTCATTTCATCATTGGATTCATAGATCATTTTTCGGAATGGATTAGTATAATCTTTCGCGCGGGATTCGTAGATGCTTTTGCTCATCCATGTTTTAGTGTCAACGGCGCGTTGCAAACATTTATTAAAAAGGTCTGCTGTAAATTGCTTTGAGGTAATATTTTCTATCTCTAATAATGACGTGAACGCATGAATCAGTTTATTACTTTCATAATCGTTGCCTGACTGGCGATAAAATTCATGTACTTCAGTCCATGAATTGATCGTATTATTTTTGATGTTGGTTTTTAACTGTTTAACATCCGCATCAGGTATTAACTGCCCTCCAATATTCTTCCATTCGTTCCTGGTTATTTTCACAGGGATGCTTTTTTTAAGTTCTTCAAAAGATGCAAACTGGTTGTTGTCGATATGCCTGATTAAACACACTGTTCCGTAAAATGAAATTAATTCCTTAAACAAGCCCAGTACCTGCTTCACTTTTACTACCTCAGTTTTGCGTGTGCTATTTTCTATTCCGTTAATGGCTGCATTTCCATTTTCATCAATTGTTAATCCGGACAAAATTTTTATTGCAATAAACATTTCATTGATTGTATCGGGTGCAATATAATTATACTCAATCTTCTGAATTTTTTTGGTTCGCTTATCGCGATTCTCAAATTTCCAGGCGTTGCGCTCCAGCGCATACATATTATATAGGAACCAATATCCAGGCATTAATATCAACTTATCGTCTTTTACGTCGTTACTAACGAGGCAGAAAGGAAGCGTTATGTTCATTTCGAAAGGATAATCGCCTTTAGCCAGCATAGTAAAAGAAGCAAATTTTGAGTTGTGTTTAAGACTCACACATAACCCTGGCCAGAAGCCACGCCCTGCAATGATTTCGCCATCAGCGCCACGGCTGTTGTGATTGCTGCCAATTGTAGCGCCTGCTGCAATATTGCTTTGACCCATCACTAAAGAGGCACATAAAAAGGAATTATTATGATGCTGTTCGTGATTAGGAAAGATGAGTGTGTTTAAGACTTCGCAACATGAAATGGTAGAGTTATTACCAAGGTAAGAATTGATCAATCTTGCACCATATTTTAATTGCGAATGTGAAGCCATTACAAACCGGACAGCTTTTACTCCATAAAATATTCTACAACCAAAGCCAATTATTCCGTTTACCATTTCGCAACCTTCACCGATCTGGGAGGTTCTTTCTTTATCACTGTTAATGGTCAGATTTTTCAGTTTATTCGCACCTTTAATATAAGCATCTGTACCAATTTTTACGTCCTTTATAATGTCACAGTCTTTGATAACAGACCGGTCGCCAATTGTTCCGTAATAGCCTCTTTTTTCATCAAATTCTTTTTGGGTGAACTCTGTAAATCTTTTTTGAAGTATTTGATCTTCAGGATAGTCACTCCATAAATAAGCATCACCTGCCAGCATCTGGTTAAATGGCGCTATACTTCGGCCACCATTTTCGTTCCGTACTTCTATCCTTACTCTTGTAGCTTCCGTCTCTCCTTCCTTTGAAATTCCATTGCCGAATTTAGAATAACCGGTTGTGGCCAATTCATTTACATTGGCAATCATCACTTCATCTCCGATGATATAATGACTGAGGTAACTGGCATTGTTAATACACACGTTGTGTCCAAAATCACAACTGATAATCTGGCTATTATATATACCTACAGGCATCCTGAGGTTGTGAAATTCCAGGTAATAAGGTTCGAGTTTGCCTATACGAACCAAACCATGAAAGTTGGAATTCTTAACCAGCACCGGATCAAATTCTTTTGACACATAAATTTTGCTCCAGTCATCGGAAGTATTGCCATTACGAATCAGGATTTCTATTTCAAATCCTGACAGGCGGCGATATTTGATTCCATTATTATTTTGGCGATTTCGTAAATAATATTCATCTTCTCCTTTAGGAAGATAAGACGGTTCTATAAAATTATATCCCAGGTTATTAATGGGATGTTTTGTAATGATGTTCATAGCGATTTAAACTAAAAATTCTTAGTGCAATGTAAAATATTAAAACTGAGCATTGATCGATTGTAAATTCGTAACGCATTCAACTGGTGGTATTTAATAACTCACTTTTGGGATAATCAGGTGCCATCCGCAGGATAATAATATTGGTAAAAAGGGTGGCTCTCCTTTTACAAAATATTTATTTTGAAGCCATGATCTTTATGTTTTCTTTGTTACTTTTTTCCTCTTAGGTACTTTTAGTTTCAGCAGTGAGGAATATACCTTGCTCTGCCTCGGTATCTCATCTCCCAATAAAACACCCCACTGTTTTAAATTATCCGTTCTGTCGAAAATAATTTTACACACTGCAATCGTAGGAAGGGACAAGAACATACCTGCTATACCTCCTATTGCGCCTCCAATAAAAACACCTACTATAGTGGCCAGCGCATTTATTTTTACTTTCGATCCCACAATTTTAGGCATCAGGATATTATTATCTAAAAATTGAACTACAGCAATGGTAATCAGAACTGTGAGAATGGGCTGTAAATCCTGTGAAGCAGTAAGCGTAAGCAATACACCAATAATATTGCCTATCAGTGCTCCCACATAGGGAATCAGGTTCAGCACTGCAAAAATGACCCCTATCAATAGAGCGTGTTTAATTCCAAGGATCATTAAGATGCCTCCTAAAAGCACTGTCATGTACGAAATCTGTATCGCCAATCCAACCAGGTAGCTTTTAATAATTGATTCGGTTTCCCTAATTCCCTCGTGTACTCTTTCATGGTCTATAGGGGGGAACCACAAATATATAAATCGTGACAACAAATTCCTGTAAAAAAGAATTAGAAAAATATATATCGGTAATAACCCTAAAAAGATAAATATGGAAGAAATTGACGAGGCCGCACCGGAAATCACAGCTCCGGCGTTATTAAGCATTTTGCCACTCTGCTCTTTGATTATCTGCAATTGCCTGTCTGTCGAAAAGTGAGTTTTATCATTGATCCAGTCGCTCAGGTGGTTTAAATGCAGCATTATATTTTTTTGGATCTGAGGAAGATCTTCGAGCAACCTGCCAACCTGGGACGAGATAAACCAAATAATAAGACCGATAGTGATGAACATTATCAATAATGAAAGAGCTATAGATAATGTTTCAGGAACTTTTCTTTTTTTGAAAAACCGGAAGCATGGGAGGAGCACGAGGCTTATATAAACCGCAGTTAATAAAGGCATGACTACCATTTTACCTGCTACAATGGCCATTCCTAATGCGAATAATCCAAGAAGTTCAATAGACCGTCGTACCGTTACAGGCAATTCTTTCATATAATTTTTCTTAAAGGTGCAGTATTTGTATTAATAAAAGTTTTAATCGTAATTTTTGTTTTTCCACGCTGTACATCTATTTTGGAGAATAAATATCCACATCGTGGCCCGAAACGATAAAACAAAATTGATGCCGCAAAGTTGCAGGGACAGGTCGCGACCTGTCCCGACATTTTAAAAATTTTTCCTGATCCCATGAATTATGATTATTGAATATGTAATCAAAAATTCTGTCATTAGATTTTTTATCAGAATTATAGGGTTATAAAAGGATCGTTGCCATGCAAATTCAGCGTGTCCAGCCAAATGATTTTTTTTAATCCGTCATTTTGTAGGCATCTATCATTCAGACAACTATTTATTTTTGGTACCAGTGGCAGGTCGGGTTCTGTCTTTGTGTTATTAACATTTTCATCATTATCGGACGGGTCGCGACCTGTTCCTACTCCACTGTAACCGACTTTGCCAGATTCCTTGGCTTATCTACATCGCATCCTTTTAAAACACCAATATAATAAGAAAGCAATTGCAATGGGATAACACTTAAAAGCGGGGCTATTATTTCATTGGCTGGAGGTATAATTAATACATCATCTGCCATAGTTGGAATATTCTCATCGCCTTCAGAAATAATCGCAATCACCTTTCCTTTCCGTGCTTTTATTTCCTGGATATTGCTTACGATCTTTGCATGGTATTCATCTTTTGTTGCTACAAATACAACAGGCAAATCTTCATCCACAAGCGCTATGGGACCGTGTTTCATTTCTGCAGCCGGATAACCTTCAGCATGGATGTAAGAGATCTCTTTCAATTTTAAGGCACCTTCAAGGGCAATAGGGAAATTGTATCCGCGACCAAGGTAAAGCGCATTTTTTGCATCCTTGTATTTCTTACCGATAGCTTTTAGTAATTCACTGCTTTTTAAAATAGCGTCCACTTTATTAGGTGTATTGCCCAATTCACTTAACAGATCATTATATCTCTTTTGTTCAATTGTTCCTTTTTCTTTTGCAATTTTAAGTGCCATCATCATCAACACAGAAAGCTGTGCTGTAAAAGCTTTTGTAGAAGCAACGCCAATTTCCGGACCGGCATGCGTATAGGCACCTGCGTGGGAAGCACGTGAAATGGAAGAGCCAACAACATTTACAATTCCAAAGATAAACGCACCATGTTCTTTTGCTTTTTCGATGGCAACCAATGTATCCGCTGTTTCGCCACTTTGGGAAATGGCAATAATCACATCACCCTTATTGATTATCGGATTTCTATAGCGAAATTCGGAAGCATATTCTACTTCCACCGGTATGCGGCACAATTCCTCAATAACATATTCTGCTACAAGACCTGCATGCCAGCTCGTGCCACAGGCAATAATAATATAGCGTGGTGCATTGATTAACGCTTCAATATTATCCTCGATACCTTTCATGGTGATGGTTCCTTCTTCTACGTTTAATCTTCCCCGTAAGCAATCAAAAATCGTTGTAGGCTGTTCATTAATTTCCTTCAGCATGAAATGATCATAACCACCTTTTTCTATGGCAGCAAGTTCCATATCCAGTTTCGTGACGTAAGGATTCTGCCGTTCATTCCCTAAGTTTTTAAGAATAAGTTCATCTGCTTTGATGATGGCTATTTCGTAATCATTTACATACACCACTTCCTTTGTATATTCCAACATGGGCGTAGCATCAGAACCCAAAAAGTGCTCTCCCTTTCCAATTCCAATCACCAGAGGGCTTCCTTTTCTTGCAGCAATAATCGTATCCGGATGATCTTCATCCAGCAATAAAATTACATAAGCCCCGCTGACTCTTTTAAGTGCAATGCGGACTGCCTCTTCCAAAGGACACTCGGCATTTTTATAAATATCTTCTATAAAATTAACCAGCACTTCCGTATCTGTTTCGCTTTTAAAAGTGTAGCCTTTTTTAATTAGTTCAGATTTTAACTGGGCGTAATTTTCAATAATTCCATTATGGATCATGGCCAGTTTCCCATTATTGCTTTGGTGCGGATGTGAGTTTACATCACTTGGTTCGCCGTGCGTGGCCCAACGCGTATGGCCAATTCCTATATTCGCATGGACAGATTTGCCGATCAATGAATCTTCCAGCTCCTGAACTTTCCCTTTTTTCTTATACACTTTCAAGCCGTCAGAATTAATCAGAGCAATGCCAGTGCTGTCATAGCCCCGGTATTCCTGTCTTTTGAGTCCTGTAATAATAATCGGATACGCTTCCCTGGAGCCGATGTAACCTACAATTCCGCACATATTAAGTTATTTAGGTACACAAAGTAGCTTTTTTTATTAGTAAATGCAACGGAATAAATTCCAATAATACAATATGGGTCGTACCTATCGGTACTCATTGCTGTAGAGAGGATAAATATATGATGATTTGTTTTGGTGTTATTTTCTGTCTTACCAGGCTCTTTTAGGGAACTAAAAAAAATACCGCGTCGTGAAGTGAGTGCCTCTGGCACGGTCCATTTTGTAACTATCGATTTCAATCGGTAGCATAGATAGCCAACGGACTAAAGTCCATTGTTACAAAATGGGTCGTCCCTCTGGGACTCATTGCCGCATGTAGCATAACTAAATGATGATTTCTTTCGATATTATATTCGGCCTTATCAGATACACTTGCGTAACTAAAAAATACTGCGCCGTGAA
>JBDTJI010000038.1:0-15387 GCA_039935935.1 Ginsengibacter sp. | reverse complement strand
GTATATTTTCTTTCATCCCCTCGCGTGTATTATAATCCGAATAATAAAATACTTTCCCATCAGGTGACATGGGAATGCTGGCTCCTATGCCATTAATCATAAGTTTTTCAACCCAGTCACCATACTTAGCGTTTCCGGTGATCATGAGCAGGTATTTACAAAGTTTGAAAGCGGCCCAGGACCCGCATTGAGTTTCAAATGATTTATGGTTGCCCCTTAGTGCATTGATTTGTTCTGCTTTTGAAGTAAGAAATTCGGTAATGCCAAAACCGCCTGTAACAAAGCATTGCCCGTTTGTAAAAAAATCATAACCATTAATGATTGTAGCCTTATACCCCTCATTGCCTTTGACGAGGTATGCCTCTGCGGCTCCACTTAGTGTATTCAAATGACTATAAGCATGTACATTCTCTATATAATTTGTGCCCGGCTTCAATACATCTTTCTGATCTCTTAATGCGTTCCAATAACTATGGTATTCCCATTCATTACCAAAATCCAGGTATTTTTTATCATCTGTTATCAGGTAAGCGCGGTATAGATTTTCTGTCAGGGTATACCATTCCATCGTATGCTGACGATCTCTGCTTAAATTTTTAATACTCCAGTCAGTAATAATACTCAGGTAGCTTAGGGCTTCTTTATTATGCACAAACTGATACGCATCCAGCAGTCCACCCACCATTTTTTCATAAACATAATGTGCGGCACCAGCGTTGGCAGAATAAAAGAAATAGCCGGTGCTGTCAATGCACTGCGCCCAGCCTTTTATTAAAGCGTTTACTTTCTCACGGCAGGCCTCATCGCCAGTTACGGCATATAAACGGCTTAAGCCTCCTACAATCTGACCAAAAACGTTAAATATATCCGCTGTGTACCAGCCTCCCAGGTCCCTTGCCCCCCATGTTGGGAAATTCATTCTCTTTCTGAATCCTTTCAACAGGTCATCGTTCGGGATGGCCAGATAGTAAGATTTTACCTCGTCCAATTGAAGTCTTAACGGGCCTCCTGTTAATTGCACAGCCCCATACAAAAAAGGTTCTAAAACAATTTTACCCTTTCCCTGCAACCCGGCCTGTTGCGAATAGGATGGGAGAGAAGAACAGAGAATAAGAATAAAAATGAGATTAAAGGCTTTTATGTTACGGTTGAGTAAGTTCATGTTAAGGTTGAGTAAAAAAGTATTTCTGAAAAGGTTGAAGCAATGAAAGTATTCATTTATTCGGCTAAACCACCATCCGCGTCTTAAAAATAAAAAAAACCATGCGCCTCGCGCCTCACTTCTTTCTTCATCTGACCAACTCATGCCAACCTACTTTGAACAAAATATTGATGGAATGGTTTATGAATTATATTTTTCTGACTTGCTGAAAAAAAACAATAGGGAAATAATAAAACATTTGGGAGAGTTACAGGAATTCACTAATAAAATGAGTGATGATACGAAGATGAATATTTGTAAAACTGCTTTCAAACGAATGAATGAAAGAGAGAATATAGTAAGAGTCAATCTATTTTACATGAACTCAATTCCTGAAATTAAAATCATAGAAAGCAAGCATTTGAATAACTAACTTAAATTAAAGAACTATGGCGTTTGTTTTGATGATAAGCGAACATACCCCAATATCCTTCGATTACAATCCTTCCCATTTTGGAGACCACTTCAGCGAACTAACAAATGGGGCTCAGTGGCATTTGATGATCAATAATTACTAATATGGGCAAGTAATTTATTCTCCAACTTTTGGTTTTAATTTTTATAACAAGTGCCATTTTGAAGGTTTGTCAGAATTTTTGCGCAATATATCATACTTTGTTATTAATAAGATCCTACGCAAACTTATAGACAAATACGAAACTTAATATGTGCAAACCACAGCAATTATAAAACGCAGTAATCAGATTTATAAAGACTACCTATAAAGAAAAACAAGAGCCGAACTTGCGAAGGAACACAACCTTAGTATTATCTTCATTATCATCCACTGAATTATTTTGAGAAGACTTATCACTATTATTATATTCCGGACATGGACCTTCTTCATGGATAGATATCTGATAAATAAATAGCACCACTTCCGACATCACTAAATAAAAAACCCGCTACGGTAGGGTTTTATTTTATACCTGTGAACTGCAGGGATTCGAACCATATATCTTACTTTTTTTATTTTTTCAATATTTACGTATTAAATAGATTTTTTAGTATAAAAGAGTAGCTTACATCCAATAAAACGACACAACTTACGACACCACTTAAAGTATTACTTATTTTCAACTATGCCGACTCTCAACTTTAATCTTAAAACGCTCCAATCGGGTAGATGTCAGATATATCTTGTATTTCTTTCCGAATAGACAAAAAAGAAATAGACTGGATTCTGTATTGAAAGTGAAAAATAATGGCACCTGAAAAATCAACGACTTAAATCTGGAAAAAAGCAAATTGGGAATTGATGACCAGATCCAGCGATGAAAAAATAAATTCGATATTTATATCAGTTAATGCATAAGTGATGAAAAACGCCCAAATATAGATGATGCATTCCGCTTTACGCTTTCTGATAAACTTAGCAATAGATTATAATTAACGAACTTGTAGTATATACCCATTTCCCAAATAAGCATGGCAAACCCACGCAAATTGCCCCCCTTTCGCCATTTCACAGATTAGTTGATCATTATTATCACCAGGATTTAATTGTTCAGTTCACTATAAATTTCATCTCTGATTCCAATTAAAAGATTGGCATGATTTTAATTATCAGTTAAGTAATTTAATCAACTATTAACCTTAAAAAACAAATCATGAAAACAGCAACAAAACCTAAAGACGCAAAGGGCAAAACAAAATCCGGTAAATCATCACAGGCAGATGGATTGCGGGAGCTATTTGAAGATGAATTAAAAGATATTTACTGGGCTGAGAAGGCACTTACAAAGGCCATTCCTAAAATGATTAAGAATGCTACCTCAGAAGAACTGATCAGCGCTTTGGAAGATCATCTCGAAGTAACCAAAGGCCAGGTAGAAAGATGCGAGCAGGCATTTGAAATATTAGGAAAAGTTGCCCGTGCAAAAAAATGTGAAGCCATGGAGGGTCTCATCAAAGAAGCTCAAGAAATCATGGAAAGTACAGAAGAAGGCGTGGTACGTGATGCAGGTATAATTTCTGCAGCACAAAAAGTAGAGCACTACGAGATTGCGAGCTATGGCACACTTCGCGCATTTGCAAAAATACTCGGTGAAAATGAAGTGGCCGATTTGCTTGAGCAGACATTAAACGAAGAAAAAGAGGCTGACCAATCTCTTACAAGCATTGCTGAATCATCTATTAACCTGGAAGCGAGCCAGGAAGGCGAACAGGATGATGATGAAGACAAATAGATTTGTCTGGTAGATATGCTTTGAATTACAAAATATAAATGGATCTTGTTAACATGATCCATTTATATTTTAATGTAGTTATGGTTCAATATTGCGAATTATTTCATTCAGCAATGAACATTGCCTAACAAATAGTAAATTATAAAAAAAACAACAATGGTACCTAAACACCCTCCACCTAATTTTTTGGCGCCATAACCAGCTATAAGACCACGTATCAATTTATTCATGGGTTAATTTTTATTAAGGTTAAAATTTAAATATTGCATGAAAATAATAAAGAAAAAATTGAAAACGCTATATTTCCCAATCTAAAATTTCATTAGTCCATTCTGGTTTATAAGCCGCAGTAATTTTTATATAATTATCTGTGTACCCTTCCATCATTCCATTTTTATTTTGACCTTCAAAGAGCACTTCTCGCTTCCTTCCGGCCTGAGATCTGGTAAATTGTTGCATCTTTTTATAAGATAAGGAGCGCAATACTTTGGTGCGTTCGTGCCGCGTTTGGATTGGCACTACAGCGGGTAATTCCAAAGCATGGGTATTAGATCTTTCAGAATAAGTGAACACGTGGAAATAAGAAACGTCCAGGGAAACCAGAAAGTCAACAGTTTCTTTGAAATCATCCTGTGTCTCACCGGGAAAACCAGTGATAACGTCCACCCCAATACAACAATCAGGAATCAGATTTTTTATCATCATTACTTTTTCCGCATACAATTCCCGCCGATAGCGACGGCGCATAAGTCCCAAAATTTTATTGCTGCCGCTTTGTAATGGAATATGAAAATGGGGCATTATCTTTTTGCTGCCGGCCACCAGTTCAATGATCGCTTCCGTTAATAGATTAGGCTCTATAGAGGATATTCGGTAACGAAGCACTCCATCCAGGTCTTCAATTGCCTTTAATAAAGAATAAAAATTTTCACTTGTTTTTGTACCACTTCCATCTTTTCCAAAATCACCCAAATTGATACCAGTGAAAACAATTTCTTTTACTCCGGCAGCGGCGATTTTTTTTACTTCTGACAAAACATTTTCAATTGAATTGCTCCGGCTTCTTCCACGGGCAAGAGGTATCGTACAAAATGAGCAATTGTAATCACAGCCATCCTGGACTTTTAAGAAAGTCCTAGTTCTGCTATTCAAAGAAAAGGAAGAATGAAAACCTTCTACATCTTCAATCTCACAACTGCATATTTTAGCGCTGTCACCGTGAGTGAGTTCCTTTAAATGAGAGGTAATATTAAACTTTTCTGAAGCGCCGAGTACCAGGTCCACTCCCGGAATTTCAGCAATTTCTTTTGGTTTTAATTGAGCATAGCATCCAATAATAACGATCATTGCTTCAGGAGCTTTACGCTGAATTCTCCTTACCAACTGGCGGCATTCTTTATCAGCATTTTCCGTAACCGAGCAGGTATTGATAACATACACATCAGCCTCGTCCGTAAAATCCTTTTTTACGAACCCATCCTGTTCCATTAATCTCTCAATTGCCGAGGTTTCTGCATAGTTTAGTTTGCAACCAAGCGTGTGAAGGGCAACTGTTCTGCTTTCTGGCATAGTGGCGCAAAAATAACCAATCTGTTGTTAACGAGGAATTACAATAGATAATAGGTAATCAGCAATCAGGCACCCTCAATCCCCTAAAACTTCATCCCTCACCTCCCGATAGATTTTAGATACAATTTTATTTTCAAACACTGTAAGGTTTTGCTGACCTGCAAAATCTGGCTGCAAACCCGATAGGTCTCTCTCACCATTCACCACTGACAATTGACAAATTCAGCATTCAAAATTCACCATTCACAATTATCTTCGCAAACTTATTATGAAAGGAAGGGAAAGATTTTTTACAATATTCACATTAGGATTACTTTCTGCAGTCGGAGCCTTTTCAATTGACATGTATTTGCCAGGCTTTCAGGATATCGCCCGGGAACTGCACACCACAGTTGCACATATTACTCTTTCAATAACCAGTTTTTTTATTGGCATCTCTATCGGGCAATTGATATATGGGCCATTACTTGACAAATATGGCAGGAAAAACCCACTTTACGTTGGGCTTATTATATATATTCTCGCATCATTGGGTTGCGCTTATGCTCCATCGGCAGATGTATTGATCGGAATAAGATTTTTACAGGCTTTGGGAGCTTGCGCCGGCATGGTTGCAGCCCGCGCTTTAGTGCGCGATATTTTCCCGGTAAGTGAAAATGCCAAAGTATTTTCGTTGTTGATGTTGGTTATTGCTGTATCTCCCATCATTGCACCCACATTAGGTGGATACCTGACTGCTTTATTTGGATGGAGGTCTATTTTTTTGGTGCTTGTTGCTATTGGAGTGATTACCATCATTTTTACCTATTTTTTTCTGCCACCGGGAAGAGAACCGGACACCGGTCTTTCATTACGTCCGGTATCCATTACTAAAGGATTTTTAGAGGTGTTTAAGGTGCCTCAATTCTATACTTATGCTTTTTCCGGTGCGCTCGCATCATCCGGATTGTATGCGTATGTAGCAGGGTCTCCATTTGTATTTATGGAACTATACCACGTTTCTGAAAAAAAGTTTGGGTGGATATTTGCGACAATTGCCATGGGTCTTATCGGTGCCAGCCAGGTTAATACGTTATTGCTGAGAAAATATTCCAGCGAACAAATAACAAGAGTTACCTTATTTTGTCAATGCCTGGCGGGTATCATGCTTTTAGTGGGCAGCAGTTTTGATCTCCTCGGATTGTATTCTACCATATTTTTAATATTTATTTTTTTGAGTACTCAGGGCTTTGCATTTCCAAATACTTCAGCTCTTTCATTAGCGCCATTTACCGTAAATGCAGGCACAGCTTCAGCTTTGATGGGAATGTTACAACTTGGTATAGGCGCTATTGCAACTGCCTTTGTAAGCGTATTAAACAATAAGACAGCCATTCCAATGACTGCCGTTATGTGTATCTGTGCTATTACCAGTTTCACCATATTAATAGCTGGAAGGGGGATGATAAAGAAGCAAATAGCGCCACCAGAATTAGTAGTCGAATCAATTTAATAAGTCAAATAAAAATTCTTCGGCACCAGTTAAAAAGCCAATGATTTGTGCCTTTGCTGTTTGCCATATACCTTGTCCATATTGTTTAATGTCTTTTCCAAATTAATCCCTTTGCCCAATACACCATTAAAAACATCACCCATTGACTGTAATCTTTCGACAGCATTAAAAATAGTAAAATGATCCATCCTCAAGCTTTTTGTCACTTCTTCCCAATGTAATGGCATGCTTACTGTCGCATTTGGTTTTGGCCGTAAAGAATAGGGAGCGGCTAACGTAGCATGAGGACGATTTTGTAAAAAATCAATATATAGCTTATTGTTCCTGTTTTTTATGATTCTTTCGATGCTGGTAAAAGAAGAAATTTCTTTATGAGCGATTTTGGCAATCATTCTTGCGAGTTCCTTGCTTTGTTCATAAGTATATTTAGCTCCTAATGGAATATAAATATGCAGCCCGGTCGCTCCTGATGTTTTACAATAAGCAGGAACTCCAATATCATCTAAAATTTTCTTTATAGTTTGCGCGGTAAGTATTACCTGTTCAAATGTGGTCTTTGAAGATGGATCGAGATCAATGATACACCAGTCGGGCTTATCGGGCATTTGGGTACGGCTGCTCCAAGGGTGCATTTCGAGGCCTCCCATAGATGCAATCAGGAGAAGACTTGCTTCATTGGTGCAAACAAAAAAATTGCGTTTGCCGCCGCGTTCGCTGCTGAAAGGAAACTGTTTCACCCATTCGGGTACTTTACCCGTTACATCTTTTTGATAAAAAGATTTTCCATCGATTCCATTGGGATATCGTATTAAGGTTTGTGGCCTGTCTTTCATATAAGGCAACATATAAGGCGCAACGACATAATAATAATTAATCACGTCCCTTTTGGTTACTTTCTTTTTCGGAAAATAAATTTTATCAAGATTATTAAAGGTAATGTCGTGCCCATTGATGCATCTTGTTTGTGATTTATCTTTTGGATTTAAAAGAGTTTTACGTGAAGTATTTTCCACAGGGTTAAGTAAACTTGATGCAAGTTTTTCATTTTCTTTTTTGGATCTTGTTTTTATTCCATTCGCTTTTTTCGCTTTCTTCTTATTATCTGCTACTTTGGAACCACCAATCAATTTCTCCGTGTTGTTTTCTTTTTCTTTAACCACGTCAGCGGGGTTTTTATCTTCACGCATTCCTTTAAATGATGGATGGCGCATAACACCATCAGAAGTCATTTCTGTATAAGACACTTCACATATTAATGCAGGCTTCAGCCACGTAGCGATTGCCTTTGGTAGATCAGGCCGGAAACGGGAGGGCTTATTTACATCCGGCACCGTGGTGAATGGGCTTTTTGAAATTTGCAGCGGTATAAACCGCTTCATCATTTCTTTTTGTAGATTGATTGTAAAACCTGTCCCGATCTTGCCGGTATAGATAAGCTTACCCTTTTCATATACGCCTACCAGTAATGAACTGAATGACTTGTTGCTCCCTTCGTTACAGGTATAACCCCCAATGATTACTTCCTGTCGCCTGCCTGTTTTTATTTTAAGCCATTCTTTGGACCGCCCACCGGGGTGATATTTACTATCTTGTTTTTTTGCAATAATACCTTCAAGACGAAGCTTTTTAGCTTCGTCAAAAAACTCGGTAGCACCCGCATTAAATCTTTCACTGATCCGGATGTTATCTAATGATGGAAATATTTCATTTAAAATTTCTTTTCTTTCGATTAATGGAAGAGAGGTCAGATCGTTTCCATCGTACCATAACAAATCGAATACATACAACAACAGTGCTCCATCCGCTTCGCTTCTCCAACTTTGAAGTTTACTGAAATCTGATATTCCCTTCTCATTTGCAACGATTATTTCTCCATCAAGCACAGCATTAATTTCCCATTTTTTCAATGTGTTATAAATGGGATAAAATTTTTCATTAAAAGACTTATTGTTCCTGGATTTCATTTCCACGTCGCCATGATTTAGATAAGCGATCGTGCGATACCCGTCCCACTTTATTTCATACAACCAGCCTTCCTCGTCAAAGGGTTTGTCCACAAGAGTTGCAAGCATTGGTTTTATTTCATGGGAAAATTTTTTCTTTTTCACGGAGGATTTTTTTTTGGAGACGGGTTAAATTTTTGATTTTTATCTTTAAAAAATATTGTCTTATTCTGCAACCGGTTTTCAGTAATTGTTTATCCTTATTTTTATTGACTTGACAAAATGTTTGCCAGTTAAACCTTCACAATGACGTTATTACAAATAGTCTTTAGGAAATTACCTTTTGTGCGCATCTTATTGGAAAACGTGGCATATTAATTGGCAAGTATTTTGAAATGCTTATTTATTAAAAATTAAAACATAATACTATGTCTGAAAAAAACTTGAGTGATAAATTGAAAAATGCAGCAAAAGATGCTGGCACAGCAGTGAAAAATGCTGCTAAAGATGTAAAAACTACAGCGGAAAATGCTGCGAATAGTGCAAGCAACGAGGCTTCGAAGGTAGCCAATAAGGCTAAAGTAAAAGGAGGTGACGCTATTGATAAGGCAGGTGCTTCTGTAAAAAACAGCATCAAAGATGCAAAAACTGCTTCCGAAAATGCCGCCAATTCTGCAAAGAATGAAGCCGAAAAAGCTAAAAACAAGGTAGATAATGAAGTAAAAAAGAAATAGAGATATTAATTACAAGGATGCATTTTAAGCTGGGATATATTCCGGCTTTTTTTTTATTCCAATAAGATCTGCTTATTTTAAGTCTCATTGCTTCTTTAAGGCTAACCAGTTAATGATTTTTATTTTGTTCGGTAAAAATGTTACTTCATTTTAATTAAAACAATGTTTCATGAATCCATCATTTGAAGATATTGTTCCTGAAAATAAAAAAGGAAAACCTTCTGATATAGAACACTCAGTTACCGTAGCCAGCCGTGAAAAAGCGATTGACGTTTTTAAAACTGCAGCACAAAGAATGCTTTATATTAATGATTGGCAGAGGATTGGAAGTTTTATCAGCGCTGTTTTTGATCTTACTAATCCCGAAGGACAAAAATTGGAAAGACCCGCTGCTTTGGGTGATTTTATTAGAATTGATATCCAAGGCCCGGGGTCTTCTGAGGGTGATGGCTATGACTGGGTATTTATAGAAGCTATGGATGATAAAAGTAATAGTGATGCGGAGGAAGAAAGTCTTGCCATGAGAGTGAGGCCATGTAAACAACCCGGTAAGGAAACAAATGCTGTAGCTCATTTTTTTACTGGCGAAGCGACCTCCACCTTCATTATTCGTAGAGACCAGAATACGGTAACATCATCCTATCACGGCCGGAATGAGATATTGAACACAGGAACCGGGAAGCCATTAGATAAGGTGCGGAACGTAATAATGGGTGGAGCAGCTTTAGCGGGAATTTCAGAAATTCAATGGGATGTTTTAATCAGGTCGTTTTTGAAACAGGAAGTATAATCTTAGAATTATTTTTGAGTTCTAAACATCGACGAACAGCAAGATATTGCTGTATTTTCCATTCACAGTAGAACCCGATCTTAGAATAATTTATGCTGCAGAGTGTCATATTGTATTTCCTGTTTTCTAATGACTTTACTTTCTATTCTAAATTCTGGGCATGTAAGGATTGAAAAGAAAATTATTAAGATCATTAATTATTAACTTCTAAGGTAAGCTCATGTCGAAGATGACAGTTAGCTTGCCTTAGCAAAATTTGCAATCGCATGTAAACCAATTTCATCTCCATAAAGGTCTCACAAAAGCCGAAGCATCATAATAGCTGTTTTACTACCCGCAAAACTGGCAATATTATTGATATTGAAAAATTAAACATACACTTTTATGACAGAAAAGGATCACAAGCACCCAAAAGGTGATGATAAATACGAAACTTTAATTGAAAAAGGAATGAACAAAGAAAGTGGTGCAAAAAAATTCAATTTTTCGGCAGTTTCTGAACGCGACGGAGAGCACTCACGGCAAGAAAAAAGTAGCTTAATATTTTTCCACTGACCTTTAAAATAGAAATTGCCCTTACTTAACATGGGCCTGAAGTTACCATTTGCTTTACTGATTCTCTTATCAGAAAAATTAGACAACGCACCAGACAACTAAATCGAAACTACATTATTAAACATTTAATCACGCAGTGCGACGCATCATGAACAAAAATAAAAAAAAACCGAGCTTCTTTGAAAAACTGGCCGGTAAAGCAACTGTTGCAACTGGCAGTACGCCGGCTATTGTGATAAGTTTTAGCCTGATCATTGTTTGGGCCGTTAGTGGCCCTTTTTTTGATTTTTCAGAAACCTGGCAATTGATCATCAATACAGGAACAACTATCATAACATTCCTAATGGTATTCCTGATACAGAAGTCACAGAACAAAGACTCAATGGCTGTGCATTTAAAATTAAACGAACTGTTGGCCGCAAACGAGCTCTCGAGTAACAGGCTGGTGGATGTAGAAGATCTTACAGAAGAAGAACTTTGTGTTTTACAAAAATATTATGCCCGTCTTAAAGAAAAAGCCAAGCAGGAAAATACTCTACTTAAGTCGCATAGTATTGATGAACATGAAAAAAATAATAAAATTAAAAAAATTTCTAAGAAATCAGTGGGGAAATCAAAATGATCTAAAGTGCATAATAATTTATTAAAAAACAGAGTCTCATCAACCACATATACTTGAAAGAAATCCGGCAGAAGTGTTGATTAATTCAGAAGGTTGGAGTGAAATTTTTTGCTTGTGTTGGGTCGCTATCATTGTGGAGTGAAAAAGTTTAAAACTACAACGATCCCAATTATTATTGGTAACATTAGAGGCTACAGGATAACGAAATTCTAACTTTATTTTGAACTATTTTTTTGTTGCTTTAGTAATCTTTTTAATCGTCAAGAGAAGACTTTTGGGTTTGCTTTCTTCATCACCCAATAATATTCCCAGGGATTGCAGGCTCTCAATTCTGTCGAATATTACTTTAGCGATTGCCATATATGGAATGGATAAAAACATCCCGGGTATTCCCCATAATAGTTCACCTGCTACTACACCCAGGATGACAAATAGAGGATTTATTTTTATCTGCGAACCAACAATTTTCGGCATCAAAATATTACTATCCACAGTGTGAATGGTAATTATTGCAATGGCAACATATAACGCGTGAGAAGCATCAACCGTGGCAAAAGTAATTGCAGAAATTATTACCAGCGCTGTATAAATGCCTACATAAGGAATCAAGTTAAAAACTCCGAGTATCAGACCAAAAAGAAAAACATATTTTATTCCTAAGATCCAAAAAACCAGGCATCCAATCACTATTAATAT
This sequence comes from Ginsengibacter sp., assembly GCA_039935935.1. Classification (GTDB taxonomy): domain Bacteria; phylum Bacteroidota; class Bacteroidia; order Chitinophagales; family Chitinophagaceae; genus Ginsengibacter. The sequence continues at coordinate 3,596 of JBDTJI010000038.1, read as the reverse complement.
GATCATTTCAAAAAACAAACCGGTGATATATTTACGTATAATGTTTTTAATATTTTCTGAGATGTCGTAAATAAGCGCCTTATTTTTTTCAGAAAAAGCAGCCAGCACAAAATTCATCCAACGTCTGCGGTAAATTAAGACAAATAAAGTGTAGATCGTGATGAATATTAAAATCAAAACTGTTGAAGAAACTGACAGAACCGTTTTTTCAAGGATGCTGCCTCCTGAATTTATTACTTTTTGAGTTGTTTGGTTGATGTATTCTGTTTGTTTTTCCAAATTGATATGAAATGTAGAAGTCATCCAGAGTTGAATGCTGTTAAATGAATCACCCAATTGTTTCTTTAATAGTGGCCATTCAGTGCCCAGATTAGCCATCTGCGAACCCAAAGCATAAAAAATTGCCGAGATTACTATCATTAAAACCAGAACAGACACAATACCTGCAATTGGCCTGGAAAACTTTAATTTATTTTCCATGAAATTAGAAACGGGCAGAAGAAGCAGTGATATTATAAAAGCAAAAGACAATGGCAACAAAATTTCCTCACCTATAATGACCAAATAACCTCCTCCTGTAACAATTATAATAATGCACGCAATCTTAAGATAAACAGAAAGTACATCATTTTTCATTTGAAGATTTTATGAGGTTTAGTTAATTGAGTTTTTTATTTTGAAGCATATTGTTTTTGTTTTTCAGGAATTTTGAACTAAAAAATGTGTAAACATTTCTACACGACCTCCCACATAAAGTAGGATTAATGGAGCAGAAACGCTTACACATGCATTGATTCTGCATCGGCAGCTACATTATTTTCCAAAAATTTTGGCTCCAAATAATAAAGTAAGGATAAACAAAATAAGAAAAATAAAGAATAATACCTTAGCAATAGAGGCTGCACCGGCAGCTATACCTGTAAATCCGAATATGGCCGCAATGATTGCGATAACCACGAAAATAATTGCCCATCTAAGCATAATAAAAATTTTTAGTTATAATTATTATCTTAAATAACATGCCAGAAAACATATAGTCTATAAAAGAAAATTGAAGGATATGTATTTTCGTCGTAAATAAATTTTATTTAAATGAGTGAGTGATTACAACTAAGTTAACGTTACCGACAGGCTATTTTATAAAAAAAACGGAACTATTTTTAAATGGCTATATGTACAGGTCGCCAAAAAAACAAGAAATTTGAAATTATTAGAAACAATTAGTTTTTTGAAGCCAGGTTTCCAACTGTTTTTCCGCGAAGGAAATTATTGTGCTGCATCCAGTGTTTAAGAGTTTGCATCCAATTTTCTTTTGTGGTTTTGTTATGTGTACCAAAGCCATGACCACCGTTTTGATAAATATGAAGTTCGGCGGGAACATGTACTTTTAATAAAGCTTCATAATACCTGATGCTGTTTTCGGGTCTTACTGCTTTATCGTCTCCGGCTAATACTAAAAATGCCGGTGGTGTTTTATCGGTTACCTGTAATTCATTCGAAAATTCTTTGATCAATTCAGGAGAGGGGTTCTTCCCTATCAGATTATTGCGGCTTCCCAAATTAGCAAGTTCATCTGTGAAACTAATAACCGGATAACCAAGTATTGAAAAGTCAGGACGTAAAGAAGTACTTTTAGGATTGTCAATATAAGCTTTGTCAAAATGAGTTGAGAGTGTAGAGGCCAAATGTCCGCCTGCTGAAAACCCCATGATACCGATATTCTCGGGATCGATCCCCAATTGGGCAGCATTTTCTCTTACATACTGGATCGCACGTTGGGCATCCTGTAATGGGCCTATCGTCTTATCCTTCATAATGGAATCGCTGGGTAACCGATATTTAAGGACGATCGCTGTGACACCCCAACTGTTCATTATTTTAGCTACGTCAGTTCCTTCGAGATTATAGGCTAAAATGCTATATCCTCCACCAGGACAAATGATTACCGCTGCATTGTTACCAGATGATTTTTTGGGTTGAAAAATAGTAATTTGAGGGATAGAAACTTTGCTGATCCTGATAATACCATCTTTTCCGGTCAAAGCCTTTTCCCTGTATCCGGGTGCTGGCTTGCTGTTGGGAACCAGCTTATATAAAGGGATGACTTTTTGAGCAAATGACATATTAACCGAGATAACCAGTGTCAAAAATAAAAATAAGGACGTTACGCTTTGTCCTGAAAAAAAGTTTTTAAGCGGCAAAATACGCAAAATCTCTTTTTTTATAAATTTACAAGTCATATTCTTTTTTTTGTTCGAAAATATTGGTTTCAATACCCATACACAATTTACCGGGCAGTTAGAAACTTCTTTCTAATGAAATATTAACTGATTGCCCTGTCTAAATGAACATATCCTCCATCCACATGAAGAATCTGACCGGTAGTATGACTTGATTTTTCAGATAAAAGAAATACAACCATATTTGCGATCTCTTCAGTGGTAGTCATTCTTTTTTCTAATGGTATTTTGTCTGTAATCGATTTCAATTTTTCTTTGGCATCAGGTTGTTTATTGATCCACCATTCATACTGTGGAGTCCAACATTCAGACACAACTAAAGCGTTTACCCTGATTTTATATTTCAATAATTCAACTGCCCATTCCCTGGTGAGGGCATTCCTGCCACCGTTGGCAGCAGCATAGGCAGAAGTATTACCCTGTCCGGTTTCAGCATCTTTTGAACTTATATTTACAATGGACCCTTTCGATTGTATCAGGTAAGGTAGCGCATGATGCGCCATCAAATAATAATGGACTAAATTTCTATGTATTGATAACATAAATTTTTCATAATCGCCGCTTTCCAGGCCTACGCCATCATTTAGCCCTGCATTGTTCACCAGGCCATCGATACGACCGAAATTTTCAATCACTTTCTTTACAGCGTTTTCACATTCTTCCCGCCGGGTTAATTCCGCCACCACCTGAAAACCTTTATTATCAATTGATGCCAGCGTTTTTAAATTATCAACCTCTTTTCTGCCAACGATCACAGGGATGGCATTTTCAGCGGCAAGCACTTTTACTATTCCCTCTCCAATGCCTTTGGCTCCACCGGTTACAATGATTATTTTTTGATCGAGATTTAGGTTCATGGCGAGTTTTGATTTGTGATCCCAATTGCTATCGGGAGTGAGTGTTGAGTTGGGAAGATGAGGGTACTTTACCAATCAATAGATAAATATTGTCACCTCCCATATAGTTTTATTTTGTCCAGTTTTTGCAAACCTGCCTTTGAGTTCCTAATCCGTCAATTCCTAATTCTACTATATCACCTTCCTTTAAATAGATCGGTGGATTAAACCCGAGACCTACACCATGAGGCGTACCTGTAGAAATAATATCTCCCGGCAGTAAAGTCATAAACTGGCTGATATAAGACACGATATGTGGTATATTAAATATCAGATCATCCGTATTCCCATCCTGCATCTTTTTACCATTAACGTTGAGCCACAAACGTAAGTTATCCACGTCCTGAATTTCATCTTTAGTCGCAATAAAGGGGCCGAGCGGAGCAAATGTGTCACAACTTTTTCCTTTTACCCACTGTCCACCACGTTCTATCTGAAATGCTCTTTCACTTACGTCGTT
>JBDTJI010000037.1:0-18954 GCA_039935935.1 Ginsengibacter sp. | reverse complement strand
CATCGACCTGGTATTCCATCATGTCATCCTTATTGATGTACGAAACCCCTTTGGCCAGGCCATCTTTGCCAACAATTACTTCCCGTACCATCGCATTAGGTATCACTTTTAGATTGCCGGTTTTTTCCGCCGGAATCACAAGGCACGATGAAGATGAAAAATCAGCATACACTTTGCAACTTCTGCTGCACTGTCCGCAGAAAAAACAAACTCCTCTGCCACTGACTCCCGGCAATGGTTCGGTAAGAACCGATCCTCTTCCCGGAATCACCTTCACTCCCGCCTTTTTAGCGCCCTTCATTATAAATATTTCATTAAGGCGTGGGGCAGGTGGCGGAAGAAATATTCCATCGGGATCATTCTCCAATCCTTCAGCGGTTCCATATACTCCGATCAGGCGATCCACTTTGTCGTAAAAAGGTTTTACATCATCATAGCTGATTGGCCAGTCATCAGTTGCTCCGTCAAAAGTTTTTCCTTTGAAATCATGAGGCCCCATACGAAGAGAAATCCTTCCCCAATGGTTAGTGCGGCCGCCTAACATGTGTGAACGAAACCAGGTAAATTTGGTATCATCTTTTAAAGTATAAGGCTCGCCTTCTATTTGCCAACCTCCATAAGCCGCATCGAAATCACCAAAAGCACGGGTGGTTGAAGCACCTCTGCGTGGGGACTGCCAGGGCCACAATAGTTGTTTGGAATCTTTGGCCGGGTCAAAGTATGGACCGGCTTCCAACATTAAAACTTTAATGCCGGCCTTTGCCAACACGTATCCGGCCATACCTCCCCCTGCACCCGAGCCAACAACGATCACATCATATTTTTCTGTGGATTTCTTAATTTGTATATCACCCATTTTTTACGGTTATATTTTTAGAGAATTCTGTGTTCACACTATTTGATAAAAGGAAGTTGAATAAACGTATTTCCAATTCTATATTCGTACCCAACGGAAAACGCAGGAACAATGTTGGTAGCTTTCAACATTCCATAATAAACATCTGAAGGACTTGGCCCATTCACTATTTTAAAAATATATATCCCTTCTCCAGCGGCAGGATCTACTGTAGCAGAGGGAGTTCCACTCATAAAAGAAGTCATTGCCGTAGCAGGGCTATTTTGATTATACACCACCTGTGTCGAAGGCACAAAAGATATACTCTTTCCGCCAACTGCCCATGCAGTTCCGCCATGAACCATCAGTGAGCCTCCATCTATTGCAATAATTGCGTTGGCATCGTTTGCCGGCAATGAGCCATTTACTAAAAGATTTACACCGGCAGAAGATCCACCCAAAGTCAAGGTGCCAGACTTCTTAAGAAAGAAATATGGATCGTTATCAATAATCGTCATACTAACGGTATCCTTGTAAGCTCCCATTTGAGAAATAAAAGAATAGTACATAGTATCTTTTCCTACTGCAAAATCATCACCTGAGATAGGAACTTTGTCCTTGCCCATAAAGTTTCCAACGTTCATCCACGAATCATTCATCCCATTCTTTTTCTTAACAATTACATCGCCAGTATAAGCACCGGACTTAGGTTGGACGCTAATATCAAACCAGGCAATACCTGCACCTCTTGTTACATTAACCTTATTGCCATTTATTTGCGGAGAAGAAACAGTGGTAGCCTGATTCATTTGAATTACGATGGATGCAGACTCTGTTTTGCCAGCGAAACTTACAAATACATTATCTCCAGGCTCATTAAGTTTTGCCTGGGCTCTTGTATAGGTGATGGAAGCTGTTAAATCACTTGCTACAGAAACATCTTGCTGAGTGCCTGCCAATGGTAGTAATTGTGTAGCCGTACCACCACCAGGTGGTATTTGCTGTTTAAGTAATTCCACTTTCATTACGTCACCGGCTTTTGCATTAGGTAAAGTTGTGGTTACGGTAAATTTATCATCCAGTGTGCTAATGCCATTTGAGGTCGCTGTTGAGATTCCAGTAATTATCGCATTTCCATTACCATCAACCGGTATCTCCCAATACGGTTGCTTTGAACAGCTAAGCATTAGACCCAGCGAACATATTAATATTAATGATTTCTTATTTTTCATTTTTTTGATATAAATTAATTAATAATTAGGTTCACGATGATTACTGACTAACCTGTTTTGGTAGAAAGTTATAATTTTGTAAACATTTTGAATTAGTAGCAATTTCACGTTGGGAAATAGGACATAACAAATTCATACTGGAGAATGCAAAACTAAAATCAGTGGGCTGGTGGCCAATAAAGGGTTCAATTCCTGAAAATGCCCCCATACCATCCATGAGACAACTTCGGGTGCGACGCTGATCCCATAACATTTTATTTTCAAATACAAGTTCGTAAGCACGCTCACTCATGATAGTAAACAGGTTTACATCAGAAGCGCGATATTCCGGAAGGCGCGCTCTTTTTCTTACTTCATTGATGCCTTTAATAATATCATTATCAGAAACTGAAGCTCCCAATTGCTTCAATGACCAGTTCACTTCTGTAAGCATAAGTAGCATATCAGCATATCTGTAAAAAGTCCAGTTTAAATTAGCCTGACCGGTAACTTTAATGGCTGCAGAATCATAGTATTTATACAAATAAGGTTGAGTAAATTTGTCTGCCGGTCCTTGATTGGGATCATATTTGGTAGATAAATTATCTGAATAAAAGAACATTTGGCGGTCCTGCATACGGAGATCAGCTGGATTATAGGAATTAATGTAACCAACACTTGGAATGGAAGTTCCATATTCATCACCAAATCTTGAAATGTGACTCAGACCGGGAAGCGTAGATGCGATAAACCCCGACATATCAGTAACTCCTGCTAAATATTGAGCTTGGAAGATAGCTTCTCCTTTATTATTCATAGCTGGATTATGCAGATCGCTATAAGTTCCCAGGGTGTATTTACCATATAAAGCATTTAATTGAGTCTGTGCTTTCGTTAAAAAGTCCTTTGCACTTGGTGTATTGACGGGGTAAGTTTGTTGGCTAAATCCACCACCTACACACCAGTCTTTTTTGGGATCTGTTGCTACTTCCTGGTAAGGATAACCTGCACAGGTGAGATAAACATCCGCTAAAATAGCCCTGGAAACGTATTTGGTAATTTTTCCTCCGCCTGACTGTGCATCCGGCAATGCACTTTGATTAACTGCATACTCAAGATCGGGAATGATTACTTCGTCATAAATAGTTTTAAGTGATGTTCGTGGCTGTTGGGCCTCGCCTACACTTTTGAGAACTGACGTATCCATAATCAGATCACCGTAGTAACGCACCAGCAAAAAGTAGTAAAAAGCACGAAGTGTACGAACCTCGCCCATCGCAGATGATTTCTGAGATGCCGACCAATCTGAGATGCCGTTGATTTTTGAGATTGCCAAATTACAATCTCTTACACCCTGGTAATTGTTTTGCCAAAAATTATCGTAATTCGAAAGCATACCACCAGCCGTTTGGTTGGTTTGGAATTTCCAAAACTGTACGTGCGCATCAGAAGTGTAAGCCCCCCCTGTAGGATATTCAATAGTTGCCGGTAAATAATTACCCCAGTCACCCGCACCACCTGTATAGGATGCAAGTGACCTGTAGGTGCCTACAACCAATGCAGTGCCTTCTGGCCCTGATGAAAAGTTATAGTCGCTGGTAAGTTGCCCTGTTGGAGTCTCCTCAAGAAATTTTTGACAACTGCTGAAAGCAAATACGATCGCAGAGAACAATATAGCGTATTTGACAACTTTATTATTTTTTTTGATATCAATTTTCATATTAATTATATTATTAATTTTCAATTTAGAAACTTACATTCACCCCAAATGAATAAACTGCAGGTACGGGATATTGGTATTTATCCGTATTGGGTACAAGTGCGATTTGTTTATCTATTGAGCTACCTTCAGGATCATACCCTGCAACTTTGGTTCGTAGAAAGAAGTTCTGAGCACTGAGATAAACTCTAAATCTGGAAAATCCAAGTTGTTTTGTCACACTATTTGAAAAAGAATACCCTATCGTTGCATTAGATCCTCTGATAAATGAGGCATCGTACATCATGTGCGTATCTGGATAGGACTGATAATAGGCTCCGCCATTTCCTGGGCGCATTTGTGCAACCATTGAATTTTGATGGTCAGGACGCCATGCATCAAGAGTGGAATTCAAACCGCCAGAAACCAATTGACGGTCTTCGGCAGATTCATGTACAAACGCCTTACTTACTCCTTGCACGATTTGAAAATCTAATGCAGCATCGAAATCCTTGTATTTAAAAGTATTGTTGAATCCAATGATCCAATGCGGAAAAGCGTTTCCAATCACACCGCCATCTGTAAGTAAATCAATCTTACCATCATTATTTCTATCTAAAAATTTCAAGTCCCCTGGTTTTAGACCATAACGTGCAGCCAATGAAGTTTCTTCTGTACTGTAGGCACCCAAACGGGTAAGTCCAAAAAAGGAACCGATCGGTTGACCTATTATTAAGGCTGAAGTTCCGTTTCCTGCACCCGTTTGAGAATAAATAGGAGCTCCGGTAGGACCAAGCTGAACTACTTTATTCACATTATGAGTTACTGTTAAAGCAGAACTCCATTGGAAATTGCGAGTCTCTATATTACGTGTATTCAACGTCAGCTCAAATCCTTCATTTTGTACCTTACCATAGTTTTGTTTTACGGTTCCTGATGAAGTTGAGTAGGGAAGATTTACGTCAAGCAACATGTTACTTGTCAGTTTGTGATAATAATCAACGTCAACATTTATTCTGTTGTTCAATAATCCAAATTCTAAACCCGCATCATACTGATCAGTTGTTTCCCACTTAAGATCAGGATTACCCACTGAACTGGGATAAAGGCCTGTATTCGATTGGCCGTTTAATATAACGTTGGCCGTTGAAATATAGGATTGAGTTACATAACTACCAATTTCCTGGTTCCCGGTACGGCCCCAGCTTCCACGAAGTTTAAGATTAGATATTAAAGACACATTCTGCATAAAATCTTCCTGTGAAACTCTCCAGGCAACGCCCGCGGATGGGAAGAAGCCATATTTATTGTTGGTACCAAATTTAGACGAACCATCTTCACGACCTGTTATAGTTAATAAATATTTACCTTTATAACTGTAGTTAATTCTTCCAAAGTAAGAATTCAGTGCGCTTAACCCATCACTACTGGTAACTTCAGGCCTTGTTGCTGCACCTGCTCCGATGTTAGACCAACCGTAGAAATCTGACAGGAAATCTCTATTCCTCATATAAGAATTGTTATTAGTAAACTGAGACCAGGACAAACCCAGAACTGCACTTATATTATGATCGAGGCCAATGTCTTTATTGTAATTAAAATAATTTTCATTCTGCCAATAAAATGTATTGTTATTGGTTATCCTGGCATCGCCTGTATTTCCATATAATCGTCCGCTATAATAATTAGTCTTATACTGATTATAATCCATTGAGAAATCACTTTTAAATGTCAAATCTTTAGTGATGTTAGCTGTCGCTGTAAAGCTACCTGTTGCCTGGCCTATGTGATCTTCTCCATAAATTTTAGCTCGTCGATATAATATATTAAACCATTGTTCACCTACATTAAAGTCTCCATTTGTTCCCCAACGGCCTGCATAAGATCCCAGTGCAGGGTCATCCGGATATTTGACTGGAAGGATGCTCCATACTTCGGCAGTTGATCTGGTGATACCGTCATCATTAGTAGCCTTACTTTTAGCAAAACTTAATGTCGTACCTATATTGAGCCATTTCAAAACTTTTATATCACTGGTTAATCTGCCAGTATAACGCCTGAAGAAAGACTCTTTCATCAAACCATTCTGATCAGAATATCCAAGAGACACAGAATATTTAGCATCTTTATTACCGCCCCGAATATCAACGGTTTGATTTGTTGAAACTGATTTGCGGAAAATTAAACTTTCCCAATCGGTATTGTAAATAGGAGCGTAAGAATTTCCATCTTTGCCTTCCAAAGGAACTATATAACTGCCTTTTGGAACCTGTTTAAACAACCAGGGCATTTCAGAAAATGATTGACCTGAGCCGGACGGACGGAAATCCTTACCTGCATTAATCTTTCCATATTTATTACCGTTAGCCATTGCCTGCATATAAGTGTACATTAGCTGGTCTCCTGTCATAGTGTAAAGATGTCTTTGAAGTACCCCCACAGAAACAGACCCATTGTAGTCTAATTGTGGCTTCCCTATTGTACCTCTCTTTGTAGTAATAATAATAACACCATTTGCTCCGCGTGCACCGTATATTGCGGTAGCCGATGCATCTTTCAAAACGTCAAGTGATGCAATATCCTGTGGATTCAAAGTCGATAAAGGATTCGATACACCTACGATCCCATCCACCACGAATAATGGGTCATTGTTAGCATTTATAGAGTTAGTTCCTCTGATACGAATCATGGGCTTACCACCTGGAACACCTGCTCCGTTTTGAATCACCTGTACCCCAGCTACTTTATTCTGCAAAGCCTGCCCAAGGTTTCCAACAGGCTTATCAACAAGCCTTTCACTGGAAATGCTGGTTACAGCCCCCGTAAGATCTTTTCTCTTGGCAGTTCCATAACCGATCACCACCACTTCATCAAGTGCTGAGTTACCAGCAACTAATACAATATCAATATTGGTTCGATTGTTAACCAGTACTTCCTGTGTGGCAAATCCAACAAAGGAAACTATCAGTGTGCTATTGGCAGGAGCGTCCAATGAAAAATGACCTGCTTCATCCGTGCTTGTACCATTATTACTGCCTTTTACCAAAATGGTAACTCCTGGTAAAGGTTCTCCTTTGGCATCAGTCACTTTACCAGTTATAATGGCATTCGGATTGAAATTTTTTGCGAAAGCCGTTTCGGAATGGTTAGTGCCATTGGCGGGAAGTGCGTTTGCGGAAGGCTGAATCAGGGAAATGGATAAAAGCACCAGAAAAGTTCTGATACTTAGATTAACCCAGTTACCCATTCTGCTCTTTCCCGTAAAAAAGCCAGAATGAAATAAACATTTTGTCATGCTAAGTTTGATTTTAAGTGAAACATTTAATTTTAATGCAGTTGTGATGAATGGTTTTGAAAGATGAAAAAGGGTAATATTTTTTTCTTTTCGTAAATTTTTCAATTCCGCAACAAAAATGCAGCATTTAAAAGTAATAACTGTGGACGATCTTATCTATTTATTGTACTAATTTGTCTTAACTAATTATTATATTTGAATTATTAATAATAACATATTTGCCGGTTTTTGTTTCCTGACAGGTTAAAAAAACACTAATGTTCCGTGGCACTAAGTTTCATAAAAGGTGAACACTTCTTTCTAAATTATAACAAGATTATGGATTAATGACCGCTTTCTGCACGCATTAAAAATTCGTCTTTCAAAATGTTTAAACATTTAATTGGAGAGAATTCAAATTGCCAATAACAAAATTTTGTAGAATCGATTGAAGGACTTGGTTGCTTTATTAACTAAAGACCAGGCTTAGTAAATCAAAGACCAAGCTGGTGAACAACCCGATCATAGTCCGTGTTACCTGAATAATATTGCTTTAAGACAAGGGCATATCGTTTGGCTTCATTTAAGTCGTTTGACAGTAGGTATAGCACAGATAAAGCATAATTGAGATCGCCATCCAAAGGCGACAATGCAAGTCCTTTTTTGTACATGGTGATTGCTTCATCTTTATTATTCTCCTGTTGCAACATTAAACCGTAATTATAATAGACTCTTGGATTTTGTGTTTTTAATGCAATTGCTTTTTCAAGGCTTTCTTTTGCTTTGGCAGTATTTTTCATTTCATTGTAGAGTAAGGCCATATTAAAATAAATACGGTCGTTTTTAGGATCTGTCCGCAATGCATCCTGCAATACTTTTAATGCCTTATTGTTTTTTCCCGTTACATTGTACAATACTGATAAATTAAGCCGGGTATAATTCATGGCAGTATCCTTTTTCAAGCCAAGTAAATAAAACTTCTCAGCATTATAGTAGTCCTGGAGTTTCAGGTAATAATCGCCCGCCATAGCATCGCCGGATGCAAAATCAGTTTGATATAAGATGTACTGTTCCAGCTCTTTTTTTGCTTCAGTAAAAGAGGTATAATACGACGCCGGTATCTGTGCAGAAGGCACATTGATCAACATATCTGCTGCGGCAATGCGAACTGCCCTTACTTTATCTGACAGATAAGGGCCTATTATACCCAGCCAGGTTGATAAAGGAAAATTAGCAAGGCTTCGTAAAGCCTGGTAACGAATCTGCGCATTATCATCGTGTAAATATTTTATCAGTGTGGATGGGCTGTTGGCGGAACTGATATCTTTTAAATAATATAATGCTGTTGCTTTTATTATTTTGGGCGTAGCAGTATCATTTAATAAATGCATGATGTGCCCTTCGCTACCGGCATCCAGTTTGCTTGCGGGTATCAGGTCTTCTGCAAAATGGTAAGCGCGTTTTGAACCATACCATTTAACTATCGCGTCGGAGGTCCAAGCGGCAGTTTTGTCTTTATGGCAATTATTGCACGCGTTGGGCGTTCCATACTTTACAGACAAATCCGGGCGGGGAACACGAAAAGTATGATCGTACCGAAGATCATTGCCCATATAGACTTTTGAAGGCATGTGGCAACTCTTACACTCCGCAGCTACTGTACCGGCCTGATGATAAGTATGTGAAAATTCGTCGTACGTTTTGGCATGACATTGCATGCAAAGCTGGTTGTCTGCATACAAAACCTTACCGGAATGACTGTTATGGCAATTGCTGCAGGTAACTCCTTGATTGTACATTTTACTTTCTAAAAAAGAGGTATAAACATAATCTTCATCTTTTGCCTGGCCATCAGCATAGTAAAATTCATCCGTAGGAATTTGTGGTATATAGTTATCTAAAAATTCAGTGGATACTATTTTATTTCCGCTAATTACTGACCTGCGTGCGTGGCAAGGAGCACAGGTATTAATCTGTATAAGTTGGCTACTGTCGTTCACCATTTGCATATAAGAGTACCTTATCTTTTCACCATCCTTATATGCGCGGCTCTTTACATAATTAATATGGTGCTGACCCGGGCCATGGCAGCTTTCACAACTTACCGTCATTACACTATAAGTAGTATGATAAGTATCAGTTTTAAAATCGTAATTTTTTTGAAGGTTAGTACTATGACAATCGGAACACATGGTATTCCAGTTTTGTGCATTGCCCGTCCAATGCAACCAATCATGTGAAGGAATTTTTTGCCCCGGATATTGATGAAACCATTTTTTATTTTTGGTATCCCAGCATTGCCTTGTAGCCTGTAGCCTGCCACCGGGAAAAGCTACGAGGTATTGTTGCAAAGGCTCGTAACCAAATGTATATTTTATTTCAAAATCATGATACTTTTTATCATCTCCCTGGGTATTAATAAAATATTTGTCGTCCTTTTTAAAAAAACTGCTGGTAACGCCATCGGCTGTATAAGTTGTATTGTTGAAATCGCCTTCTACGGTTGAATCGTTCGCTGGTTGCATGGCCTTAAAATGATCAGATGTTAGCCAATCTTTGTACTGTTTTTCGTGACAGTTTTTACATGACTGATCGCCGACATATTCATTAGTTGGTGGAATATCGTTTGATTCTTTATTTTTTGGGGTGCATTGCTGAATCAAAATGGATGCTAATCCTAACAACAAAAGTAACCATACAAGTATTAAAGATTTTGTCTTCATATTTTCAAAAGAACCATTTTTTAAAATTAGTCTGTGTAGGCAAATTAATATTTTGTTGTGCTATACCATTAATTGCGGAATTCATTGTAATAGGAAAGATTAAGGTTTAACCGTTAAGCTATCGGGGATTTTTTTTGATCCCAACGGGATTGAATGTGTATAGTATTAGTATCAGGTTACGTAACGACCCCAAGTAGTTGATGACATTTGAAAGGTGAGAATGACTATATGAAAATGCACTATAGCCCTCCTGCTAATGAAATCCATTACAAAATTTCTTATCCTTAATGAATTCGTTACTTGATTTTTTCACTTCTCTTACAAGATCTGCCAAACAACAAGCCGGACGCATACCTATAAAGAAATGGATATGAGCAGGCATTCCATTAATCGCTAACATTTTTTGCTCTTTTTTTGAACTATCCCTGTAATATACTTATACAAATCTTCTTCCCATGACTGATGAATTAATGATTGCCTTCCTTTTACTGCAAGTACAATTTGTATACAGATTTTTGAAAATGGTGATGACAAGTATATGATTTTAAGGTAAAAAATTGACGTTATTTCATTATTGGCAATTTATTAAAAAACATTCGACCCCGTTGGGGTCGTGTTAATTATCTTTAATTTTCTACAAACATTTAACCCCGTTGTGGTTAATAAAATACCGCAAGCCCAAAAAAGTTTATTTTTTTTTAAATTCGATTCAAATAAATAAAGAACTAAAATTTTAGATATCACACTAAAATATTAATTAGCTTTTGAACAACCTGATTGGTAAATGAAAAGCTCCGTTATTTTTATCTCGCATTGCTTCAAGAATTGTCTGTTCTTATAATCCCGTTATCGGTTCCCAATTAAATCAATTTTGCCTCCATCCCCTCAAAAAATCATCAATCTTCATTCTCTTTTTTCCTTCCAGTTGAATTTCTTTTAAAGAGATCAATCCATCACTAGCGGCCATTTTCAAAAAACTTTTATGATCAGTGAGAATTTTGCCGGGTTCATTCACTTCATGATTGGTTTCTTTTTCCGCAGAAAAAATTTTTAATTTCTTTCCTTGTAAAAAAGTAAATGCAGCAGGGTAGGGTGATAAGCCACGAATTAGATTGAATATTTCGTCAACGCTGCTATGCCAGTCTATCTCACAGGTTGCAGTAAATATTTTTGGAGCATGACGGAGTATTGAAGGTTGAGGATTGAGGATTGAGGGTTGACTTATTTCTCTGAGGTTTCCATCTTCTGATTGGTTGATGGTTTTTAACAGAAGTTCTGCACCCACCAACATCATTTTATCATGCAAGGTGCCTGCTGTCTCATCATCACTGATATCCATTTCTTCCTGCAGTAAAATATTACCGGTGTCTATTTCATGTTGTAATTTAAAAGTAGTAACACCGGTTTGCTTTTCACCATTAATGATTGCCCAGTTGATGGGTGCAGCACCGCGATATTGCGGAAGCAGGGAGCCATGCAAATTAATGGTTCCCATCGGCGGCATATTCCATACGGCCTCGGGCAACATGCGAAAAGCAACTACTACCTGGACATCTGCGTTTAATGATTTTAGTTCTTCAATGAAAGCGGGATTTTTCAATTTTTCCGGTTGAAGAATTTTTAGATTTTTCTCTAACGCATATTTTTTTATAGCGCTTTGGGTTAGCTGCATTCCACGTCCCGCAGGCTTATCAGGAGCAGTTACTACGGCTGCGATGTCATAGCCGGCGTCATACAATTTTTGTAATGAAGGCACTGCAAATTGAGGTGTTCCCATAAAAATGATCCTAAGGCGTGGCATGGAGTGAGTGGTCAGTAGTGAGTTGTATCCCGATAGCTATCGAGATGTGAGTGTCTTTATTCTATTCAAAATCTTTATATAATAAATATTTCTTCCTTATTTTTTTGTACTTCCTTAATTCCGGTTCCCAACTTGCTCTGATGGCCTTTTCTGATACGTCATTTTTTATTTGTTGCCATAATTCATTATTTCCAGCAAGCTTATCAAAGAATGAATCTTCCATATTCCCCGATTTGGGAACAATAAAAAAATTGTTTTTATCTGGAATCAGACGATACGCTTCCATCAGCCATTTTAATTGTATCCTGTTATTTATTTTTTGCAATACCTGTTGAGGGCTTCCTGATAGATTCCATCCGTAGCAGACCTCCCCATAGTGTTTGCTGTTCTTTGCGCCGTCTGTAGGATGAGGCTTGAATGAATAAAGATTTTTTGGTAAGGATGGAGCTCCGAAAATCTGGAAGGGTTTATCAGTACCTCGACCTTCACTGAGAGTGGTGCCTTCAAAAAAGCATGTAGATGGATAAAGGTAAATTGATTGTATATCCGGTAAGTTGGGGGAGGGCTTTACAGACAATATATATTTACTATTGTGATCATAATTTTTATTTTTTATCACCATTAGATGAAACGGGCTATCAACCGTTTTTGCGGCATGTTGGTAATACGCATATTTTTTATTAGCGTCATTACTCAACCATTTTTCTCCGGCCAGCATGAGCGCATATTCGCCGATCGTAAGGCCGTACACAATAGGCACTGGCTGCATTCCAACAAAACTGCTGTACTTTAAATTTAAAACAGGACCATCTACATAAAAACCATTAGGATTAGGCCTGTCAAGTATGATTAGAGGAACTGAATTTTCCAACGCTGCTTCTATATATTTTTGCAACGAAGAAATATAGGTGTAAAATCGTACTCCTACATCCTGTATATCAAAAAGCATCACATCTATTCCTTTTAAGTCTTCCGCAGTGGGTTTGTTATGAGCGCCATATAGACTTATTATCTCTACGCCGGTTTCTTTATCTATTGTATTTCCTATTTTTTCACCAGCATCTGCATTGCCTCGAAACCCATGTTCCGGACTAAAAATTCGTGTCACATTAATCCCTCTTTTCATCAGTGTATCTACAAGATGGACCGACCCGACCATGGACGTTTGATTGGCAAAAATACCCACGGCTTTGCCCTTTAGAAGATGAATATATTGATCCATTCTTTCTGCCGCCGGTATAATTTCTTTTTGAGAGTAACCATTAATCATTATGATCACGGAAATGGAAACAGCGATAATTCTTTTAATCATTGTTAAAATTTCAAAAATTATTTTGGTTCAGGAGGAGGATAAAATTATTATAAATAACAAACTTTTTCAAATTTCATGTTCAGAAGTAAAATATTATTACCAACTTTACTGTTTATCAAAAAGGTTTCCTTCATAGTGTTTCCTTTATTTTTAAAAAATTTAAATTAAAATTATGAGTAAGGCAAAAAATGGCGATAATGTAAAAGTACATTATAATGGCAAATTGACTACGGGCGAACAATTTGATTCCAGTGAAGGAAAAGAACCTCTTGCTTTTACGGTAGGTGCAGGACAAATGATCAAAGGGTTTGACGAGGCAATTCCCGGTATGATCGTTGGAGAAAAAAAGACCATCAATATCGCTCCTGAAAATGCATATGGTCCTAAGAATGAAGAAGCCATAGTAGAGTTTCCTAAATCAAATATTCCTGAAGATATGAAGTTAGAGCCAGGTATGAAATTGCAGTTGCGCAACCAGGATGGCCAACCCGTTCCTGTGACCGTAGCAGAAGTAAAAGATGATGTGGTAATATTAGACGCAAACCATGAACTGGCTGGCAAAGAGTTGGTTTTTGATATTGAACTGGTAGAAATTTCTTAATTGGTTTGTAGTTTCCTGGCTGACTTCTGAATTTTATTATGACTAAATTAAAACTATCATTTTGTCCATTTATACTGTAAATAAGTCCGGAATTTAGGATTAATTTTTTTTGTTCAATAAATATAATGATTTTACGTTCTCAACAGAGAGTAATTTTCAATTGACATGTGTAAACAAAATACTAAACATCTATTTCTATTTATTTCATTGTTCTGTTTTTCGATAGTACATGCACAAAATTCTTTTGTTCCGACAAAAAAGGTATCTTTTGGAATATTAAATAGCCTAAGTTTAAAAGAAGAATTATTACAAAAAGAATTTAAGGCAAAAGGGCTGGCATGGCCTGCGGGTAATATTTTTATCCGCAGTTTTAAATATGAAGGGCAACTGGAAGTGTGGGCTAAAGATAATGATTTGGATAAATACAAACTATTTAAAACTTATAAAGTTTGTATGCAAAGTGGAGCATTAGGACCGAAGAGAATGCAGGGTGACTACCAGGTCCCGGAAGGATTCTATTATATCAACGAATTCAATCCAAACAGCGCCTATCACCTATCACTTGGGTTGAATTATCCTAATGCTTCCGACAAAATCTTAAGCGATCCGCAAAGGCCCGGTAACGGAATCTATATACATGGAAGTTGCGTTTCAGTTGGTTGTATCCCTGTAAATGATAGTGATATTGAAGAAATATACCTGATAGCAAGCGCAGCCAAAGCGAGCGGAGAAGAATTTATACCGGTACACATCTTTCCAATAAGATACAGTAAAAAGAATTCGGTAGAATATCTTGAGAACAATACCCGGAGCAACCCTAAAATTAAAACGTTTGCCTTGCAACTCAAATCTGCTTATGACAAATTCGAGGCTACTAAAGAACTTCCACTTATATTGATAGATTCCAAAGGGGATTATGTTGTTAATTAAACCTGTTTTAAAAGAGCCTGAATTGTTTCAGACGTTTTTTGTAAGAGTATTACTTCCTTATTTTTTAAAAGAGCTTCGGCTGATTCAGTAGTGTAATGCCGCAAGGTAAGAAGTGTCAGATTCCTTTGAATCTGTACGTTGAATATTTGTGAAGCCATAGAAGCAATTTGTTCTATTTTTTCAGAACTGTCATCCACACACACATTTAAACTTATGGCAGCATTTTGTGTAAGATTAGGTTTTATTCTTAGCTCGTCTAAAATTTCCCTTAAAAAATTGATTGGTTTCCCTTCCACAAAAGAAAAGTCCAGTGTTTGCAGTGTAATCATTGCCTGGTTTGGTTTGTAAACTATTATAGGAGGCAAATGGTGACTTTGCTTTTCAGTTATTATAGTTCCATGCAGGTTCATATCAAGGAATGATCTTACATACAATGGAATCTTTTTATTTTGTAAAGGTTTAATGGTTTTAGGATGCATCACCTGCGCCCCATAGTAAGCCATCTCAATCACCTCTTTATAGCTGAGTTCTTCAATCGTTTCAGCTTCTTTAAAATCTTTAGGATCAGCATTCATGATCCCATTTACATCTTTCCATATTGTAGCGTCATCCGCATCCAGTAAGTCGGCGAAAATAGCTGCGGTATAATCGCTTCCCTCACGGCCTAAAGTAGTACTTTCATTTTCGTATGTTCCTGCAATAAAGCCTTGTGTAACTACAAAATTATTTTGAGTAAATAAAGGCAGCAGTTTACAGGCTACATTTATCTTTGTGGCTTCCCAATTTACTTTTGCATCCCGGAAAGATGAGTCTGTTATTAGTATGTTTCTTACATCAATCCATTGATTTGATATTTTCTTTTCGTTCAGGAAAAATGAGACCAAAGTAGAAGAAAGTAATTCTCCAATGCACACGATTTGATCGTAATAATAGTTGTAATTTTTTACAGGGACTTCCTGCAAAAGCGTTTCCACTTTTTGGAAATGACCGTTAAGCTGATTGGTAGCTGCTTTCCAGTGCAGGATGATCAAATATTTCAACAGGTTTAAGTGATAGGTCTTTACCTTTTCAAATAGACGAAGAGCATCTTCTTTCTGCCCTTCATAAAATACTTCTGCTACTTTTTCCAAAGCATTTGTGATCTTTCCCATGGCTGAGATTACGATCAGCATTTTTTCATCTTTATAGTTTTCAAGAATATGGGTGACGTTTTGTATGCTATCAAAATCCCTGATACTTGCACCTCCAAATTTAAACACCTTCATTATATAACCTTTTTATTCATTGCTTTTAGAAAAACGAGGCAGAAATTAAAATGCAAAATAAGTAAATAATGCTCTAAGGAATTTTTTGGATAAATGTTGATCCTCTTAAATAATGCCCTGTATGGTATATTACCTGTTTAAATAATCCTGGTAAGACGCCTGCATGTAGGCTTTACCAAATTTTATTTCAGTAGTATCAAAGCCGGAATCTTTATAGATGGTTCTTTTAGATACATTATCTATGGTTTCAGTTCCCGAAGGAGTGACAAATCCAAAACCATTATTAAAAGAGTAGAACGCAAACTGCCTTGCAGAAGAGTCCAAAAGATCCTTACCCCATTTGAATTGTTTTGTAGGAAGATGAAGCTGATTCAGGATTGTAGTAATGATATCTGTTTGCGATCCTATATTGGTTACCCGGCCGTTCCTGATTAAGGCGCCGCCTGAGAAGATCAGGGGGATATGAAACTTGGAAGGTACATCCACGGCATCGTGTCCGGGCAGAGGATGTCCATGGTCTGCGACAAAAACTATCAGCGTGTTTTTCCATAAAGAATTTTTCTTAAGTCTGTTTACAAAATGCCCTATGACGCTATCGGTATAATAAATAGAATTTTTAAATAGCGTGGTTTCGTCTCTTTCTTTAAAATGTTTCAGAGGAACATCATAAGGCTCATGACTGCTAAGTGTAAACAAGGTTGCGAAGAATGGCTCTTTTTTGCTTTGGAGCTCATCGTAAAAGCGATTGAGCACATATTGATCGTGAACTCCCCATGACGTGGTCCTTTGAGAAATAGGAAATGAATATTTATCCGTTAGTTGGTCAAAGCCGATATTAACCAGGTAAGATTTGATATTGGCAAATTCCAACTCGCCCCCATAAGTATAGCTCGATTGATAACCTTCTTTTTTAAGTACATGGTTGATAGCAGGAAGCTGACGTGTTTTGGTAGGGGTTTTTATAATGGATGTGATCGCCTGGTTAGGATAACCACTTAATATTGCTACCTGTCCCTTTTCGCTCCTATCTCCTGCTGCATAAATGTTGGTGAATAATAAACCATCGGCCGCAATCTTGTCCAGGTTGGGCGTTACTCCTGGTGCACCCCCGAGACATCCTACCCACTTGGCTGTGAAGCTTTCCAAAATGACAATGATGATATTTGGCTTTTCAATTGATAGAATTGCAGGAATTTTTTTTGAGCCAGTGTTGTATAGACTGTCAACCAATTGTTCCGCTCTTTTTGCAGTAAAATATTTAAACGGATTCTGATCCTGGTGCCTGTTTAGAATTGAGAACATTATATTCCATGGCAAATTGATCGCAGCATGATCGGCAAATAATTTTTCTGAAAAATAGACGTCACTGATGTTCATTGGAATTTTCTGAATACCACCGCGTATGGGCACAAACAGAAATACCACCAGGAAAGCGGAGAATACCAAATCCAAAAACTGAAAATGCTCCTGGTGTCTATCAATAAAAGGATCGAAATATTTTTTATAAATAAGAAGACACAAAGAAGCCAGTACACCCAAAACAATCAGTAATAAAAGCAATGGCGAAGATGAAACCGTTGCTGCCATTTCCTTTGGAGATTTAAAATATTGCAGGGGAGTGGTGTCCATCCTGAAACCCCACGCATTGTATAATTCCAGGTCGGCAGTAATTAAAAATGAAATGATGATGACTAAAACATAGGTATAAGCCCTAATAATTTTAATAATTTTAAAATTAAAAAAAACAGATTTTACAAGATATAATAAAAAGGGGAATATACAGATGTAGCCTGTGAAGGAGGCGTCCATTCTTG
Organism: Ginsengibacter sp.; assembly: GCA_039935935.1. GTDB lineage: Bacteria > Bacteroidota > Bacteroidia > Chitinophagales > Chitinophagaceae > Ginsengibacter. The sequence goes on along the minus strand of JBDTJI010000037.1, from coordinate 1,489 downwards.
CTCCGTAAAGAAATATCTTAATTATTTCAGTTCCGTTTAGCGTCGTGGTAATAGAGAAATGATAAATAAGAAAAACAACTTTTGCAATTGCAAAAAATAAAATCCAGTATAAGAAATAAAAAATGTAGCCCTGATACTTTTTCACACTGCGAAAATAATAATTATAAAAGTACCGGTAGAGTGTTTCAGCACAATAGACTTATTCTTTATTTTTGAAATAATAGAATAAACCTACTCTTTTAAAGAAGATTAATTATTTTTTAGAGTACCCTTTTTAATATAATTGAGATATGTACGGTGTCTTTCAATAAATAATTTTATATTACTTTCTTAAATCACTTTTGTTTATGAAGTTTTTTTTCTACCACCATGTTTCCCTTTTCATCTACATTTAAATAAATCCAGGACTTTTTGTCCTCTATTACGATTTGATAAAAGTGCCCTGAATCATTTGTGACATCAGTCACAGACGAAATCGTTTTGTTTTTATATTTTGTATTTACTCTGGACCGGATAAAAGGAATCAGTTCTTCTGCGGAATAATACCTCATGGTCTGCAAAATATTGCCAGCCTTATTGTAATAGATCCTGTAAACAGAGTTATCATTTGCATTCTTGAAATAGATCATATACGAATCACCTATATGATAAACAGTTTCATTGTGAGCCTCCGGGTAATCGCGGTGAAAGATTTTTAAAACTTTTTCAGGAGCGTCTGATAAATTTGTTGCAAAGATACTTGCGCTGCATAACACCAGCAGGCATAAAAAGATAATCCTTTTCATAATTGTAATTTTTTAAAATAATGTATTTGATTCTAATAAAAATATTTATTCAGCTTTTCACACAATTGGAAATAGCGAGTAGCCAGAAAATGGCGATAGTGTAAAGAATTTTCGACAGAAACGTTAATCAAAAGTATGAAAAGGAGTTTTTCTATCTTGCGAAATACTTATTTGAATAACAGATTTGAGTTTGTGAAATTAATGTAAAAAATGATATAATCCATTTTTTTTTAGAATGCATTTTGAAGCCGATGGCTCCCTAAAGAAATCCAAACGGATATTCTAAACGGTGTCTGTTAACCCGAAGGACCTTTTTGATGAAGCCTCATTGATGAAGACCACTCACGCTGAGTTTTGATAATTTATTCGCCAACTTTTTATTCGCAGAAAAATGAAAATATTTTATTCATGTACCTTGCGATATTGGTTAACGCTAAACAACTAATAGCTATTTACGTTTTAAATACTAGTAAACAATATGAAATACTTACCACTCAATCCTGAAATTTTTATTCAAAACCGAACCAGGTTTATTAATGAAATGACCGGTAATTCCATCGCCATTTTTAATAGTAATGACGAATTTCCCTACAACGGCGATGCGTTGCATCCGTTTGCGCAAAATTCTGATCTGTTCTGGCTTTCGGGGATTGAACAGGAAGACACCATGTTGATTTTATTTCCTGACAATCCTGACCCGAAAT
>JBDTJI010000036.1:0-9613 GCA_039935935.1 Ginsengibacter sp. | reverse complement strand
GCATGAGCAGTTCCCCATGGTTTTTTTCTTTCATCAGGTACCAGAAACCCTTCTGTAAATGAATCCATTTCCTGTGTTATATATTCAGTTTCAATTTTGCCTTTCAGTTTAGATTCAAATAAATTTTTAAACTCTTCTGCAAAAGACTCTCGGATAATAAAAATTACCTTACCGAATCCACTTCTTATTGCATCGTAAATAGAATAATCAATAATAGTTTCTCCATTAGGACCAAATGGATCCATTTGTTTAATACCTCCGTAACGGCTTCCCATACCTGCTGCTAAAATTAGAAGTGTAGGTTTCATGCTTGATAAATTAAATTAGAATAAAGGTTTTATAATTAAATTGCTGCGAAAGTAAGCAAGAAAGATTTATGCCACAATCTTAATGGAGGATATATTGACACATATTGGGTTTAACGCGCCAGTAATTTCTGAATTGAAAAGTGCGAATTACAGCAACAAACATCTCAGTGTTTCTATGTTGAGGCTTGACGAGATCCATCCCGTAATTTCGGGAAATAAAATATTCAAACTTTATTATTTTTTGGACGAAGCACTTAAGTCATCTCATAAAAAAGTGATCACTTTTGGCGGCGCTTTTTCTAATCATCTTGCTGCTACTGCATTCGCCTGTAAAGAAATGAATTTAAAAAGTATTGGCGTCGTTCGCGGCGAAAGGCCTACTGTGCTTTCCCATACTTTACTATTTTGTTTAGACCAAGGCATGCACCTTAAATTTATAAGCCGCGCTAATTTTCAAAAAATCAATGAGGAGGAATTCTTAAAAGATCTAAAAAATAAATATGGCCAACAGGTTCTGATCCCGGAGGGTGGTTTTTCAATAATGGGAAAAGAAGGCGCTGCACTGATCACACAAACTTTTGATAACATGGAATTTACCCATATTTGTTTGGCTGTAGGTACGGCAACTACTTTTGCTGGAATAATTGATGGTATCAAAGATAAATGTGAAGTTATTGGAATCAGCGTATTGAAAAACATGAGTGATATTTTCGGGAGATTACATATTCTGAAAATTAATTTTTTAAAAAAATACAGTTTTATTGATGAATATCATTTTGGTGGATACGCAAAGAAAACGAGAGAATTGATTTCATTTATGAATCAATTCTATCTGCAAAATAAAATTCCATTGGATTTTGTTTACACAGGTAAAATGATGTTTGGCGTTAATGATCTTATTGAGAAAAATTATTTTCCTCCAGGTTCACGGATTCTATGCATTCACACAGGAGGATTGCAGGGTAATCAATCGTTACCGGAAGATATGCTGATTTGTTAAAATAAAAACCCGGAAAGTATTTGAGGCTTGCCAGGTTCATCTATCTTTCTTCTAAAAACTACTTCAAATAAAGAGAGTCCATGGTTTCGCCACAATGAAGCATCGCGGATTTATATTCCGGATGAGTTTTACCAAGATAAGGATTCAGTATCTCGGATGTATTACTCAGCCAGTTAGCAGGCTTATCGTCGCCAAAAGCCATGGGGCAATTTTGCCAATAAAGTTTTTGTCCTTCATACCTTATCGTTTTTAAAAAAGGATATAAATTTTCAGACACCATACTGAAATCATGTCGCATTTCCGTAATGTCTTTGTCCTGGAGTATGGGGCTCGCATTTGTTTTTATATCACTTATGTTTTGCTGTAGTGCCATTGATATTGACGAATCATTTTTTTGAAGTTCACTAAGATTAAGGCTGTCCACAACCGCTATAAATTGAGAAGTCTCAGACCTTATTGATACAGTATCACCATCCACAAAGGCATTTTTCATGTTTATATACGCACTCATAATGTCCGCTATTTTTTGATTAAATTCCTCAGAATGCTTAGGTGCTGCAACGGTTTCAGCTCCATTCAAGGTAGGAGTAGTGCTTTCTTTTTTAAAAAAGAGAAACCATACAGCCACTAAAATAATTATTAAAAAAATAATTGCTAATACTCTTTTCATCTTAATTATGGTTTTTTTGAATGAATGTGAAGTTACCTTCTTATACTAATTTTCCCAACCCTTCTTTCATTCTTTTAAAAGCCTCTTCAATATTTTCCAGGCTGTTAGCAAATGAAATTCTGATATATCCGGGCTGGCCAAAAGCATTGCCTGACACAGTGGATACATGCGCCTCCCCTAAAAGATACATACAAAGATCGTCTGAATTATTAATTGCGTGTTCTCCATATTTTTTACCAAAATAATATGTCACATCAGGGAATATGTAAAATGCACCCTGGGGCTCCACACATTTTACGTGAGGCAGTTCTTTTAATAATTCTTTTATGCGCTCTCTGCGTACAGTAAATTGTTTCACCATATCCATGGTGGCGGTGAGAGGCGATTCAAACGCTGTAATGGCGGCCCTCTGGGCTATTGAATTGGTACCGCTTGTGAATTGACCTTGTATTTTTTCGCATGCTTTTGCTATTTCGGGATGAGCCGCAATAAAACCCAATCTCCATCCTGTCATTGCAAAGCCTTTACTAAGGCCGTTTACAACAATTACCCGGTCTTTTATGGAATTGAATTGGGCAATGCTTTCATATTTACCGCCATCATGCGAATAATTAATATACTCGTAAATTTCATCGCTGATGATAAACACATTGGTATGTTTTTCAAACACTTTTGCAAGGGCTTCCAATTCATCTTTAGAATATACAGCGCCTGTTGGATTGCAGGGTGTAGAAAAAATAAAGAGTTTGGTTTTTTCAGTAATTGCATTTTCGAGTTGTTCAGGCGTCATTTTGAAACCTGTTTCAGGTGTGGTATTTACAAAAACAACGGTACCTCTCGCAAACCTGGCAAGTTCTGAATAAGTTACCCAATAAGGTGTGGGTATGATTATTTCGTCGCCTTCATCAACTATACTTATTATGGTATTGGCAAGACTATGTTTGGCCCCTGTGCTTACCACTATTTGATTAGGGGTATATTCCAGGGCATTATCCCTTAGTAACTTTTTACAAATAGCCTCTTTGAGTTCTGCATATCCGGCTACGGGAGTATAATGGCTCCAGTTGTCATCAATAGCTTTTTTTGCTGCCTCTTTAATATGCTCAGGTGTATTAAAATCCGGTTCACCCAGGCTGAGGTCAATTACATTAATTCCTTTTGCTTTTAATTCGCGCACCAGCTTAGCCATTTTAAGCGTTGCAGATTCATTAAATCTTGATAAAATAGAAGAAAGTTGCATTTAATTTTTTTTTTAATCTGCGCAAAAGTACGTTATAGATTCATTGCCTGAAAATGAATCATAATAGAATTTAAATGACCATCCGCTTTTAAGTGCAAGGTGCATTCCATGAGTAAGAAGTCGCTACATTTAAGAAATATATTTTTTTTACGCTATGGAGTAAGTCCAATATTTTCTTTTTTACATTGTTAATTACAGTGTGTACCCAGGTATCCTCTAATATCCTGTGGGCGGTTTCCCGTCAGGATATTAACAAAATTAGCTTGCACCAAATGCCGGATAGTCATTAGAATTTAAAATGGGAGAATACTTTCTTGGTTATTAAATTAAGAAATAGTCGATACGGAATATCCCGGCTTATTATACAAAAAAACTAAACAAAACCTCATCAAAAATATTTTTGTGTTTTATAGTAAAACACCTGTAAAATCCTGAAAAATTTCAACATCAAAACCCTATCTTTGCCAACTTCTAAAAATTAAATCAAGATATGAAACTGAAAGGTTTGGTGTGGTTCTTTGCCATTATTCTTATTCTCATCTCCGTTTATCAACTTTCTTTTACCTGGGTAGTTAACAGCCATGAAAACAAAATGAAGGCTAAGGCTGTTAAATTTGTAAGCCAGGGCCACCCTGGCATATCAGGAGACGAAAAAGATGCACTCGTCCGTGAAACATTCCATCACTACCTGGACAGCACCAGGGATGAAAAGATCTATCCATTATTAGGAACTACTTATCAGAAATCTAAAGAAAATGAGCTCAGCCTCGGTCTTGACCTGCAAGGAGGTATGAGCGTTACCCTTAACGTAAGCCTTGATGGCCTTCTGAAATCATTAAGTAATAACCCAAAAGACCCACAATTATTAAAAGCGCTTGACGCCGCCAATGCGCAAAAGGTAACCAGCAACCTGGATTATATTACCTTATTTGGTGAGGCTTTTAAACAGCAAAACCCAGGAGTAAATCTTTCTACCATTTTTGCAGGTGCCGGCAAAACCGTTAAAATTACAGACAACGATCAGGCTGTTTTAAGTAGCCTTCAGGCAACAGCCAAAACAGCGATCAACCAAACATATAAAGTGCTGCTAAAGCGTATTGACCAGTTTGGCGTGGCATCACCTTCTATTAATCTTGACGCAAACAAAGGCATTATTAATGTGGAATTAGCGGGCGTTCAGGATGCTGAGAGAGTAAGGAATTTGTTACAGGCTTCAGCTTATTTGCAATTCTGGGAAGTATATAATATTGGTGAAATTGGAAAAAATATTGACGATGCAGATAAGGCGCTTGCGGATTATCTTAGTGGCCTATCTGAGGATACATTGAGAAATGCTGCACAAACGGCAGCTGACTCTGCAAGGTTACTGGCTAATCAGCATCCGCTGGCAAGTGTGATCCATTTTATAGGCCCACAACAGGGCAGGGACGGCAAACAACAATACTATTCATCCATTGCTAATGTGGAAGCAAAAGATACCTCCTTAGCTAACCAATACTTATCATTAAACGTTGTTAAAAATAATTTTCCGCCCAATATTAAATTTCTTTATGGCCTTGAACAAAAGAATGAAAAAACCGGACAAAGATATTTTGAACTTTACGCGATCAAGACGGTGCCCGGAAGTGAAAAAGCCAAGCTGGAGGGGGAAGGTGTAGAAGATTCCAGGTCAGATTACGATGAGCATGGCCGCCCTGCCATTAAAATGACTATGACCCCAACTGGCAGCAGGGTATGGGCCAAACTAACAGCAGACAACGTGAACAGACCGATTGCTATCGTATTGGATGATATCGTTTATAGTGCACCTAATGTAAATGGGGCTATTGAAGGAGGTAATTCCGAGATAAGCGGAAATTTCAGCGTGCAGGAAGCACAGGATCTCGCCAGTATTCTCAGAATCGGTAAAATTGATGCACCTGCAAAAATTGTGCAGGAACAGATCGTAGGGCCTACCCTCGGACAGGCTGCTGTACGCGGGGGAGCCATGGCTTTTACGATTTCTTTTATAATTATATTTATATTAATGTTGATCTACTATAATACAGCAGGCTGGATTGCTAATATTGCATTAATATTGAACCTTTTATTTACCGTAGGAATTTTAAGTGCTCTTGGCGCTACACTAACTGCGGCTGGTATTGCAGGTCTTGTACTTACGATAGGTATGGCTGTGGATACCAACGTGATTATTTTTGAAAGAATAAAAGAAGAATTGGCACGCGGAAAGAATCACCACCAGGCAGTTCATGATGGTTATATCAGATCGTATGCACCGGTCATTGATGCTCACGTAACAGTATTTTTAACTGCGGCCATTTTATTTTATTTTGGTTTGGGGCCGGTACTCGGATTCGCTACCACTCAGATGTTGGGTATCTCTCTGTCCCTGTTTTGTGGAATTTTAATTTCACGTCTTATCACTGACCTATGGATGACTAAAGAAAGGCATTTTAAATATTTCACTACTTTTTCAAAAAAAATATTTCAACATGCCAGTTATAAGTTTATTGAATACAGAAAAGTTGCGTATGCCATATCAGTTGTCGTATTGATTTTCGGAATAGGTTCATTTATTAATGGTTTTGACAAGGGGGTTGAATTCAAAGGTGGCAGAAGCTATACGGTCAGTTTTGATCATAATATAAATATAGATTCAATCCGTAATCCTCTACACACTGCATTTGATGGGGACTATCCGGTAATAAAAACAGTTGGAGATAACAAACATATTGATATTACCACATCATACCTGATAGGTGTGAGCAATGCTGATAGTGCGGTAGAAGCGAGGTTGTACCAGGGCTTAAAGTCACAGTTGCCCGCAAACTTATCGTTACCGGAATTTGCAAAAACCAGGATACAAAGTTCGCAGGTAGTACAACCGATAATATCCAAAGATCTTGAAAGAGGCGCAATAAAAGCAGTTATTTTTGCTATCATTGCCATCATCTCTTATATTTTTCTTCGTTTCAGGGATTGGAGGTATTCATTGGGAACCATTATTTCACTGTTGCATGATATATTCATTGCGCTGGCTGTATTTTCATTCTTTAAAAATATAGTACCCTTCCCCCTGGAAATAGACCAACATTTTATCGCGGCCATTCTTACGGTCGTCGGATTTTCAATGAACGACACGGTAATTGTATTTGACAGGATACGTGAAGACAGTCATAACATGAAGGGCGCTTCTAAAGAATCCATCATTAACCGTGCGATCAACGATACATTAAGCAGAACGATCATGACCTCAGTTACAGTGTTTATCACTTTACTTGCTTTGTTTATTTTTGGTGGCGAAGTAACACGCGGTTTTTCATTTGCAATGTTGATAGGTGTAGTTACCGGAACTTATTCCTCCATATTCGTTGCAGCTCCAATTTTAATTGAGTTTGCTAAAGACAAACCTTTGGGAACCGCCCGTATGAAATCTGACAAAAAAAAATCGCCCAAGGCAAAACTGGCAGAGGCAAAATAAAAAATTTAAGTTTATAGAATTAAAAAAAACCGGCAATTTAATCATTGCCGGTTTTTTTTATGATCTGTGTATTACATTTTCCGTGTAGTTCTATTTCAGACCATTTTCTGGCTTTTTTTCTGAATATAATTTTGTTTTACTACTTTGGGAATAACCGCCCGAACCAAGCTGCTTTTAAATCTTCAATGATTTATTTTGTAGCAAAAAAAATAGTACGCGATAAAAGATAGAAGAACACATGAAATTAAAGGAATTGAAACCACGCAAAGCGCTGAACAAAGCCTTTTTAAAAATAAAACCCAACTGGGTAGAAATTGAAGGCTTCAAAGCGAATCTGATCTGGTTGCTGGATGCCACAAATGATACTGAATCGGAAGAGTTTCATAAAAATCTGGTTTCCGATTTTCTAAAGAAAATGTATTACGACCCGGCACATTTCATTAATACCAAAGGCCGAAATGACCTTGTAATTCATAATGGCAACAGCGCTCAAAGTTCAGTGGGCATAATCATCGAAGCAAAGAAGCCTACTAATAAAGCAGAGATGGCCACTACCGGAAACCTAAAGAGCAAGCTGAAAAGATCACAAAGGATATTGATATTGATGATACTGAATTTGTGGCGTTGGCTGAGCATATTAGGGGAAAGTTATGGACGGGCGACAAAGAATTAATTAAAGGGTTAAAAAAGAAAAGTTGGAAGCGTATCATTTCCACTGATGAATTGTATAAACTTATCGTGAAGCGGCTTTAATTAACTATACTAATCAGCTTGTCATAATTCTCAATGAAATATATACCGGTATCATCAGGATCATTTTTCGATTCAAATTACGGATGACAATTTTAGAATATTATCAATAAAATGCAAAATGAAATTTATAAAATAACACTTACCAATCTGAGTAAGGTAAGCGGGCTTGCAGGTTTTTATGAACATAAAGCTGCATTTGCCGAATTGAACGAATATCTGAAATCATATGTTGCGGATAATATACAATTGCAGAGTACACAGGATATCAATTTTGTAGTTCATGTAGCAAATGGAGTTCTGGCAAACGTTGGTAATGAAATTACTTTTCAGTCTATGCAGTATTTTGTCAATCTCTTTATTGATAAAAATTATGATTATAGTGCAGAATTTGGAAAGCGAAGAACTTATGTATTCCTGCAAATAAAGAAGGAACCACTATATATCAGACTACTTTAACCCGACGGAGTACATTTCACATCCGATAGCCATCCTATGTCGCTGCGATTTCGGTTTGTGGACACCGAACGATGCCGGGCCGTGGTTTGTTCACAAACCACTTGGGCTGCGACATTTTTAAATGCACCTGCCCGACACTAACCACACTATAAGTAAGCTATATTTGTAAGGTCAGGTATTATATCAAAAACAATGAATCTAACGATTGAAAATATACTATTAGTTGGTTCCTTATTACTTTTTATAAGCATCATTGCAGGTAAAACTTCTTATAAATTTGGCGTTCCGGTCTTGTTGCTTTTTTTGGCAATTGGAATGTTGGCAGGTTCCGACGGTATTGGGGGCCTCCATTTTGACGATCCTAAACTTGCCCAATTTATCGGCATTGTATCTCTCAATTTTATTCTGTTCTCGGGTGGGCTGGATACTAACTGGACGGCTGTAAAACCTATATTCCGGCAGGGAATTGTTTTATCTACTTTGGGTGTTTTACTTACCGCTCTTTCCATCGGCACCTTCGTATGGTTTGTAACAGACTTTACCATTTACGAAAGCATGCTGTTAGGTTCTATTATTTCATCAACAGATGCAGCGGCAGTATTTTCAATTTTACGTTCAAAAAGCCTTGCTTTAAAAGCTAACCTAAGACCCACGTTAGAATTAGAAAGCGGAAGTAACGACCCAATGGCTTATGTGCTTACCATTGTTTTTTTGACGTTAGTAATTTACCCTGAACAAAGTATCGTTTCAGTGCTCTCCTTGTTCCTGCGACAAATGCTTTTGGGAGGAATAGCAGGGTTTGTATTTGGAAAATTAAGTAAGCTAATAATAAACAATGTCAATCTTGATTTTGAAGGACTGTATCCTGTGTTGGTGATTGCCCTGATGTTTATCACGTTTTCCACTACGGATTTTGTAGGAGGAAATGGCTTTCTCGCCATCTATATCTGTGCTATTTATTTGGGGAACCAGGACCTGATACATAAAAAAACTATTTTAAGAATGTTCGACGGTTTAGCCTGGCTCATGCAAATCGTTTTGTTTCTTACTTTAGGCTTACTAGTTTTCCCCTCGCATATACTGCCTGTATTCGGTATCGGCCTTTTAATTTCGCTGTTCCTGATCATTGTTGCACGGCCTCTGAGCGTTTTTATCAGTTTAGTTTTCTTCAAGATGAAATTGAGAAGGCGGGTTTACATTTCGTGGGTGGGGTTGCGTGGGGCAGTTCCGATAGTTTTTGCCACCTATCCTCTTTTGGCAGGAATTGACAAAGCAGGTATGATCTTTAATATAGTATTCTTCATTTCAGTAACTTCTGTTTTGATCCAGGGAACAACTCTCACCATTGTGGCAAAATGGTTAAACGTTGCCCTACCCGAAGAAGAAAAACCTGTTACAGAAACGGACAAAATCATTTTTGATATTCCCAAAACATCAATGAAAGAATTTGAAGTTACGCCCGGTTGTTATGCAGTAGATAAAAAGATTGTAGATTTGGGCTTCCCGGAAAACACCTTCATTGCAATGATAAAGCGAAGCGATGAATATTTAGTTCCTGGTGGTTCCACCGTTATTGAAGCAAATGACATTTTGGTTGCTCTCTCAGGCAATGAGGATGAATTCAAAAAAGTAAAAAAATGCTTAGACACTCCCCCGGTAACTAAACAAAAGTTAATCCAATGAAGCAAAGATTTATCATACTTAT
>JBDTJI010000035.1:0-24134 GCA_039935935.1 Ginsengibacter sp. | reverse complement strand
GTAAAAATATTCAATGATTCATTGCAAAGCGTTTGTGACAGCATGTTCATTTCTTCCAAAGATTCTGTTTTCAGGCTGTATTATGATCCCGTAGTGTGGAGTGGGCATTCACAAATCGCCGGAGATACTATTTTCCTCTATACGGAAAAAAAAGAGCCTAAACGATTGTATGTTTTTGAAAGTGGGCTAATAGTAAATAAAACGAAGGAAGGGTTTTTTAATCAGATGGCAGGTAAAACCATTAACGCCTATTTTATAGATGGAAAGATTGATTACATGAGAGTAAAAGGATCACAGTCTGAGAGTATTTATTACATGCAGGATGAAGATAGCGCTTACATTGGCATGAATCGCGCTACAGGAGACGTGATAGATATTTATTTTAAAAATGATGACATCATAAAAGTTCTTTTTATCAACGAGATAAAGGGTAAGATGTACCCGATGGGCGAAATTCCGGAAGATGAAAGGCAATTGAAAACATTTAAATGGCTTGAAGAAAGAAGGCCGAAGAATAAGGCTGAATTGTTTGAATAAATGCATTATTTATTCAGGTAATGGCCCCTCTTCCGGTATGTCCTTCAATTTCAGATCGGGCAAAATAGATACAACCATTAGGACCGCACTGCTTATTATCAGCAGATACAAGCCATATTGTTTTTGTGGGCAGATCGTATTATAACAAGACGTATATAAAATATAGGTCTTAATGAGGTATCCTGTATTGAATGCAGCAAAAAATATACAAACCCTTTTAGCCCACACTTTATTAATAAGTATCAATGCAGCACAACATACTGCAAAAAAGATGAAAACCTTACCAGGCTTGCCATATATGCTTTGTTCCGAATAAAATCCAGTGAAAGAGGTATGCAGATCCGGATAATAAGCCCAGGGTAAAAAACAACTTATTGCAAGCAAAGTACAAGCTATTAAACCAATTATCTTGTAGTATTTCATAATTCAATAGTGTGTCGTAAGATGTAAGAATATTTTTTCCAGAAGTGCAATGTTAGTGTAATTTTTTTATTGATAGAATTGAGATCTCATAAACTATGTGTTTCAGTCATGCTAAAGATGATCAGTTAGCGCCAGAGTAAGCTCTGATCAAACTAACTGCTTCCCGGGCCTCCTTTACATCATGTACTCTTAATATTGAAGCGCCATTCAATAAAGCAATCGTATTTAATACAGTAGTGCCATTCAATGAATCTTCAACCGGTATCTTTAAGGTTTTATAAATGGTAGATTTTCTTGAAAGGCCTGCTAATATAGGCTTTTCAAGCATTTGAAATATATGCAGATTTTTCAATAAAATGAAATTCTGCGTAATATTTTTGCCAAAGCCAAAACCCGGGTCAATGATCACATCATTGATTCCTGCCTGTTTACATTCATCCACTTTTTTAATAAAAAAATCAAGTACTTCCCTGGTTACATTTTCATAATGGGTTTGACTTTGCATAGTTTCCGGCACTCCTTTCATGTGCATACAAATGTAAGGGACCTTTAGCATGCCTACGGCTGGAATCATCTCTTTATCCATCTCACCACCGCTAATATCATTAATGATAGAAGCCCCTGCGTGTACAGTTTCTTTTGCAACCCGGGAATGGTAAGTATCCACAGAGATAACTATTTCTGGAAATAAACCAGTGAGCATTTCGATAACAGGTAAAAGCTTTTTCAACTCTTCATCAGCAGTCATGCGTTTACTTTCCGGCCTGGTGCTTTGTGCTCCAATATCTAAAATATCAGCCCCTTCGTCCAACATTTGAATTGCTTTATTTTTGATCGAATCCATATTTACGAACCTGCTTCCGGGATAAAAAGAATCATCAGTAATATTCAGAATGCCCATCAATAAGGGCTTATCAATAAAAAGCAGCCTCCCTTTACAATTCAATGAAAACATTATGTTTTTAAGTTTAAATTTGGCGACTATATGATGCAAGTTAATACGGATCTGCAATACGATAAAGTAGTAAATGAATGCAGGCAAATATTTTTAAAGAAGACAAAAGATTATGGAACTTCATGGCGTGTGTATCGTACTATTTCCATTGCTGACCAGATATACATAAAAGCAAAAAGGATAAGAAATATCCAGGAAAAGGGGAGTCAAAAAATAGAGGACAACATTAAAGATGAGTTTAGAGGTATATTAAATTACGCAGTTATCGGTTTGATACAAATAAGCATGTCAAATAATGGCGATGAAGATCTCGATGAGGATCTGCCGGTTGACCAGGTGTTAGTACTTTATGATAATAAAATTGCAGACGCGAAAGAATTGATGCAAAATAAAAACCATGATTATGGTGAAGCCTGGCGGCAAATGAGCCAGGAAAGTTTCGTTGATCTGATCCTCGCTAAAATACTTCGAATAAAGCAGATCACACAAAACGAAGGAAAGACTTTGATTAGTGAAGGGATTGATGCTAACTTTTATGATATTTTAAATTATTCAGCGTTTGCTCTTATATTGGTTGATTAAATTGCTATAATTAAAATTGAACAAGCATGAAATTTTTAGTAAATATTTCCAGGATTATTGTTGGAGTACTTTTTATCTTCTCAGGACTTATCAAGGCCAATGATCCCCATGGGCTGGCGTACAAAATGCAGGAGTTTTTTGAAGTATGGTCTGCAAATGCATCTTTGACTACATTCATGCAAGGGCTTAGTACCTATGCACTTCCGTTCTCAATAATTACGATCACATTAGAGATCATCGTGGGTGTCGGCATTCTTCTGGGAATATGGAAGAAATTTTTCACGTGGCTTCTTTTATTATTAATTATTTTCTTTGGATTTTTAACAGGCTATGCGGCTCTCTCCGGAAAGATAGCTACCTGCGGTTGCTTCGGTGATTGTATTCCCTTATCGTCAATGCAATCTTTTATCAAAGACCTGGTTTTGTTGGCATTGATTCTTATTTTATTTTTCGGAGAAAAATATATTACTCCTGTGTTTACTCGGGCGATCAATATTTTTATCTTGATTCTTTCCTGTATTCTCGTCCTGTTTTATCAATTGCATGTAATGAGACATTTGCCTTCTGTTGATTGTCTGCCATTTAAAAAAGGAGGCAATATTTTAAAGCTAAGGAAAATGCCCGCCGATGCAGTACCCGATAAAAAGGAATACCGGTTCGTGTATGAGAAAGATGGAACGAAGCAAAATTTTACGGTTAAAGATCTTCCTGACTCTACGTGGAAATTTGTGAGCCGCGAAGATTTTATTATAGAAAAAGGTAGAAACAATGAACCACCTATAAAGGATTTCTATCTTACTACACTCTCGGGTAATGATACTACAGAATCCGTTTTAAGCCTGGATGCAGCGTACTACCTGTTTTTTGTAAAAAACCTGTCCAAAACAAATAGTTGGCTCGATGACTTTACTAATGTATACACACATGCAAAAAAGAACAATTGGGTTTTATATGTGATAACGCCTGAGATAGTTAAGGCTGATCAATTTTTTAATAAACTGAATAACTTCAACATCCCTGTTTTCAGTCTTGATGCCACCTCATTTAAAACTGCTGCCAGAACCAATCCTGAATTGTATTTGATGACGGGGCCGGTTGTTAAAAACAAGTGGGGGAAGGCTGACTTAAAGGATGCTTTGAAAGAATAATAGCGCTCGTTTTTTTACTTATAGCTCTATACAATATTATACATGTTCCAACTTCTCATAAAAAGACTCGCTTATGGGATACTGGTGTTAGCTGGTGTGGTGGTCGTTGTATTTTTTATCTTTCAGGCATTTGGTGATCCGGCACGAATGGTGCTGGGTCAAACCGGAGATAAACAGACCATGGATAATATCCGTAAAGAACTCTATCTGGATCAACCCAAATGGAAACAATTCATTTTTTACGTGAATGATATTTCACCCATTTCAATTCATTCAGCTAAGGAAATAAAAGAGAAAGAACTTCATGGATTTTTTATTGGTGGTAATGAAAAAATCGGGTTAAAAATACCCTATTTGCGACGAAGTTACCAGACCAAAAAACCAGTGACAGAAGTATTAATGGAAGCATTGCCTGGCACGTTGATGCTGGCATGTGCCGCCATGTTTTTTGCCATTGTTATTGGTATTTCATTGGGCATTCTCGCGGCAGTAAAACAAAATACCTGGATGGATACCTCCTCTTTGTTAGCAAGTGTTATTGGTATTTCCGCGCCTTCATTTTTTATGGCGATTGTAATTGCATACCTGTTTGGGTTGGTTTTTCATGACTATACCGGATTGCCACTTACGGGTAGCTGGTTTAACATCGACCAGGTTACCGGTAAACGATACCTTACTTTGCAAAACATGATTCTTCCCGCCTTTACGCTGGGTATAAGGCCATTGTCCATTATCACACAACTAACGAGAAGTTCTATGTTGGATACGCTCAACCAGGATTATATAAGAACTGCTTATGCGAAAGGACTCAGCAAAAAACAAGTCGTATTTCGACATGCATTGAGGAACGCGATAAACCCAGTATTAACGGCTATTACAGGATGGTTTGCCGAATTACTGGCCGGTGCTTTTTTTGTGGAATATATTTTTGGCTGGAAAGGGATTGGAAAAGTAACCGTAGATGCTTTGGAAAAATTAGACTACCCGGTAGTAATGGGCTCTGTACTTTTTGCTGCCACTATTTTTGTATTGATCAATATATTGGCAGACGTACTCTACGGTATTATTGATCCAAGAGTAAAGTTAAAATAAATTGTTATAGGAAGCCTGGTACCGGCGTTCGTATTATTAAAGCATTTACCTGATCACTACTTCCTTGATCACTCTTTCACCTAATGCCTCATTCACTCTTTCTATAATTTTTTCTTTTTGAAAGATCAATTCATTCTTTAATGGTGCGACAGAAGTGGAAATGAATAATGTGGAATTGATAATCTCAATTTTATCGGTATAGTTGGCAATTGTCTTGCCCATAATCTTTTCCCACGCTTCTTCTATTTGAAGGGCCTGGATACCGCTTTTGAGCTTACTCTTTTTTAAAAATTCTTTTAAGGCTTCCCCGATTGACACTTCCATGGCGTAAAGATATTTAATTTTAAGTGTGCTGCTGTTCTGAGATTAATGGCCACTGTGCAGAAATAAGCAAGATAGCTCACAATGGATTTTTTTTTACTCTGAAGGTAAAATGTTTTTGCGAGAGGAAACTAAAGGTAACGATGATAACTGTAGCAAATATTTTTGAGATGGTGGGATAGAAATGAAAGTATTGAACCATTACGTTGATGATCGCATAATTTAGAAAAAGATTGATAGCTACTACCAATACATACCTGAATAATTGCACATGGCCTCTTAGATAAGAAGAATTGAACACGATATATTTTGACAGCAAAAACCCCAACGGAAATGTAACACAAAAGGCCATTATCAGTGCTGCATTGTAGGGCTTCAGAGTAATAAAACCGAGATGTACGATTTGCTGATCGAGTATAAAATTAAAGCTGATATAAAAAAGAAAAATATCAAGAAGCATATTGCTACATCCGCACACGGCGTAACGAAATGTTTGCAGGGGGAAAAGCTTTTTAAAAGGCGGATAAAAAAAATCAATAAACGCGATTATTTTTTTTCTCATTCATTTCATAATTAAAACTAAAATTCCCGGAATAATGCCGGGAATTCAGTTAAAACATTCAACTTGATTATTTAATTACATATCGCAACCCAATGCCGAGATTTAAATGCGAACCCGTGCTTGGCGCGAGATAAAAAAACGGATCTAATCCTAAACTAACACTGATAGGAGCATCTTCAAATTTGTAATCAATGCCGCCAGTCAATCTTAAAGCAAATAGAGTACTGTTGTCATTGTATTTGCCTGTGCCAAAGCCCAGCATGCCACCACCGCCAACGAAATATTCAAGGCCTGGTGCACCGGTGATAGGGCCCTGGTATTGATATAAACCTTCTATACCTAAACCACCGCTAAAAAATAATAGCGAACCTTCGAGTGCTGTGTGTTCAGCAGTTGAATGCCTGATGTTAATACCGCCGATTGAACCGTTGCCCGCATAAAATTTAGCGCCAACTGCTGTTTGATAGGTTTGTGCATTTACCCCTGCTGCTGCCATACAAATAAAGGCAAACAATAAAAATGATACTCTTTTCATGAAGTTGATTTTTGTTAACCGGTACACGATTAATTTTTAAAATAATTTCGGCAAATGTATCAATTAAAACTTACAGGAAGTGGCATTTTTTCTCTCTTATTCGTTAAACATTTTTCTCTGCTTTACTGTTTTCTGTCTGAATAGAATCAACGATGTCTTGTTTAATGATTTCGTTATTCGGAGGCTTTTTTTCTTTTTTCCCTCCAGTCACTATTAAGCCAATCATCATAAATATAACTGTTAAAATAATTACCTGGATAATCAATGACTTGTTCACGAGGGGGATTGCATAAGCGACAGGTATTGCAAAGAATAAGAGAATAGTAATTAATCCACGGGGAGCTATAAACAGGAGTGGAAAGATAGGAAGGCGGGAAATCTTCAGTATGATGAGTCTTACGATTACTATCATGGAAAATATAAGAGCAGCGAAACCTAAAGTTTCCAGGTTGATTATTTCTCTTGTTTCAAAAGAAAAGCCAAAAAGCGTAAAAAAGAATGCCCTGATCAGAAAAGCCCCTTCGGTCACTATATCGCGAAACTTATTTACTTCCTTGTCAAACTTGTATGGATTTAATCTTTTGATCCATGTAAAAGTTTTTAATTCATCTACATTATTTAAAACAAGTCCAAAAAACAAGATAAAAATTAATGCCGGTAGATGATATATTTCTGATATGGCATAAATTAAAATGATGAGGATAATAATGGGCGCGTGCTTAATTGGATGGTCTATGGTGCGTAATAAAAAAGATAGCCCGATGGTGGCAATAAAAGATATTATGGAAATGATTATAATCTGAAATCCAAAATGCAAAAAGGATTGAAAGTTTATCGTGCTATTCAATGCGATAAAATTAAAAAATACTACACCTAGGATATCAGATAAACTACTTTCATAGATAACGAATTCTTTATCAGTCTTGGAAAGGTTTCTCGCACTCGAAATAGCAACAGAGCTGCTGATAACACATATCGGTATTACATTAATCAGGCTAACCATTAGTGATGTGCCCGTGAGAAAATAGATAGCGTAAGAAGCCAGGAAGGATAAAACAAGCATAGAAAAAAAAGCGCCAAAAAATGATTTCCGAACCAAAGGAAATTTTGATTTATTTAAATCCAGTTCTAATGCGCCTTCTAATACGATCAATATAAGCCCTACTGTACCAAATACGGGAAGTAACCTTGTTAGATCCGGAACCTGGAAAGAAAAAAAATCGGTTGCCTGCCTGCACGCCCAACCCAGAATTAATAAGAGAATTACAGCGGGAATCTTGGTACGCGACGAGGTAAGATCAAACAAATAGGCTAATAAAAGTAAAAGGCAAATTATAATGATAATAGTAATAGTCATAAAAAATACTCGGTATTGGTAAAAGTCTCTTAGGGTTTTCCTGCGTTCCTGATAATTGTTGATTTGCAATATAAATCAATAATCCTTTAATATTTCTTGTCGTGAGTTTTCTTTTTGGCAGGCAAGTTGCTTGAGAATATTTAGAGGTATGAGAATTAATTGTGCGACTTAAAACAGAACCTATTTTTGCAGACTGGTCATTTATTCATTTTGAGTTTTAATTCCGACCCTTCAACTGAAGTCTCCTTTCACAACACCCCAACTGAACTCTGTCTCTCGTTTTGTAAAAGCCGCCAAATATGATGGCCAGCCAGCCAGCAAAAGATACGATTACTTCCTGAAGTGCAAAAGCGATAACAACGCCGGCAATTCCCAGTGCAACAGACAATCTTTGTAACTTGTCACTATAAACAATCGCAATTAAGACTATCGTCAATGGATATCCAAAGAAAGTTTCGATTTCGTGCACGCAGGTAGCGGTCGTCATTACTCTTTATTTTTGAGAAAAATTTTCTTCGCAATATTTTAATGAGTGTTCAGATAATGACTATATAATAAAGACGACTACAATTCTGCCAGCAATGGGGTAGAAAAGCAAATTTTCTAATTTTTTCGTCCATTGTTTACTTATTAAAATGTAATACTCTTTGCGGTAAAGGAATATCAATATTGTGTTCGCCGAACTTTTCAAATATTTTTGTTCGTATTTCACTTTTGATATTCTCCACACCATACACATCTTCGGACCAGAAATAAACTGAAAACAATAAATAGGAATCTGCAAAATCTACAAATCGAACGAAAGGAACAGGTAATTTTAAAGCGCCTGATTGTGCCTCAATAATCTCCTGTAGCAATTTTTTTACCAGTGTTATATCAGACGTGTAACCCACTCCAACAGAAACATAAAAGCGGGAAGCAAGCTCTCCATAAGTCCAATTGATAATTTGATTTTTGGTTAACATGGAATTGGGTAAAATGATGTACTTGTCATCACGGCCAAGCACCGTTGTAGTTCTGAGATTGATATCAGAGACACGGCATAAAAGCCCGTCAACTTCCACAACATCATTTATTTTTATTTTGGATTCTACCAATAAAATAATTCCGGAAATAAAATCGCTGAAAACATTTTGCAGTCCCAGCCCAATACCTACAAGCAGCGCAGCTGCTCCACCAAGTAATATGGTAAAGTTAAACCCAAGTATTTGAAACCCTGCGATAAACGAAAAGACGATAATTACATACTTTACCAAGTTGTAAACAGAATACTTTTTTGATATTTCGATGCGGGAAGCGCTGTCAATGCTTTTCTTTATAAGCCACAGAATAACTTTTACTACTATAATTAACAGGATTACCAATATTATGGAAATCAGTCTAAGCTCATAATTGCCAATTTTAAAAAGCGTATAGTCTAAAAAGTCTTTCATTTAATGTTATTTGATGAATCTCCTTCGTTTTGAATTTTAATATTAAAACCTGGCGCCTGGTAATCTTTGGGCAAATAGCTTTCAGGAATGGTGGTAGTACTTCCATCACGGGCTGCACGGTAGTGCGGCGACATGATCTCTATTCCTTTTTCATTACAGACATCCTGAATATTTTGATGAAGCTCAGAATAAATAGTTGCCTGCTTATTAGATTCTCTTATGTAGGCATTGATTTGGTACGCTACATAAAAATCTTCAAGCCCGGTTTGCAGCACAAAGGGTTTGGGATCCTCTAATACATATTGAGTCCGTAAAGCTGCTTCAATCAACGCTTCATGCATTTTCTTCCAGGGCACATCATAGCCAATGGTTACTGTTGTGTTTATTATTAAGCCTAGTCCAGGCGCATCGCTGCTGTAATTGATAGTGTGGCTACTCATTACTGTAGAATTAGGTATGGATATGATTTCATTTTTTATAGTTCTGATCCTGGTTACCAAAAGCGATTTTTCAATTACATCTCCTGTTACATCAGCTATTTTTACACGGTCGCCTATTTTAAATAAACGCATGTAAGTAAGTATTAATCCGGAGATAATATTGGACAATGACCCCGCAGAACCGAATGTAAAAAGAAAACCAAGAAATACAGATACGCCCTGGAATACTGGTGAGCCACTGCCTGGTAAATAAGGGTATATGACCACCACCATAAAAGCAAAAATCAAAACCCTTATAATTTGGTAAGTTGGGTTAGCCCAGTCAGGGAAAAAACCGGGTATTTTTAAAACTCCGCTATGTACTTCATCTCTAAGGTATTTCAACCCCCTGTACACATATTTGAATACAAATACGATAACCATTATAGTAATAAGGTTGGGCAAAAAATCCCAAAAGGCCCTGGCTATATTTTTTACAGGATTCAAAATATATCCAAAAAGGACATCAGCAAAATTTTTAGTCCAGGGGAAAATGCCAAACAAGATGGGTAAAGCCAGGTAGATGACCAGTATGATCAGTAACCATTTTAATACATTATTCGCATTCAGTAAAACTCTTACCTCGCTGCTTGCATCAAATAAAGTATAATTTCGTATTTGTATTCCTTTTAGCAGTTTGTCTTTTTGTTTCCAGATCTTTACTTTGATCCACCTGAATAGTTTGCTTATATATTTAATAAGCAAGATGACAATCAATATTACTAACAGGGCGAGAGCAATATCCTTCGAGAGCGTTTTAAAGCTAATTGCCGATCTGTATTTTAATACTTCGTTACCTATGATTTTTTGATAGTTAACTGCTAATTCATTTCTTGTACCATTGTTCCAAAGCGCATCATCATCAGAAATACTTATGATGATGTTATGTTTAAATACGAGATCAGTAGAGACGTCTGAAGTGACGATATTGATGGAGTCGGGTGAGAACCTAAAATATTCTGACAAGGGCTTTATCCGTTGACTAATGGCGTTCGCTCTGTCTTCTGCAGAAAAGCTCCCTGATTTATTATAAATATAAAACAGGGTGTCTTTGAAAAAGCCTAATACCGGATAGGCCTTTGCTGTAAGTCGTAATGAATCAATCTGTGCCTTCTTTTCTGCAAAACGAACTGCCTCTTTATTCTTTAGTTCCTTCAACTGCTCTTGTAATTCTTCTTTCTTAAGATTTTCGGTAGTTTTTAAAGAGCTAATCTGCAAAAGAAGATTAGCTTTTGTAATGGAATCTGCGATCCGGTAGTGTTCTATTTCAGCGAGGTTTTCATTGTATTTTTTTAAGATAGCTGCATTAAGGGAATCGTTTTTCCTGTTAATGCTATCCCTGTTTTGAACCTGACCAGTGGTGTCTTGTTTCTGAGCATATATACTTTGCTGCCATAGAAAGGCTTGAGCTGTTATTAATATTACTGAAACTAATTTTTTCATTTATTTAAAATAATAGCATTGGTTTAAGCCTGTAATATATTTATTTGCAGATGTTATTGATTCAGGTTTGTCAATATCAAATAAAATTACGAATGATATATAACAGGTATAAAGATAGGATTATCGCTTCTTTAATAAGCAGCAAGTAGGTTCTTTTATACTGGATACAATAGCAGAATTTATCTTTCAGATATATACTTCGTCAATAAAATGGCGAAATATCAATTATACATTTCTTCCTGCAACACCTTAATTCTTTCATCTTCCAGGTATTCGTCGTAGGTGTACAGACGATCAATTATTCCTTTCGGAGTGATTTCTATGATGCGGTTGGCCGTTGTTTGCATAAACTGGTGATCGTGGGTAGTCATTAATAAGATGCCGGGAAAGTTAATCATACCGTCGTTGAATGCGGTAATGCTTTCGAGGTCGAGGTGGTTGGTAGGTTCATCCAACATCACCACATTTGGATTTTGCAACATCATCCGGCTAATCATACATCTTACTTTTTCGCCACCGCTGAGCACATTCGTTTTTTTATTCACCTCATCGCCGCTAAATAACATCTTACCCAAAAATCCTCTTAAAAAATCTTCATCCACATCAGTATAATGTTCGGGTACATATTGGCGCAGCCAATCCATCAATGTAAGAGTTCCTGTAAAAAATTCGGAGTTATCATTAGGTAAATAAGCTGTGGTAATAGTCGTTCCCCATTCAAATTTTCCGCTGTCTGCTTTCATCCGGTTATTGATGATCTCAAAAAATGAAGTAAGCGCAACTGGATCCCTGCTAAGAAATGCAATCTTCTGTCCTTTTACTATATCAAAATTGACATTATTAAAAAGGGCTCTGCCGTCGATCGATTTGGAAAGTTTCTGTACATTTAAAATCTGGTTGCCTGGATCTCTTTCCGGTTTAAAAATAATACCAGGATATTTTCTGTTGCTGGGTGTAATGTCTTCAAAAACCAATTTATCCAATGCCTTCTTACGAGAAGTAGCTTGTTTGCTCTTGGAAGCATTTGCGCTAAAACGGGCAATGAATTCAAGAAGATCTTTCTTCTTTTCTTCCGTTTTCTTATTCTTATCGGTGGCCTGTCGCGCTGCCAACTGGCTGCTTTCGTACCAGAAAGTATAATTGCCTGTATAGATCTTGATCTTTTGCTTGTCCACGTCCGCAACGTGCGTACATACCGCATCTAAAAAGTGACGGTCATGGCTTACTACCAAAACAATATTCTGATAATCGGCCAAAAAATTCTCCAGCCAGCTAATGGTGCTTACATCGAGGTTATTGGTAGGCTCATCCAGCAATAAAATATCCGGATTGCCAAAGAGCGCCTGTGCCAGCAAGACTCGTACCTTCATATTGGCTGCTACATCTTCCATCAGCATCTGATGCAGTTCGTCAGGCACGCCCAATTCATTCAATAAGGTGGCCGCATCACTTTCTGCGGTATAACCGCCCATCTCGCCAAATTCTGCTTCAAGATGTCCTGCTTTCATGCCATCTTCTTCGCTAAAATCTTCTTTCATGTAAATGGCGTCTTTTTCCAGCATCGTGGCCCACATTTTCTTGTGGCCCATCATCACTGTATTCAATACAGTCACTTCGTCAAACTCAAACTGATCCTGCCTTAGCACTGCCATACGCTCGCCGGGAGTAATACTTACTGAACCTTTATTGGGTTCTATTTCACCGCTGATAATTTTTAATATAGTAGATTTTCCTGCACCGTTGGCTCCAATAATTCCATAACAGTTTCCTTTTACGAAGTTGAGATTCACTTCGTCAAACAAAACTCTTTTGCCGTACGCCAGCGTTACATTGTTTACACTTATCATGCTACTTCATTTTTTTAGAGGCGCAAAGGTAGCAATTTAAAAAGCATTATTTTGCCGGATGGATATGAAATTACGATGTACAGATTTATCGGAGAACCTGTCCAGTAATGGAATTTTACTCACTGAATTGCTGTTTACCATACAGGAGCAACCACTCTTTTGGATCCGGCAATCTATTTCATGATCTTTACAATTTTGAAAAGGTAAAAATTATACGTTTAAAAGATCGAGCCGGTTCATTACAAAGTCTTTTCCATTTTCAAAAAAGAGTTTTTTGGAAAAAGATTGTATATCAAAACCGTTGGGCAGCACAACCGCTGATTCTTTAGCAAATGATACAAAGTTGTCTTCAAATTGAGATTTGAAATATTCGAGTCCATTTGCGGTTTCGCAAGTCCAGATAGGATTAATTAAGCCATCATAATCGCTGCCTATACACACCTGATTTAATGCTGCGATTACATCATAATTATTTTTTCGGGCTACTGCTATCAAATGAACCACATGTGCCATAAAATGCCTGAGATGATAATTGCTAATTCGGGGATTTACTGAGCCACCCTTTTCAATTTCGTCCCATTGCATCACCTTATTTTCCATGTCTCCAAATGCCTTGCTGAGCCTCACCTTACCAGTTCCTAAGAAGATAGTTTGTTCTTTAATAGAGATGTATTCTGTTTCGAGAGGGAAATCATCTCTTCCGTTAGTTTCCATTTCAAATTCCTGGTATCCCAGAATACGCTTATCCATGCTTAATCCAATAATACCACTTGATTGTAGTATTTAAATAATGTCTTCGTCATATAAATTAATGCTTAATGCATTGAAACATGGCCGCGGGCTGTCACCATATTTCACAGGTTTGCCCTGCCATAGTACTGTATATCCTTTTTTTGGAAATTTTCTGATGGCAAATGCGTAATCCGGAATTTCTTTTAGAGATATGCCTGTAAAGCCAGCATGGATGCATACAATGGGTTGTTTGATACCTGCAAAAACTACGCTGTTTCTTAATTCATAAAGATGCTGCCTGGAACCCAAGCTTAAATGCTTAATATCTATCATGATTTTATTTTCATAACAGTGTTTTATAACTCTGATGCCATCGCCGGAAATTTTAAATCTGGTTGGGCGAAAACCCTCATTGCTTAAAAATTGCATACCAAAGGCCTGATTGCAAAGAGGCGATTGTTCCATGTGCGTAAGGTTGACGGACATGAGCGCTAATTTACTCCGCAAATTATCAATATTGCTTATGATAACATCGGGATCAAAATTTTACAATTAAGATGAAAGAGTGTGACAACCTTCCACACTGAATACAACATGAATGGTAGAAGTGTCGTTATCGTCATAGTCGCTGCGTTTTTTGATTGGCTTTACTTTTTTGTTAGTAATGACAAAGCGGACAGCATCAGTAAGGGTAAGCCAGTCGTCTTCTGTTAATATTGTATAAGGATTGCCATCAATAATTTTATTGATTTTGTCTTTCTGCAGATAAACACCCAGGGGTCCTCCGGTACTTTTTGGAGCAGGTCTGCTGTAAGCAATATCCTTTTCAGGAATATAAAGAGCAACACAGACAAGGTTGCAATCGCTCGCTGCGAGTTGCGAAAGATTTCCCTGTGATTCAAGTATGTACTGGAAATCTGTACAGCATTTTAGTATAAATGGTATTTTACTTTTATCAAGAGGAACCCACGGACTGAGTTTTGTTGATTGTTTGGCGGCATCATCATCTGAGAATAAACATTTCAGTGTTGGATGAATATGAAAATCAAAGAATGGCATGGCTAAAAGGTTAGTTGTTTTGTACAGCAAGTTACATGAAAGAAAAATTATATTATTTTATTTTTTATGTATAAAAATAAAATAATTTGCTCTTTAATTTTATCCACCTCATTCACCTCCCGATAGCTTTCATTAGCCACTGGGAGGTTGCAACTTAATGTTTCATGCTATAATTTTTGACACATTTTAAAGCCCGGAGGGCACAAGTTAATCGCCGCGATTTAAATATTTTATCTCTTACCTCTGCACCCTGCCACTTGCATCACCTTTCATTAAACCTTTAACTTCACTAAGTGTGGCATGGTTCATATCACCAGGAATGGTGTGTTTCAATGCCGAAGCAGCGACACCAAATTCAGCTGCGTCTTTTAAACTCATTTCGGCAACCAGCCCGTAAATAAAACCGCTTGCAAAAGAATCGCCACTGCCAACACGGTCCACAATACGCACTTCATATTGTTTTGAATGATAAAATTCAGTGCCATCATACACTAATGCACTCCATCCATTATCAGATGCGCTATGGCTTTCGCGAAGAGTGGATGCAATATATTTAAAGCCAAACTTTTCTTTCATCTGCTGAAATACATCTTTGTAACCATCAAGATTCAGCTCTCCTTTGGTAACATCTGTTCCTTTACTTTTAAATCCTAAAGAGGTTTCAGCATCTTCCTCATTACCGATGCATACATCCACATATTGGCAAAGTCTGGTCATTACTTCTTTGGCTTTGTCCTTGCTCCATAATTTTTTTCTATAATTAAGATCTATGCTGGTGGTAATGCCTTTAGCTTTTGCAGCTTTCAATGCAGCCTCTGTAAGTGCTGCAGCCTTATCGCTCAAAGCCGGTGTAATACCTGTAGTGTGAAACCATGTTGCCCCATCCAGTATTTTATCAAAATCAAAATCTGAAATTTCAGCTTCGGAAATTGCGGCGTCAGCACGATCATAGATTACCTGTGACGCACGCATAGACGCTCCGGTTTCTAAAAAATAGATACCTAATCTTTTTCCGCCACGTGCTACAAATTGAGTGTCCACACCATAGCGCCGTAGATGATTAATAGCAGATTGTCCGATTGCATTGTCAGGAACTTTTGAAACAAATACACCCTGTAAGCCGTAATTGCACAGTGCTGCAGCCACATTAGCCTCACCTCCACCGTAGGTAACATCTAAACTATCTGCCTGAACAAATCTTTTAAAATCGGGTGTAGATAAGCGAAGCATTATTTCTCCAAGTGTAACAACTTTTTTTGCCATGGTCTTTAATTTGGTTTGAATAATAATTTATAATTTGCGAATATTGAAAAGGTTCAAATCTCATTCTTATTTATTATAAGAACAAAAATTAGGATAGAATTAATAAAAAAAATTACGCAAACGATGCCGTAGCCTTTCGAAAACTTTAGTTGTTCAATTCGTTGAATGCATTGAATTCATACATTTTGGTAACGATTGCATAAAAAAATATGGATTACTAACATAAATCCAATAACATTGTTCAATTATAAAATAAAACGAACATGGATAAAAAAGAAATTTTACTGAAACTAATTCCTGACCAGGGAGTTCTACCTCTTTATTTTCATAAAGATACAGAAGTAAGTATTGAGGTATTAAGAGCCTTATTTAATGCCGGCGTACGAACAGTTGAATATACAAATCGTGGAGAGGCGGCATTACAGAACTTTAAGAAAATGCGACCGTTATGCGATACTGAATTGAAAGGTATGTATTTGGGAATTGGCACTATTAAGAACGGAGAAGCTGCCCGGGCGTTTATTGATGCAGGCGCTGATTATATCATTTGCCCTGGACTTGTAGAAGATGTAGCGAAAGTGGCTGATGAAAATAATATGCTTTGGGTGCCTGGTTGTATGACCCCTTCTGAAATCATACGCGCGGAAACATTAGGCGCTAAAATGATTAAACTTTTTCCGGGAAATATTTTAGGTTCTGAATTTATGAGTGCAATCAAAGCCTTATTTCCTGATCTTTTATTTATGCCTACCGGTGGTGTAGATTTAGATAAAGATAATATTGCAGGATGGCTTAAATCCGGTGTGTGTGCGGTGGGTATGGGGAGCAAACTGATTAGCAAACAACTTCTCGAACAAAAAGATTATTCAAAAATTGAAGAACTCGCCAGAGAGGCATTGGATATTTTGAAGTCACTTAAATAAATTTATTGAAACTTAATTGCTATGCAGAAAACTATTGGGAACTATCGGTGGACGATTTGTGCACTTGTTTTTTTTGCAACCACCGTTAATTATCTTGACAGGCAGGTAATCAGTTTATTGAAATCAGTGTTGTCAGATGAAATGCATTGGGATGACGGTGATTATGCAAATATCGAAATTGCATTTAAAATTTTCTACTCGTTTGGTATGTTGGGTGCTGGTCGTATTATTGATAAATTGGGAACAAAAATCGGCTACGCACTTTCTACAGGTTTGTGGAGTGTAGCAGCCGTATGTCATGCGTTTGCATCCAGCGTATTAGGATTTGTTGTAGTCAGGTCTTTTTTAGGACTTACTGAGGCGGGAAATTTTCCGGCAGCGATTAAAACAACCGCAGAATGGTTTCCCAAAAAAGAAAGAGCATTAGCAACAGGAATATTTAATTCAGGCTCTAATCTCGGTGCTATCATTGCACCCTTAACAGTACCGTTTATTGCAGTAGCCTGGGGTTGGAGATGGGCATTTATTCTCACCGGTTTGATAGGATTTATCTGGCTAATATTGTGGTTTATTTATTACGAAGTACCTAAAAAACAAAAACGTCTTTCTGTTGCCGAATATGAATACATTCATAGTGATAAAGATGAAACTGAGGAACAGGAAGCCGCAGGAGCAAGGATATCCTGGGGAAAATTATTGCACTATAAACAAACATGGGCGTTCGCAATTGGTAAGTTTCTGACTGATCCGGTTTGGTGGTTCTATCTGTTTTGGTTACCCGACTTTTTGGAAAGCCAGTATGATCTTACCATTACACAAATTGCCGTTCCGGTAGCAGTGGTTTATATGCTTTCAACTATCGGGAGTGTGGGTGGAGGTTGGCTACCATTAAGAATGATAAAAAGTGGATGGCCAGTATTTCGTGCGCGAAAAATATCGATGCTCATTTTTGCCATTTTGGTGGTGCCTATATTATTTGCTCAAGTCGCTGGCAGCGTCAGTATGTGGTTAGCTGTTTCAATTATTGGTCTCGCAGCGGCCGCGCACCAGGCATGGAGTGCTAATATATTTACAACAGTAAGTGATATGTTTCCAAAGTCTGCCACGGCTTCTGTCACAGGTATTGGTGGAATGTTTGGTGGTTTAGGAGGCATTCTTCTTTCACTTTTGGTTCAGAAAAATATGTTTGTATACTATCGCTCAATTGATAAAATAGAAATAGCTTATTATATAATGTTTGCAGTGTGTGCGGGGGCGTATCTTCTTGCATGGGTGATCATGCAATTACTCGTGCCTAAGATGAAGCCATTGAATTTGTAGTTTGAATAAATAAATATTAAATTATTGCAGCAGGAGATGGGAGCTACGATTCTGGATTAAACGGTAGTTCTCAAGTCTGGCTGCAATCTTTTTTGTTAGTAGGCGCAACTTTTAAATAAAGGTATTTTTATTGTTCCATGATTTTTTCAACTTTGTCTAATGGATTCGTCAATAAAGTAAATTCTTTCGCAGGATTCTGAATTAAGATTACTATTTTTCCTTTACAAATAAAAATTAGTCTTGTTGGTTTTTTAAATTCTTAAAATGGCTACCATTAAAATTTATGAATATATCGTCCCAACTTAATCGCACACTTGGATTGCGCCTGGCAATTGTAATCGTAATGGGGAATATCATTGGTTCCGGAATTTATAAAAAGGTAGCCCCGATGGCTGCTGAATTACATTCGCCTGGTTGGATTCTTCTATGTTGGGCTCTTGGTGGTGTTATTACCATGTTTGGTGCTTTGAGTAATGCAGAAGTAGCGAGCATGCTCGCTGATACAGGAGGAGAATATGTGTATTATAAAAAGATTTATAGCCGTTTCTTTTCATTCCTTTATGGATGGTCCAATTTTGCAGCTATAAAATCCGCCGCAATTGCATCGATTGCTTATGTGTTCGCCCAGTCATTAAATAGTATTGTTCATTTCCCCCGGGTATTTTCTTCGTGGGCAGAAATAAGACTTGGAGGTATATTTTATCCTTTTGAAGGATTTAATGTTAAGCTGACTGCTATCATCATCATTCTCTTGCTTACATGGGTCAATAGTAAAGGACTTAAGCTTGGTGCAGGATTAAGCACCTTTTTATTGGTTTTGATTGTGGCAGGCATCACAACAATCATAGTATTTGGCGCTTCCAGTCCACAAGCCGATATCCATTCCTCATTTTCGATGGCTACAACAAATATCCAGCCTGTTACGGTCAGCGCAATATTTACTGCGATGCTTGCGGCATTTTGGGCATACGAAGGCTGGAATTCTATTGGTCTTCTGGGAGGAGAAATTAAGAATCCAAACCGCAATGTGCCTCTAAGTATTGTATTTGGTTTATTAATTATAATTACTCTCTACTTGCTGGTAAATATTACTTACTTGTCATTAATGCCTATCGGGTCATTGGAAGAAATAAATGCAAAAGGCAATTCAATTGCAGCGGTAGAGGCTGTAAGAACATTTTGGAACGAAGGAGGAGTAACCTTCATATCATTCTTAGTTTTGTTGTCTACGCTTGGAGCGACTCATGCAACGATTTTAAGTAACGCCCGCACTTCTTTTGCAATGGCAAAAGAGGGGTTGTTCTTTCGGAAAATGGCGAAAGTCAATGATGCGAAGGTCCCTGGAAATGCTCTATGGTACCAGGGTATTTGGTCAAGTATATTAGTCTTATCAGGTACTTTCGACCAGCTTACAGATATGCTGATATTTGCTGCATTTATTTTTTATGGCGCTACTGCTTTGGGTGTGTTTATTTTAAGGAAGAAGATGCCTGCGGTGCCGCGTCCTTATAAAGTTTGGGGTTATCCGGTGGTACCCGCTATTTTCATAATTTTCTGTTTATTCTTAATTGGTAATACAATCATTACACGACCTCGTGAGGCAGGTATTGGACTTGTTCTGATACTTTTAGGGGTTCCTTTTTATTGGTGGTTTAAACGAAGAAATAAATTAGAAACGGGAGCAAGCCAAACGCTATAGGAGGCGATTTGCAACATCGCATGGTGAAGAAAAAATAGTTTTATTCAAACCATTTTTATTCTCACATCATACGCCATATCCTGGATTTTAAGTACTTTGATGTGTTTGCTATTAGGATGTAAAGGATTTAGTATATAATTGAATTCATCTGGCATGACAGATGATGGGATCTTGATAGCTAATTTAGCCGTGGCATTTAAAAAATGAGTGCCCAAATTTTTAGTGGAAGATGGTATAGGAATCTGCTTCCAATTCCCAGGAAGTGACTCTTCCGATATGATTAAAATGTCTTCGTCAGGAATTTCCAATGTAGTTATACTTAACGCCCTGGGAATTTCATCAATATTAACGTTGACGGTATATTCCAGTAAAGACAGAGCCCGGCTTTCTGAAGTATAAATACATGGAGTGGATTTATGATTCCAGCGTCCGCCATTTATTTTTGCTCCTTCACCTGATAGGTCTTTTGCATACTTTGTTTTTCCTATCCTGTATATTAACATTCAATAAAGATTAAGAATAAACTCCATAATCAATTCTTCCTATCAGATTTTTTACTTCTTCCCGGCCAAATTGATTATCTATCAGATCGTAAGGGACCTGTCCGCCAAGCGCTTTATTAGGACGCGCCATCCATTGGTTGAAGAGGCTTTCATCTTCAAATACTTCAAAGCCATAAGAATAGAGATCGGCCATACCTAGTATTTTTTCACTCAGCCCTGAATTAAATTTTTCAGTTCTTTTCTTATTAATTAAAGTAGCTCTTGTTACTGAAAGAGCTTTGGCCAAAGTTGTATAATCGAGTTCTGCTTTGCTTTTTAAAAGTTCCAGATCTTTTTTGCTGACTCCTTCGCGTACAATGTACATCTTTTCAAATGCAGTTAAATGTCTTACCGGCCTTTGAGTAGTGTCCGTAAGTATTTTAACGAATAGATACTCTTCTCTTAGTGCTACTTCAGGCTCACTTGCTATATGATGCTTTTCATCTTCTTGTTTGAAGTTGTATGGTTTCGATATTTTTTTATTTTTTGCCATAGTCTATTTTTTTATTATTACAGTACAAATTTATACTATTTTTTTGGTTTTTATAATTTTTTATAAAAAATTTCTTTCCCGCTTACATCTGTTTTCTGATTTTTCTATATATCTTCACTTACTTGAAAGAAAAAAAATTCTTTAATACCTCTCTTCTTACGCCCATGATTTGCGTTATCGCTCTTATCTTTTTTACAACCCCCTGAGGGTTGTACATTTTAATATTATCCAGTGGGCCTTGTTAGCTTTTTATTAGCTTTTTATTATCTTTTTAAGAAATTATTTTAATAGTTTGTTTAATAATTGACAAAATATGCAGGTTTTAAAATTTGGTGGTTCTTCTGTCGCAAGTGCAGAAAATATAAATAAAATAGCAGTTATTCTTAAAGACAGGCTTGATAAAAATAAATTGATCGTGGTCGTATCTGCCCTGGGAGGTGTTACTGACGCACTCATAAATAGTGTAGAATTGGCTTCTGAAGGAAGCGAATTATATAAGTTGGAATTAAAGAAAATTGAAATCCGCCATTTGGAATTAGTAAAACAACTGATACCTGTGACGCACCAAAGCAGGGTATTGAGCTTGGTAAAACAACATTGTAACGAGATCGAAGATATAAGCAATGGTGTTTTTTTATTACAGGAATTAACTCCAAGGATCAAAGACAGGATCATGAGTTATGGCGAGCTTTTATCGTCCCAAATTATTTCAGCCAGGTTTAAACATGCAGGCTTCGAAAATAAATGGGTAGATGCAAGAAAACTTATAATCACCAATTCACACTATGAACATGCGGTGGTAGATTTTAAGTTATCTGACGAAAAAATTAAAGATTATTTTTCTGCTTTAGACGAGTCTTTTTTTGTTGTACCTGGTTTCATTGCTTCTGATAAAAACGGAATAACTACTACTTTAGGAAGAGGTGGCTCTGATTATACCGCTTCCATCATTGCGGCTGCGCTTGACGCAGAGTCTTTAGAAATATGGACAGACGTAAGCGGTATGATGACAGCAGATCCGAAGCTGGTTACTAATGCTAAGATCATTCCTCATGTAACTTATCGGGAAGCTATGGAACTTTCTCATTTTGGCGCTAAAGTGGTTTATCCTCCTACCATTCAGCCCGTAATGCGAAAAAATATTCCGGTTTGGATTAAAAGTACTTTTGCACCGGAGCATTATGGTACTTTGATAGAAAATACTTCAGTAAAAAATGGGGGTAGCGTGCGTGGTATTTCAAGTGTTAGTAAAATTGCTTTGCTCAGTCTTGAAGGGAGTGGTATGGCAGGCATTCCCGGGTTTTCAAAACGGCTTTTTGAAACTCTGGCCAATGAAGAGATCAATGTAATATTAATTACTCAAAGCTCTTCTGAGCATTCCATTTGTGTAGGAATTGAGGAAAATGCTGCAGACAAATCCAAGAGAGCTGTAGATGAGGCCTTTAGTTTTGAAATAGAGCGCCTCAAGGTAGAGCCTTTGATCGTTGAAAGAGATTTGGCAATAATTGCAGTTGTGGGGGATAAAATGAAAAGCCACCCAGGTATTAGCGGAAAGATGTTCAGCGCATTGGGTAGAAATGGTGTGAATGTACGGGCTATATCGCAAGGCTCATCAGAGAGAAATATTTCGGCAGTTATCTCTGCTACTGATGTAAAAAAGGCAGTAAACGTACTACACGAAGAATTTTTTGAAACTGCTTATAAACAGTTGAATTTATTTATTGCTGGTGCAGGAAATGTAGGATCATTATTGTTGGCACAGTTGCAACAGCAACTCCAATACTTACAGCAAAACTTACGGTTACAAGTGAGAGTAGTTGGTATAGCCAATAGCAGAAAAATGGTCTTTAATGAAAAAGGCATTGATCTGCAGAACTGGAAAGGTTTATTGGAAGATGGCAGTAAAATGGATCTTTCTGAATTCATACATACTATTCAGTCTAAAAACCTAAGAAATTCAGTTTTTGCAGACGTAACTGCTAATGAACAGGTAGTCAGTAAGTATGCTGAGATTTTACAAAAAAGTGTCTCCATTGTTGCTTGTAATAAAATAGCTGCATCATCTTCATTTCAATATTATGAAAAGCTAAAGAGCATCGCGCGTGCATTTAATGTCCATTTTCTTTTTGAAACTAATGTAGGTGCTGGCCTTCCGGTGATAGGCACATTGAACGATTTATTATTGAGTGGTGATAATATAAATAAAATAGACGCCGTGTTAAGCGGCACATTGAATTTTGTTTTTAATAATTATAACGGGGACATTAGTTTTGCAAAAGTGGTAAAGCAGGCGCAGGATGAAGGATATACAGAACCTGATCCCCGATTAGACTTAAGTGGAGTTGATGTAGTTAGAAAAATACTGATACTTGCCCGTGAGTCAGGAGAAAAGCTCGAGATGGAAGACGTAGAAAATAAAGGGTTTATGCCGGAAGAATGTATGAAGGGTTCAGTTAATGATTTTTACGATTGTATGGAAAAAGAAGAAGATCATTTTAAAGATCTTTTTGAGAAAGCTCATAAAGCTGGGAAAAAATTGAAGTTCGTAGCTACTTATGAGAATGGGTCTGCCAGGGTAGGATTGCAGGAAATAGACCCTGATCACGATTTTTATCATCTTTATGGAAAAGATAATGTCGTTTTGTTTTACACCAACCGATACACCGGACAACCTCTTGTAGTAAAGGGTGCAGGAGCCGGGGCGGAAGTAACTGCATCAGGAGTTTTCGCGGATATCATCCGTGCTGTCAGGATATAAAAGAATTAATGAAAAACAATAATGAAACAAGTAAAAGTTTTTGCCCCTGCCACCATTGCCAATTTGGTTTGTGGTTTTGATATTTTGGGGCTGGCACTAAACGAGCCTTATGATGAAATGACATTGGAATTACGCGATGATCCGGGCATACAAATTAAGCACACAGACGAGTATGGATTACCTGAACTTCCCGAATTGAATGTCGCAGGTGCGGCTTTGCAGGCATTGATGGATGAATATAATAAGCCGCTTGGGTTTATCTTAACTATTCAAAAAAATATAAAGCCTGGTAGCGGTTTAGGATCAAGCGCGGCAAGCTCAGCTGGTGCCGTCGCTGCTGCCAATCATCTTTTGGATCATTTTTTTTCTAATGACGACCTGGTAAGATTTGCCATGAATGGGGAGAAGCTTTCAGGTGGAGTAAAGCATGCCGATAATGTATCACCCTGTATTTACGGCGGCATCACCTTGATCCGCTCTATATTTCCTCTTGATATTATTCCGTTGAATGTCCCTGATCTGTTTATCACGATTGTGCATCCACAGATTGAGGTACGTACCTCTGATTCAAGACAAATATTAAGAAAGGAAGTTCAGCTCAAAGATGCTATAAGGCAATGGGGAAATATAG
>JBDTJI010000034.1:0-4272 GCA_039935935.1 Ginsengibacter sp. | reverse complement strand
ATTCCATGCTGTATAACAACAGCATTTGTGTTTGGGCATTGATGAAAATATTCTCCATGCTATCTGTATAGGTATGATTCATTAATGAATCAAGTACAGTTCTCGTTCTGCTGCACAGAGGCATTGTTTTTGAAAAAGAGGCAGTGTGATTGAAGTTTAAAATATCTTCTGAAAAAGAAGTAGTTTTTAATCCTTTCACAAACTGCGAAAGATGGTCGGTATTAAACCTAAAACAGGCAACATCAATAGTATCCACCCATTCTTCACAGTTGTGTGATTCTGAATGTTTACAGAAATTACATTCAATGTCTTTTGATTTGCAGTATTTATTACCTTCCAAACAAAAAACTAGTTCTAGATTACTCGATTTTTGATCTTTTGCATTGTAATTATATACCATCATTTCCACCTCATCGATCATCACATTGGGAGATTTGCGATAACGATTAATAACGTAGTGTACCGACCCGGGAATATATTGGGATCTATTCTGTACCAATACCATATCTTCCTGCATTACAGGATGATTAAGAGATACAGATAATATGTTCTGAGCCGATTCCATTTTATATAACGGGTGCAAAGTTAAGATTTAAAGAGCAAAGATTAAAATGAATAATCCAATTGTTATTAGGTTTTCGTATGCTCTTGTCTGCGCTAGCGTTATTCAGATGTAAAATAAAGTTTACTTTGCAATCACGATTTGCACCAACTTTTGCTAAACGATTTTATCATGAAAACCGTAAATGAATGGCTTAATGAATATGGTGAAAGCCATAAAAATGAAACTAATAAATCAATACATTGGATATGTGTACCGGCCATCTTTTTTTCAATTGTTGGTTTGTTATACACTATTAAACTTCCCTGGATAATAAACACACTAACCATAAACATGGCGATGGTAGCAATTTTGCTGATCACATTGTATTATTTACGGCTTTCTATTTCTCTGGGTATTGGCATGTCTATATTTGGAGTTCTTTGTCTTTTTTTATGCTACCTTATTGAAATGTTTACCCCCGTTTCTCTCTGGTTAGTTAGTGTAATTATTTTTGTGATGGCCTGGATAGGCCAGTTTTACGGACATAAGTTAGAAGGTAGAAAGCCTTCATTTTTAAAAGACATCCAGTTTTTATTAATTGGGCCCATGTGGCTGATGAGTTTTATCTATAAGAAATTTGAGATAAATTTTTAAACACCGCGATTAGAGAATGAGATAAATTACCGCCGACTGTTCCGGCAATCCTATTGTATTTCCATTATAAGGAGATTCTTAAAACAATCCATCATTCAATAGTTGTAAAGCCTTCTCTTTATGCTCATTGGAAATCAGTATAGATATATTGTGCTGGCTTCCACCATAGCTCACCATTCTTACAGGAATGTCCGTTAAGCTGTCAAATACTTTAGCAAGTAAATTTTCTGTTTTCGCAATATGATAACCAACAATAGAAACAATGGTCTGATTGGTATCCACTTCTATACTACCAAACATTTCAAGCTCTTTAATGATCTCGCGTAAATACAAATCATTATCAATAGTAAGTGAAATAGCCACCTCTGAAGTGGTAACCATGTCAATAGGAGTCTTATATTTTTCAAAAATTTCAAAAACCTTCCTTAAAAATCCATAAGCAAGCAGCATACGGCTGCTTTTTATTTTTATAGCTGTAATAAAGTCCTTTGCAGCAATGGCTTTTACACCTTCACTGTCTGACCTGCGCTCGATAAGTGTGCCCGGAGCTTCGGGATCCATCGTATTCAACAGCCTTACAGGAAAATTAAAATATTGTGCAGGCCATATACTGGCCGGGTGTAATATTTTTGCGCCAAAATAGGCCAGCTCCGCAGCTTCATCAAAACACAGATGTTTAATGGGTTTCGTATTCTTTACAATGCGGGGATCATTATTATGCATGCCATCAATATCGGTCCATATTTCACAAACAGATGCATTTACCGCTGCTGAAATTAAAGAAGCCGTGTAGTCACTTCCTCCGCGTTTTAAATTATCCACCTCCCCTTTTGCGTTACGGCATATATATCCTTGCGTAACAAATATATCGGTGTCTTTATAAGTTTGAAGTAATTGGGAAAGCTTTTCTTTAATGTCAGCTATGTGAGGTTCCCCGGATGTATCAATACTCATAAAGTCAAGAGCAGGAAGTAATACATGCGGAATGTTTTGTTCATGCAGATAGATGCTGAACAGTTTCGTACTCATTAATTCGCCTTGGGCGAGTATATCCTTGTTCAGGGCTTCGTTATATGAAATTTTTAATATGATATTTAAAAATTCAAAATGCTCTGCAATTACATCTTTTGCTTTTTTGTAATATTCTTCGGTTTGTACCAGGTTAGTAATAAAATTTTGATAGTGTTGCTCAAGTGCGTCAATATGTTCCTTCGTCGACAAGCGATCTCCTTTCGCAAGAAAGTTGCTGATCTCTGTAAGTGAATTAGTGGTGCCGCTCAAAGCACTTAATACTACAATTTTAGATTCCTCATCTTTTGTGATCTGTTTTCTTATTTCAGCCATTCTTTCAGGTTTTCCAACACTGGTACCACCAAACTTCATTACTTTCATAGCTATATGAACCCTTCAGGGTTATTTTTAATTGATAACAAGAAGTGGGCAAAATTATTTGAATGAAAAAAACTTTCCAAAAAAGAATAGCAACTTTAGGGATTTTTAAATTTGCAACGCTAATATTATCCGGATATGTCACAGCTTTTTAATTTTTGATTTTTGATTTTAGGCTTTAGTTTTGCCGGATAGCCGAAAAGCTAAATGCAAGGGTTGATGCCTGATGCTTAATAATTTTACTATGGGAAGAATATTTGAAGTAAGAAAAGCCACTATGTTTGCCCGGTGGGATAAGATGGCTAAACAATTCACGCGCATAGGTAAGGAAATAGATATTGCAGTAAAACAAGGGGGCCCCGATCCGGATAATAATGCGTCCCTGCGCCGTTGTATCATCAATGCCAAAGCGGTAAATATGCCTAAAGACCGTGTGGATGCCGCGATAAAACGTGCTATGGGCAAGGACAAAACTGATTACCATGAGGAAGTATATGAAGGATATGCGCCACACGGAATTGCCATTTTAGTAGAGACCGCTACAGATAATCCTACCCGTACAGTTGCCAATGTACGTATGCATTTTAATAAAAACGCAGGGGCATTAGGTACCAGCGGAAGCGTGGCTTTTATGTTTGATCGAATGGGAGAATTTAAAATTAAAAATGAAAATATTGATATAGAAGAGCTTGAGTTGGAATTGATAGATTTCGGGCTTGAAGAAATAGGTGAAGACAGTGAAGGCAATATTATTATACGCACGCCTTTTAATGAATTCGGCAACATGAGTAAAGCGTTGGAAGAAAAAAATATTGAAGCGATCAATGCCGAGCTTACCCGGATTCCCCAGAATACAGTAGAACTCTTCGAGGACGATGCCAACGAAGTCTTAAAATTAGTGGACCACTTGGAGCAGGATGATGACGTACAAAAGGTATATCATAATTTGGGGTAAACAACAAGTCATAAATTATTCGAAACGCAAATAGAAGCTTCTTCATTTGCGTTTTTTTATTTCGTATATCCTATCTTTTTTGTTTAGAAAATCCTAAATAAAACTCTTCTACGTTGTGATTATGTAATAAAACCTTTTTTAGCATCTTTCCGAAGAAGGTTGACACAGGCAACAAAATCGAATCGTTTTTTATCTTTAAACAAATTATTTTACATGAAACTGAAATACCTTACTCTTTATATCCCCATTATTATTCTTTTAAACGTATTTATCCTTTCAACTTCACGCGCTCAAAAACCTATGGATGACTACAGTTTCCGATGGAAAAAAATTGAAGATTTCCGGAAAAAAGGATTGACAAAATCCGCGTTAGCCGAAGTTGAGAAAATTTATTCCCTGGCAAAAAGCACCAACAACGATCCACAAATCATTAAGTCTTTATTGTTCAAAATAAACCTTAATAACAATATTGAGGAAGATGCCTCTGTAAAAAGTATTGACTCTCTTGAAAAAGAAATTGCAATTGCCGGAGAACCTGCAAAATCAATATTACAAAGTATTACAGCGCAACTGTATTGGAATTATTTTCAGCAGAACAGATATAGATTGTATCAGAGAACCAACACAGAAAATTTTGATAAAAAAGATATAGCTACGTGGACAAGTGATGACCTGCATCATGAAATTGGTGAATTATATGTTGCTTCATTAAAAGATGAAAAGCTTTTGC
>JBDTJI010000033.1:0-12777 GCA_039935935.1 Ginsengibacter sp. | reverse complement strand
CAAACAAGCTATAAAAATCAATATGCAATTAGCTGCCTGGAGAGGTGTAGCCGTCAATTATGAATTGCTACAGCAATGTGATTTGGGAGAAAACTTATATGCGAACGCAAAACAAAATCTTGATTTGGGAATATCCTATGCTCTAAGGTCTAATGAGCCATATATTCTATCACAATATTACCTGGGTTATGGGAAAATACAGGCTATTTATAAAAATACAGACTCTGCAGAATATTACTTTTCGAATGCTATGCAACAAGCTGATCTCGGAAATAATTTAAGAAATAAATACCAGGTATACAAAGCAAAAACAGAATACTTGCAAAATCTATCATTCGACAAAAAAATAGTGTTACTTGACAGTGCTTATTTAATTGCCCGGCGTACTAATTACCTGGAAGGAATTGCGCAGGCTGCTGAACAATTATCTGATGTGTATGAATTGACAAAAAGGAAAGATTCTTCCTTATTTTATTACCATGTCTATCGATCGTCTTATGATTCTATATTTTCAGAAAACAATAAACGAAATACCATCATACAGGAAGCAGACTGGATGATCAAACGTAAGGAAATTGAAAACACCCATTTAAAACAATTATCGGCAATACAGAAAGGTGATATTGTTTTTAAAAACGCATTGCTGTTTACTATTGGTATTTTATCAATCATTGCAATCTTCTCTTTATTTATCATTTACAGGAATACCCAGTCGAAAAAGAAACGTATAGAATCTTCTCTTCAGCAAAAGATAACTGAAATAAAAATGCAGTCGCTTCGCGCCCAAATGAATCCCCATTTTATTTTCAATAGCCTCAACAGTATTGAAAATTTTATTATGCAAAACGATAAGATGGCCGCAAGTGAATACTTAAACAAGTTTGCAAAACTTATCAGGATCATACTCGACAGCAGCCGTACAGAATTAATTCCTTTCTCAAAAAGTTTAGAGGGGATTAAGTTATACGTAGAACTGGAACAACTACGTTTTAATAATAAGTTCACCTTTAAATTAAATATCGATCCTGAATTATTAAATGGCGATTATAAAGTACCTAGCCTATTGGCGCAGCCATACATTGAAAATGCTATTCTGCATGGCATCTCCCACAGCGAAACAGAATCATTGTTTCTCAACCTGACTGCAAAACTCGATAATGAATACATTATCTATTCGATAACAGATAATGGAATAGGACGTAAGCTTTCGAAGGAATACAATAACAGTAATCGTCGGGATCATCAAAGCGTGGGACTTAAGCTAATTGAAGAAAGAATAAACATTTTCAATCATCACCAAAATTCTGAAGGCGGTGTAGTTATTACAGATCTTTATGATGACGATGACCAGCCGCTTGGAACACGGATAGATATAAGAATCAAAGCGATATAGTATTATTTAATTTCAAAAGATTAATAACTAAGTACGATGCAACAATTAAAAACAATTCTGATTGACGATGAGCTGCCAAGCCTCCAAAATCTTCAACATAAATTAAACGAGTTCTGTCCTGACGTAAATGTAGTAGCGGCAACACAAAAACCCGAGGAAGCGATTCAACTGATTGAGCATTATCATCCTGATGTAATTTTTTTAGACATAGAAATGCCGAGAATGAATGGTTTTAAAATGCTGGAAGAAATAAAAGAAAAGGATTTTGATATTGTTTTTACAACCGCATACAATCACTATGCTATTGACGCAATACGCATCAGCGCTTTTGATTATCTCGTAAAACCCATTGCTGTACAGGATCTTCAAAATTCAATAGCCCGGCTTCTCAAGGAACAGTGTAAAAAGACACCTGAAAAGCTGGATATACTTCGGCAAAGTCTTTCTGATTCCAGGTCTCAAAATGATAAGATAAGCATTGTAACCACTGAAGGGGTTGAATTTTTTGAGATCAGCCAAATACTTAGAATTGAGTCAAGTTCTAATTACAGTAAGATCCATTTTAAAGATGGGAAGATGCTATTGGTAACTAAACTACTTAAGGATTTTGAAGAAATCTTAACCCCTTACCGTTTTTATCGCATTCACAATTCGCACCTTATCAATTTGAGTTATATTAAGAAATATCTGCGCGGTGACGGTGGCCAGGTCGTCCTACAAAATGGTGAAATAATAGATGTAGCAAGAAGAAAAAAAGAAGAGTTTTTAAAACTCATCAGTTGAATTTAGCTAATAGGAGTTTTGGCCAATAAGTATCGCTTAAGATTAAGGGTAACATTCAATTTTTTGCAATCTTTTGATAGCTTGCTGCAATTCCTTTTATCAGTGACGAGCTAAATCCCCGGTGCTCCATTTCATTAAGGCCAGCTATGGTACAGCCTTTTGGGGTAGTTACTTTATCTATTTCCTGTTCAGGGTGAGTCTTGTTTTGTAATAATATTTCCGCGGCACCTTTGACAGTTTGTTCTGCAATCAAGCTTGCGGTAGCCACATCAAAACCTATTTCTATGCCACCTTGTATATTGGCCCTAATGAACCGCATGGCGTAAGCAG
Organism: Ginsengibacter sp.; assembly: GCA_039935935.1. Classification (GTDB taxonomy): domain Bacteria; phylum Bacteroidota; class Bacteroidia; order Chitinophagales; family Chitinophagaceae; genus Ginsengibacter. The sequence continues at coordinate 10,271 of JBDTJI010000033.1, read as the reverse complement.
TACCACAAGCGCCAAGCACGGTGGCAGCTTCCATTAGTTTTTCATCAATGATGGTTACTTTGCCCAACATTGAAAACAATTTTTGTACAAAATTGATCTGCAACCCTTTTGCATTCGAATAGCTGATACACGTCATGCTTTGCTGAATGGCAATTGCAGTATTAGGCATTGCTCTGAAAACAGGAATTTTTTTCTGGACTACCTGATCAATATCTGCTATCAGGGCTCCGGTAACAACTGAAACCAAAATGTGTTTGGCAGAAAGTTCTTTTCTAAATCCAAGAATCACATCATTTAACTGGTAAGGCTTTACTGCAAGGATTATAAGTTCGCTGTTGCGAACAGCTTCTGCATTATTTGAAGTTATCTTTGCACCTTTTTCTTTAAGACTGTGCAGCGTTTCGATTTTTCTTTTCGTAATTGTTATATCCGCAGGTTTGCAAAATCTGCTTTTGATTAAGCCTTCTGCGATGGCTGAACCTAAGTTTCCTCCTCCGATAATAGCTATTTTTTTTCTCATATTTTCTAAATTGTTGGAATGGTATCGTAACTCACTCTCGCAAAAATACATAATAACGACCTTCAATTTTAGAATCTAATAGATGATCCTGAATGGTTAGTTTCTTATAGTTTAAAGCACATTCCAAAAAGAAAGTAGCAATTTATGTATCATTAAAAGGTAGGGCATAAGGTTTGCTTTCTGTCACCGTTGAACTGATCATAAAATCCCTTGTTCAAAAGATTAAATTCGTCCGCACCAAATGAATGATTAAAGTTTTTTAAAGAAGAGGCGGTAACATCATAGCTAAAAGTAAACCTGATATTATTGATTTGCAAACCAATCATGGGGATTAAAGCATCTTTATAACGATAGTATAATCCACCAACAATTTGTTTTGATCCGTCACCGGAAAGATTATAAGCGACATTAATCCCTCCAACCAATTCACTGGCCTTGGCCATGGTTGTATAATATATATTCGGATTAATGATTACGTTATCATTCATTTTGAAAATTCCATCGATGAAGCCAATATGCCGCATACTTAATCGGCTTGCATTGTCATCTTCAAAAAACGTTTCCATTGGCCGGTTCACATGATGAATGGAGTATCCTGCATTAATATAAATATCTTCTGTAGGAAAATAAGCATAATTAAGCCCTGCCTGCATATCAAAATAACTTACGTTGTTATTAAGCAATTGAACTGAGGTAGGCAACGTTGCATCAAAAAATTTTCCATCAAACTGGTCTGGAAAAGTGAGCTTGCTCTGATCAATTCTTTTATTGGCCCATCCCACATTAAACCCTGCTGTAAGCAAGCTGCTTAAACCAAGCATCTGGTGATAAGCAATCGAAGCATAAACTTTAGTGGAAGTAAGACTACCGCTCCCGGCTACATCTCTGAGTATAACTCCGCCCAGACCCATCCACCCTGTTTCTATTCTATCCCTGAATACCTGGGCATCTCCGTAGATACTCATCGTCTTATAGGGAACCGCCATTATATTGGAATACTGATTTCTGTAGGATGCGCCTAATCTATAATCGGCATCTGGTATAAACCCTGTATTAGCAGGATTAGTAAGCAAAGGATTATTGAAAAATTGCGAGAAATGAAGATCCTGGGCAAAATTATTCAATGCAAGAACTGACATTAAAAAAAACAGAAATAATATTTTAGTACACTTTTTCATAATATACGCTTCTTATTCTTAATTCTTATCCCAATAAATTTGCCATTTTATTTTATTATTTCATCAATCGCTCATCGCTTATTGTTTATCACCATTGCCCGAGGTCTGACCTTCGTGTCTGTTTGCTCATTACTCTTCCGATAGCCATCGGGAGCTGACTCATATTATCTTATCAAAGTAATATCTCCTGTTTTCCTTATTTTTTTGCCATCCGAAAAGGTAACATCCACGGTGTAAGAATACACGTCCATTGGCTGTAATTTTCCTTTGAATGTGCCGTCCCATCCCATTTTAGAGTTGTTGCTTTCATAAACTTTCTGGCCCCACCTGTTGAAGATAGACCACTTCATTTCATTTATTCCAAATCCTACTACTCTTATTGTACTATTAGCGCCAAACTTGCCTGGAGTAAATGCCGATGGCACATCCAGTAAAGGTCGTATTAATGTTCGCACTTCCACACAAGTATCATCGCTGCATCCCGCATCATTCACGGCATTAAGACACACATTAAAAGTGGCAGTCTCGCCAAACAAATGCTTTGGATCTACAAGAAGAGAAGTATCACCATCACCAAAATTCCATTTATATTTTGTTGCACCTATGGATCCATTTAAAAAATTAGTAAATGTATTCTCCTGCGGCGGATTAGGATTAAAAGTGAACGAAGCCGTAGGGATCGGATTAACCTTAATAGTAAAAGAAGTAGAATCTAACTTATTACATGAGGAGGAATCAAATGCTATCAATTTCACTGTATAAGTACCAACGTTTGAATACAGATGAGTAGGATATTCTTCAATAGAAACAGAGCCGTCTCCAAAATCCCAAAAGAATCTCAGTCCACCCAAAGAGTTATTTTCAAACACGGCATTATAAGGCACACATCCATGTGGTGAAGTAGTAAATAATGCGGTAACCTGGGGAGAAATCCTTATCTTCTTTATAGTATCGGCCGACGAATTACAATACGTAGTATCATTAATACTTAAAGTGACGTTGTAGGTGCCCTGACTGGCATAAGTGTGCATTACCGGAGGTGTCACACCTTGCGTAACCAATGGTGAATTGTCCCCAAAATCCCATGTGAATATATTAGGGCCAAAGCTACCATACGTAGGTGTTGAAAGATTTACAAAATTATAACCAAAGTTCGTACAAGGGGCAATTTTTTGTGCCTCAAAGTCAAGATTTGCTTTATTATCTCCTGCTTTAATGAAGCGAAAAGACGTGTCAGAGATATTACAAGTAGCGCTATCAATAGTCACGAGCATTACGTGATATAACCCGGTGTTAGTATAAACATGTGAACTGTTAGGCACCGTAGTAGTGTCGCCTTTACCATCCCCAAAATACCAATAATATCGTTTGCCTTTCTTAAGTGTATCAGAAAAATCCACTCTTAAAGGAATACATCCACTCGTATCATTGGACACCCCATTAATAGACGCACTTAGGCCGGAACGAACGCCTCCAAAGTCCATTTCAATCTTTACCATCCCGAGATTGCATTTTCCGTTATCTCCCTGGGATTGGTTAGTAGGAGACCATGAGCCTGGTGTTCCTGGGAAAGGGACACTTTTAAAACAATTCGCACACATTGCCTGATAGATAACTCCATTCCGATCAAATCTGCTGGTACCCCCATCAACATGGTCGCCAAATGTAAGAGGGTCCTGCCTTCCGGGTGGATCTGACTGACCAAAGAAAGAACCATACAATTGTGAAGTTGCATTTTTTTCTAAAACAAAGAAATAAAAATCGCTACCCGACGCATCAGTCTGAGCTTTGATTGCATCTGGAGTGGTAGGCATTCCTTTGGTATTTCCGGTAGTAAATCCATTATTGGCTTTACCTCCCCATCCGGATACATATATATTTTCACAACGGTCCACTAAAAAAGCGGTGGGTGAAATATTTGGTACGGTAGCACCCGGGGAACCAAAAACGGTAGAATATACAAAATCGCTAAGATCGGCCTCTATTTTTGATATAAATTGCTTGGAGCCAGGGCTGGAATAGGATGCGTTTATTACTTTCATATCCCCTTCGGAGGTTCCCATTACATATACAAACCCAAATTTATCCGTTTCAATTCCATATACCTGATCTGCTTTATCGGTCCCTATATAAGTTCCTTTTAGTACCGAAGTGCCGTTATTATCTAATTCAACGATAAAGCCATCACATTCTCCGCCTAAATAAGAAGAGCTTATTACACCCGTTGTAGAGATTCCTTTAAAATCGTTACTCGATGTGCCTCCAGCCACATAAATATTATTGTTCTTTCCAAGAGCTAATATATAAGCACCGTCATCTTTAGATCCCCCAAGTAAAGTACTAAACAGGATTGAATTACAATTAGGTGCCAATTTTAGAACCACTGCATCCTGCATACCACTTGAAGCTGTTTGATAACTTCCAGAAGTGGTAGGAAAATCGGTTGATGATGTGCAGGAAGCGACATAAATATTGTTAGAAGCATCGAGTAATACCTCACTTCGTGCATCGTCGCCGTAATTTCGTTTAAGCGATTTAAGACTGTTGCCGCTGTTTTCGTCGGCAATATTTACTCCATCATTACCACTACCTCCTATTTTCATAGATCCAATAATGGCACTTCCTGAAGCATTTAATTTCGTAACTACAATATCCCAGCCCTTATTCGATCCCGAAGTAGAGGTAGTGGGATAGTCACTTGAATTAGAACGTCCTGCCAATATTAGATTTCCCTGTGAATCTACTATCAGGCTATGAGGTTGCTCTTCGCCACTTCCTCCAATATAAGTAGCATACATCTTTGTCCTGCCATTGGGAGACAATTTGATAATAGAAATGTCAAATACCCCTCCGAACGACTGATCATAACTTCCGGGAGAAACGGGAAACCCAGCGCCAAATACGATACCCCCACCATAAAAACTTCCATCTGCGCCGTAGGTAGCTGTAAAACCCCAATTATCGGCGGTGCTTCCTGAATAACTAAAAAATATTTCTGTTGGGTCAATGATCAACGTTTGGTCAGGAGAATAATTTTCTACTTTAAATTTTACGATATCCCCTTTTACTTCATAGCGGCAATCTAACTCTTGTTTTTGATTGTCGATAATCTGGTACGTGTATGGCCTGAGAGATTTGCTTTTTCCTAATGGGGTTGTTATATTTAGTTCCTGGTTCTTTACTCCTATTTTATCGGCACCTCTATATTTCATGGTAATGTCATCCACCTTAGCCCCGGGATGTACGATAAAATCATATTTTAAGTTACCGCCGTCACCCACATAATATCTTAAATCAATGCCGGGATAAATATTGTTATAAGTAACACCCCTATAAATTTTACAATTGGGAGCCCACTTACTTTTGTCATTCCCTATAAAATAGTTATTTACAGTAGGTATTGGTTTATCTGGTAATATTTGTGGCGTTTGAGCACCCACGAACTCTACGGAATAAGCATGCGACCTAATTTTTTCATCAGCAAATATTCTGCCTGTCTTACCGTCAGCGGTTACTGTCTGGTGGCGTTTCAAATGGATATTATTTATATCCTCAGGACTAAATTGAGCAATCGTAAATCCTTTTTCAGTAAGGAAGAAAGAACCACTTCCGGCACTGCTCATGAACTTTACCTTTGCATCCCACTGACCTCTGTTTTCAATAAATTCGATTTGAGCAAACAAATTTTCCGTAACAAAAAATGTTATTAATAAGAACCAAAAAAAATAAGGCAATCGTTTCAATGCGCCCAAGATGATTATTTTTTAAAGAATTAATGATCAAAAGTTATTATTTATTCTAAATCAAATAAGCAGCTATCAACAAATAAATTTACGAAACAAATACTTCAAAAGATTGAAATTAAATTTTTGATATTTTGATTTAATAGGGAATTAACAAAATAACCAACAAAACTCATGTTAGGAAATTTTACTCCAAACAGTTTTCTCTTTTTGAGTTTCCAGAAAAATTTTAAGACAATGATTTTGAGGTTTGGAAAGGGTAGCATCCGACTCTATTATCTTTTCTGCCATTAGTCTTGCTGCTTCTAAAATTTTTCGATCTTGTATGATATTGGCGAGCTTAAAGTTGAGCAGGCCGCTTTGCCTTGTTCCTTCTATATCTCCCGGCCCCCTTATCTCCATATCCTTCTCCGCTATCTTAAAGCCATCATTGGTTTCGCACATGATCTTTAATCGCTGTTTGGCATCTGCGCTTAATTTCAACTTTGTAGAGAGGATACAGTAGCTTTTTTCACTGCCCCGTCCTACCCTGCCTCTCAACTGGTGCAATTGAGGAAGACCAAATTTTTCGGCGCTTTCAATTACCATAACACTGGCGTTAGGCACATTTACTCCTACCTCTATCACTGTCGTAGAAACCATTATCTGTGTATCACCTTTCACAAAACGATTCATGTTTGCTTGTTTCAGAGCAGATTTTTGCCTGCCATGTACCATACTGATGTAATATTGTGGCTCGGGAAAAAATGCTTTTACTTCCTCATATCCTTTCATCAGGTTCTCAAAATCAAGTTTAGCAGATTCTTCTATTAAAGGATAAATGATGTAAGCCTGCCTGCCAAGTTTAATTTCCGACTTGATGAAGTTCATCACTTGCGGGCGAAGGTACTCCATGCGCTGAACCGTGGTGATTGGTAGTCGTCCGGGTGGCATTTCGTCCATAATGCTATAATCCAAATCACCATAGGCTGTAAGAGCCAGCGTGCGCGGAATGGGCGTTGCGGTCATTACAAGAATATGTGGATTGATTTCATTTTTTTCCCAAAGTTTAGCCCGTTGCGCCACCCCAAAACGGTGTTGCTCATCCACGATTGCCAATCCCAGGTTTTTAAACTGAACAGCATCTTCGATTAGAGCATGTGTACCTGTTAATAACGTAATTTCTCCTTCTTTGGTTGCTTTTAAAATTTCTCTTTTTTCTTTTGCAGAAGATGAACCCGTAAGTATCCCTGTTTTTACCGGAAGGTTGCCCAGCAAACCTTTCAGGCTTTCAAAGTGCTGGCGCGCCAGAATTTCAGTAGGCGCCATAAGGCAGCTCTGGTAGCCATTATCAGCAGCAATTAGCATAGCCATGAGAGCTACCATTGTTTTTCCACTGCCTACATCGCCCTGCAAAAGCCGATTCATTTGTTTGCCACTTCCCAAATCTTTCCTTATTTCTTTTAATACTTTTTTTTGAGCGCCTGTCAAAGAAAATGGAAGATGGTAATTATAAAAATCATTAAACAGGTCACTCACTTTTGAAAATATCATGCCCTTTGAAAATGAATGGCGCTTAAACCTTATTAGTCCCATCCGCAATTGTGAAAGGAAAAGCTCTTCAAATTTTATCCGCTTGACTGCTTTTTCATAATCCAATGATAAAGCAGGAAAATGAATGCTTTTGTAAGCATCAAATCTGCTTACAAGGCGAAATTTATCTAAAATATCAGCGGGAATATTTTCAGGCATATCTCTTTCAGAAAGCAATTGCAAAAGAGTAAAGGTAAACTTCCCCAATTGTCTGCTACCCAAAGACCTGGCTTTCAATTTTTCTGTACTGGGATAAACAGGTTCCAGGAAACTTTTTGCATCTTTATTTTCTCCAGTCAACACTTCCATCTCCGGATGGGTTATTTGTGGAGCATTCATAAAAAACCCTACTTTGCCAAAAACAAGAAAGGACGTACCGGTATGAATATTTTTTTCTATCCAGTTTATTCCCTGGAACCAAACCAGTTCTAATTCACCTGTACCATCATAAAGAGTCGCTACCAATCTTTTTCCGCGTCCTTCTCCTATTATTTCTTTTGATGTGATCTTACCCTTTACTTGTATATATTCTGTTTCAGAATTGATTCTGGCAATTGGCGTTATTTGTGTGCGATCGATATGCCTGAAGGGGAAATATTGTAATAAATCATTAAAAGTAAAAATGCCGGCTTCCTTTTTTAATATATCGCCCCTGAAAGGCCCTACCCCTTTTAGATACTCAATAGGATTGTTCAATATGGACACTGAATTACTGATATTACCGATTTTTTTAGTTCATACAAATATAGCAACTAGCATTAACCAATTTTTAAATTAGAAGTACAATAAAAATTTAAAAAATCTGTTTCTAATTATTATCCGTTTATATAAAGTACTCTTTGTTAAAACCCAGATAAAAGAGGTTTTAATTGAGATTTAGTTACAGATTTTAAAATAATATTCATTTATATTTGCGACTCCTTACAACAATCGATTCCAAATATCCCCTGGAATCCTTAATCTATGAAAGCTCTGTTCAACTGGTAGTTCATGTAGTTTTTGCATGAAAAAATAATAGAAAAAACATAGTACACATGAAAAAAACACCTAAAAAATTTAACCTGCCACTAACGTTGCTTTTTATCTTTTTAATTCATTTGCCATTTGTTTTTGCAAAGTCTAAACCTGTATCAGCAGTTGCAATCAATACTTCTGCAAAAGGATCAGAAGCTAATACAAATAATATAAGCTATGTTCTATACGACAGTTTACAGTTGGAATCGCTTGGACTAACCAAACAGGCTTTTATTGAAGGAGTTAAAGGATATGAAATCTTGCGTTCTTCAGGTAAATTAAATAATGACAACATTTTAACTATCGCAGATTTCAGTTTGCCTTCGAGCCTTAAAAGATTATTCGTTATAGATATTGAAAATTTGAAAGTGTTGTACAATACTTATGTTGCCCATGGACGTAACTCAGGTAAAGAATATGCAAATCGTTTTTCAAATGCGCCTAACAGTAATATGAGTAGTCTTGGCTTCTATGTTACCGGAAATACTTACCATGGTGAGCATGGTCTGTCTTTAAGATTAGAAGGAGAGGAACAGGGATTTAATGACAACGCAAAAAACAGAGCTATTGTGATTCATTGTGCTGATTATGTAAGTGAGAGAATGATAGAAACATTAGGATACATAGGGAGAAGTCTTGGATGCCCTGCATTACCAAAAAGATATTCCAAACCGATTATCGAAACAATTAAAAACGGTTCCTGCTTTTTTATATATAGCCCAAGCCAGCGCTATCTTACCCGTTCACCTTTATTAAAACAAGCCTCATAAACTTTTAGCCTCATTGATTGAGGCTTTTTTATTTGAATTAGCTACCCCAAAAAATGAGGAGTAAAAGAATATAAGATGTACTTGCCTGCTATTTCTTCTCCTTAAACTTATCGGGAATGATGAATTCATAACCTTTAGGTGGCCATGGGCCAAGACTTTGTCCTGTAGGCCGAAGGCTGGTAGGCCGGATTGGTTTGTAACCTTTCGCGTTATACCTTATGTTCAAAAAAGGCGTTTTTTTCACTTTCCCTTCTTTGAGAGACCTTATTCCCATATCAATCATACCGCTGGTCAATAAATTCCGTTCTATAGGTGCGGTTGGTTTCCCTGTTACAATAAACTTTTGAATATTAAGGGTTAGGTAACTAAAATGAGAATAGCTCATACTGTCGTCAAGAACAAATTCAGTTGCAACTGTTTTTCCATTTGCATTAGCAGCATAAGCCCATCCCGTTTTAACATACTCATCCAACATTAGAATAGAACCCTTTGTACCATCATTATAACGCACGACTACTCCTGAAGGCTTTTTAACTAAATCCCGCATTGAACCTGAAGCCTTGCCTTTTATTTTATCGCAGGCGGCATTCACTAATTTTAAGGATATTTTTCCGGAATCAATTGCGTCCCACACATCTTTTCCCTGCAAACCTTCTACACTGGCAACACCAGTTTCACCGCCGGCTCTTCTTTCAACCATGCACTGAAGAATTTCAGCAACATGAAAGCCGTAAGCATCCAGAGTTGCATAGCCGATACCCACAGCTTCTGTTATTTTAGTTCCAATTGGATGCTCCAGGGGTGGATCACGCCAGCAGTAAGGAAGTGATGAGCCAGCCATCATTGGAACGCCCAATTCTTCAGCCCGGTCATATATCCACTTACTGTCCAGCCAGCTGTAGGAAAGGGCCTTATCAGTGTAGACAGGCACAGACCTGTTAGATGCGTCAAAAACTCTGAAAATTTGTTCTAAATAATTCATCCTGGGATATAACTTTTCACCAAGGCGATTGTACTTGTAATCCCCATGTTCACCAATAAAAACAACGGCGTCCACAGCTAACTTATCGCCACCCAGGCACAAAGCTTCGGCTATAGATGGATATAATGCCGCTCCATTCATTTTGCCAATCCTTACCCCTGTATCGTTAGCTCCAATCTGGTCTATCCACATTGATACAATCTTAACCTGGGGCTTTACCATACCATCATCAGTAGGTATTCCAACGAATAGTTTCGTACCAATTACATCTGCATGCGAACTGTTCCTATAAGTATTGGCAATGAAAGCGACTGTTTTTAATTTATCATCCCTTAAAAGTCCGGGGTCCGTCGGCACAACTGGCTCAACGTTTGTATTCTCTGCCAACCCAAAACCTGGAATCAGGCTTAAGCCAGCTAAAGCAAACACCGATTTTTTTATAAAATCTCTTCTGTAATTGTTTTCTTTTGACATTATTATTTCTTTTAAGTA
>JBDTJI010000032.1:0-6085 GCA_039935935.1 Ginsengibacter sp. | reverse complement strand
CTTAAAAAGCCCCACATTAAGAATAAACCTGAGGGAGCTTTGCGGTATATTTTTCAGTTGGCACATGTCGCAACTTCTGGTGTCAGTGCAGGCTTAACTTTGCTATTGGGGACAAAGTATCAGCCGTCTCTCTTCTTTATGTTTGTTTTTAAGATTAAGTTTTAGTCTCCAAAACTCCCTTTCCTCATTACCAAATGCGTTCAGATGTTTTGATGATTTAAAAGTAGTGATTATTTATGTCACTCAGACATTTTTGAAATGAGTTTTTATTGCTTATCCTCTGGTGATGTTGGTATCTCCTCAACGTCTCTCTTGAAACAATTATCTAAAAAGAAATTTTTATCGCTTTTGCTAATCCATCGGAAATAAAGCTGTTGGCGCGGACGTTAACAGTTGCCCGGTAGCCAGATGTTATTTTTTAATCCTTATCTCTTTTTTCCCTGGCATTGTTTTTTCTCATTTTTCAAAGTAAACAGACATACCGAATAAACTGCTTTAAGAGCAATGATTTCAGATTGTATTCCTTAGTTTTGACTCCTTATCTTCTTTATGAATAAAAGAAAAAGCGCCATACTTGTTTTTATTACCCTTACCATAGCTGCAATCTTTCATTTAATTGATGCCTATAATTTTAATAGTATCTCCCCTGTATTTTTGAGAGTCTTACGTTGGATATTTATTGGCTCGCTGGTACTCTTTGCTTTTTATAAAAGATCGCTCACCACCTGGATATTAACGAGCATGGTAATAGGTGTGGAAATTGGATTGGATTTCCCTGAGTTGGCAAAAAATTTAAAATTCCTTAGCAATATATTTTTACGATTAGTAAAGACCATTATCGCCCCGATACTTTTTTCTACGCTCGTGGTGGGCATTGCCGGCCATTCAGACCTGCGGCAGGTGGGCAGAATGGGATGGAAATCCATTGTATATTTTGAAGTGGTAACCACCATCGCGTTGATCATCGGTCTTATCGCCATCAATGTATCGCAGGCTGGTGTAGGCATTCACATCCCACCGGGCTTTCATGAAGAATTACCCTTTACGACTCCGCAGACCTGGCAGGATGTGATTCTACATGTTTTTCCGGAAAATATCATTAAATCCATGTACAATGGAGATGTGCTGCCGATTGTCGTTTTCAGTGTCATCTTTGGGATAGGGCTGGCGATGGTAAAAGAAGAAAAGCGTAAGCCGATGTTGTTGTTTTCGGAGAGCCTTGCCGAAACCATGTTTAAGTTTACTAACATCATCATGCACTTCGCACCGTTTGGTGTGGGCGCCGCCATTGCCGTTACTGTCGGCCATCTGGGGCTTGATATACTTTATTCTTTGGTAAAATTGCTGCTTACCTTATATGCTTCACTTCTTGTCTTTTTAGGGGTTGTACTTTTCTCAATTGCATATTTTTTACGGATACCTGTACGCCAATTCATTAATGCTGTATCGGAACCGGTGGCTATTGCTTTTGCAACTACCAGTTCAGAGTCTGCGCTTCCTATTGCCATGGAGAACATGGAAAAATTTGGAGTACCACGCAAGATTGTTTCATTTGTATTGCCCACAGGCTATACGTTTAACCTGGATGGCACCACTCTTTACCTGTCATTGGCAAGTGTATTCGTAGCGCAGGCTGCCGGCATGCACATGCCGATTGAAACGCAAATCATAATGGGCCTTACCCTGATGCTTACAAGCAAGGGAGTCGCAGGAGTGCCACGGGCATCTCTCGTTATTCTCATAGGTACTGTTGGTTCATTCGGCTTACCACTGTGGCCGGTAATGGCCATCTTAGGTATTGATGAACTGATGGATATGGCCCGTACTTCAGTAAATGTAATCGGAAACACTTTGGCCAGTTGTGTAATTGCAAGATGGGAGGGAGAATTCGATGATGAAAAGGCCCTGGCTTTTGTAGCAGAATGATGTAATCTCTATTTTATTTAAAGATTTTTGTTGTTTCTTTGATTTCATTTACTACTTTGATTTTGCATTATTAATTTACTATAAATCCTTACTCACGTGGAGCTCTTGTATTTCCTTGGGTTGAATGTTAAAAACTTATTGAATCCGCAATTTTACATTGACAACGGCGGATTGTGGATGATTATTTTTATTGTATTTGCTGAAACAGGATTATTCGCAGGCTTTTTTTTACCAGGTGATGCGTTACTTTTTGTAACGGGCATATACAGCGACCAGATCGTGACTGCCGCGCTTTTTCCTTCAAATAATCAATGGCTTGACCTGGGGGTATTATGGTTACTGATTACCATTGCCGGGATATTGGGCAATTTTGTAGGATATTGGTTTGGCTATAAGAGCGGCCCGTTTCTCTATGAGAGAAGAGATTCCTTCTTTTTCAAAAAAAAATATCTCCAACAGGCACATGAATTTTATAACAAAAATGGTGGAGGCGCGATTGTTATCGCACGGTTCATTCCCTTTGTACGCACATTTGCACCCATAGTTGCAGGTATTGTAAAGATGAAAAAAATAAAATTTACTTTCTACAATATTGTTGGCTGTGCCCTATGGGTGGGCAGTATGCTCCTCGGCGGGCACTTTCTGCAAAAATTCATCGAAAAAGAATTTAATTTTGATTTAAAACAGCACCTGGAAGTAATCGTAGTGTGCATTGTCATCGTTACTACTTTCCCGGTTATATGGAAGTTATTTTTAGGAAAAAAGAAATCAAAGGCAGTTGATTAAAATAGAGAATGATGAATGGCAGGTGAGTTATTGCTTTAGTTTATACTTACCTTGTTTTATTTTTTTATCGATTGTGTTAATGAGTTTTGGCCAGGTGCGGCTATACCGTAAAGCTCCACCTAATTGTTCTTCAGAATAAACCGCATGGCGTTTATTCAGGGTATCAATGATCTCTTTTTTTAATTGACGTGTTCTTTTTCTTTTTGAATTTCCGGTGACTCTGTAATGGAATCCTACTTCAGGTATCCTGATAAATCTTCCTCCGGATTTTTGCATAGATATCCAAAAGTCCCAGTCTTCCCTCCCTAATAGTTCAGGACAATATACGCCTGCCTTCTCCCAGTCTGCTTTTCGATAGGTCACGCAGTTGTCTATCAGATTTTTTTCTTGCTAATAATTTTAAACTAAACTTGGGCAACTTCCATATACCTGTTTTATCAATGAAAAATTCGGCTTTTGCACTCACAACTTTTACATCCGGATGTTGATTCAATATCGCAGCAGCCTTGGCAATACTTGGGACCAATAAGATTGTAAGCATCTAACGGAAGTATATAGGCACCTTTTGTGTGTTGAATGGCGGTATTGCGTGCAACCGAAGCGCCGGCATTGGACTACTGCAAGAACACAACTCTTTCATCCTGTTGAGCGAATTCTTTAATAACTGCCTGAGAACCATTCGTTGAACCATCGTCAATCGCGATCACCTCGAAGGCCGGATAGCTTGACCGCAATGCAGATTCTATTGTTGCCGCTACATAATGCTCCATATTATAAACAGGAACAATTACAGAAACGAATGTGGCATTTGTACTCATACAGAATTTTTGCGATTCTTATGATATAACTGAATACCAAATTCAGATTTTATCTATTCCCTTCCAATATTTATTAAAGTAATATTTCACCGGATTCTTATATTTCAATTGTTTCCAGGGACGGCTTCCATGCGGTAGATGGAGTACGGTAACGTTACCGAGTATAATATTTTTAAAACCGAGATCAATAGATTTCTTAGATAAGCTGGTATCATACCAGTCTTTCGACTTATCGAGATCTTCAAAATTGAATTTTTGTAAAAAACTATTCGTCATAAGAGTGCAACAGAAGCTCAGGCTTCTCTTCGTATCTATGATATCCAACCTTCTATTCTTAAATTTTAGGTAAGGAAAATTTACCTGTTCCATTTTATCTACCGTAATAGCTCCTACCATGCCAGTGTTAACTTCCTTTTTGGCATAATGTATTAGTTCATCAAGTGTATTTTCTTTTACCACTACATCTGACTCTACTACTATTAAATGTTTTCCCTCGTTCAATGCTCTTCGCTGGCCATCCTGCAAAACGAAATCATAATTAGGCGAAGGAGTATCAATTTTATCGCAAAGATTAACCAATTCAAACCTGAATTTTGTCGCATTATCTCTCAATAATTGCAGCGTTTCAGGAGAGCTGAAGTCGTTGTAAACAATATGGTGAATTTTTGATTTAGCTTCATAAATAGATACAATAGTTTTTAACGAAGTAACGATTGAATCTTTTACGGGGGTAATAACAATGGCCTCAGTCATCAGGTATTTTTAATAAAATTATAAATAAATAAATGAATCGTATAAATGCTGTTAAAATAAAACCCGCACGGTTAATAATCCGTAGATTAAAATGAAATTCGTGTAGTATTATTTTAACCGTTGCAACCCTATGACCAAATATAAACATATAATCACTGTAGTAATTTCAATCCTTGTTTCACTCCAGGCTTTTCCGCAAAAGATCACAATAAATGTGTTTATAGATTACAAGGCCAACAAAACAGGCAGCGATACCATATATTACGATGTCAATAGAAAGCTGAATTGGCAGGATTTCCAGGCTACTCCTCCTGTTAATGCTCAATGGGGGGCTATGACCGCTTCAGGCTTTTCTTTTAATTCATCGATGACCAACGATGGTAACAATATGGATATCGCAATAGCCGTTTTTACGTTCTTTACTCAGCACGACTCATGGAAAAGGCCGGACATTCATTCTGATTATCATTTGGAACATGAACAACGACACTTTGATATTACCAGGCTTGGATCTGAAAAATTAGTGGATGAATTAAGAAAAGCAAAATTTACCCGTCAAAATTATAGAAAAATAATGCATTCTATTTTCGATAAAGTATATGAGGAAAATAGCGCTATGCAACAAGAATATGATAGGGAAACAAAACATAGCATGGACACCGTAAAACAAAATGAATGGAATGGCAGGATAGCGATGGAAATAGAAAAATTAAAAAAGACGGTAGCGAGGAATTGAAACTTTAATTGCGTGCAGAAAAATCTGTAAAAAATATTTGAGACAAATGAGATAAATGTTTATTTAATTCATTAATCTCTATGAAAACCTAATTTATGAAAAAACACCTATCCAGTAACGCTGGTGTTTACCTGTTACTTTTTGTTTTACTGGGATGCTTTTCGTCATGCAGAAAAGAAGCACCTATAAATACAGCGTTTAAAACAAATGGTTTAGCAGATGCGGACTCTCTAAAATACCTCATGTACAACATCATGCAGGTAAGTTTTGTAGATGGAGGTAGAGACACTACATTTGATCTTCCCAGTTATTACTGGTATTCGAAGATTCCAAAATTAAACCCTTTTAATAGTGGTTACGATTCAGCGGATGGATTGTTGACAAACATGAAAACTTATGCCATTAATCCTTCCACCGGCAGGCCTTACGATAAATACAGCTTCATTGACCACGGCCAGGTAGCAGATGAAATACAGCAAGGTGTGGCAGGCGAACTGGGCATGGAAGTCACTTATGCCAATGATGCTAATAACAATGCACAATTGTATGTGTTGTATGCCGACAAGAACTCTCCCGCAGGCAAGGCTGGTATTACCAGGGGCTGGCAGATCGCCGCAATAAATGGAGACAAGAGTCTCAGTTACGATGGAAGTAATGGTACCAATGTCAATAAAGTGGTTCGGGCAGTTTACCACAGTAACAGTGCTTCTTTTACATTTAAAAAGCCAGATGGTACTTTGCAAACCAATACTCTTACAAGCGCCGTTTACCAGATCAATCCGGTTTTATTTGATTCCATTTATACGTTGGGCGTTAAGAAAGTGGGTTATTTTGTTTTTAATAGTTTCGCAAGTGTATTCAACAAAGGTGGCGCTACACTTACCAAAAAAGAAATAGACAGGGTTTTTGCAAAATTTCAAACTGCAAATATTAATTCTTTGATAGTGGATTTAAGATACAATGGCGGCGGATCTGTGGGCACCGCAGAATACCTGGATAGCCTGATCGCTCCTGCATCTGTAAAAGGGAAAGTGATGTATCGCTATATTTATAATGATAAGCTAAC
>JBDTJI010000031.1:0-5726 GCA_039935935.1 Ginsengibacter sp. | reverse complement strand
CGTTTATTTAAATTGGACTAAAATAACTACCAATAAATCTTCTAAATAATACTATAAAAATGAACAAGCTCAATTTTAAAACAGTCCTCTTCTCCATGATCTTCCTGGCTTTAACGCTTAGCAGTTGCCAGGCTATTGCCGGTATTTTTAAAGCAGGTTTATGGGTGGGAGTTATTGGCATTGTAATTTTAATTGCAATCATACTTTGGATCATCAGCAAGGTAAATAAAAAATGAGGTTTAAAATTTGCGGGAGTAAAACATTGCGATCGTGAAACATGCGTTCATTATCGCAGTATATTGAGCACCAAATTGTGAAAATGGTAAAAAGATTTTTTGATACAATTGCTACCCGTACCCGTGCCGGCTTCTTTGCTGCTTTTTTCCTTCTGTTTATCTCTTATCTGCTTACTTATTTGTCCACGCGTAAAGTATTATCTCAGAATTACTGGCTGAACCATACTACGCAGGTGGCACATAACCTTGACAACATAAGCAGTTTCATTACTAAAAGCGAATCTGCATTTAGAGGTTATGCGCTAACTGGTAATAAAATATTTCTTGCTGATTACGAGGACAATATATCTAATACGGACAGCACTATATCCGAACTCAAAAAGTTGTTCAACGATAATGCATGGCAATTAAAAAGTATTGATACACTCTCTTTTTTGGCTCAACAAAAATTTTTGTGGATTGAAAAAAATATTTCAGAATATTCTGCTAAATCGGACACTTTTCATTCATTGAAGATAACTGAAGAAGGAGTGGACAAAACAAAGATAATTGAAACACAGATCTACAATATGAAGCAGGAGGAGAGTACATTGTGGACTGAGAGATTTAAAAATGTTTCGCAATATTCGCAACTTATATTGATCCTGAATATTATCTCCATTATAATAGCAGTACTACTTACCATTTATTCTTTAATCGTTTACAATAAAGAAAATAAGGCAAAACGTGCAGCCTCAAAAAGTTCCGGCCAGTACAAAGAGGAATTGCAAACAAAAGTAAATCAACTTGCAGATCTAAATACTGAGCTAATTGAATTAAGAAGTCTTGAAAAATATTCCGCAACGGGTAGGATAGCCAGGGTAATAGCTCACGAAGTGAGAAATCCGTTAACAAATATCAATCTCGCTACCGAACAATTATCAGCAGAAATAGAAAGCACCAATAATACAGAGATGCTGATTACGATGATAACCCGTAATTCAGAAAGAATTAACCAGCTCGTTAGCGACTTGCTAAACAGCACCCGACAATCTGAACTCAGTTATTCATCCGTATCTCTTAACGAATTATTGGATAAAAGCGTTTCTTTAGCAACAGATAGGATCAAATTAAAAAAAATTGAGGTGGTAAAGAACTATGAAAAAGAAATTTGCGATATATCAGTAGATGTTGAAAAATTAAAAATTGTTTTTCTGAATATTATTGTAAATGCGGTTGAGGCAATGGATGACAAGGGCCTATTAGAACTCGCTACTTTTAAAAAGAACACAAAATGTTTTGTGCAAATTTCAGACAACGGTAAAGGCATGTCAAAACATGAAGTGGATCGATTATTTGAGCCCTATTTTACTACCAAAACAAATGGAAATGGATTAGGCCTGGCCAACTCACAAAACATCATATTAAGTCATCGGGGAAGTATTTCTGCCACAAGTGAAGAAGGCAAAGGAACTACATTCACCATCTCGTTTCCTTTTGATTAGTGTATTCCTGTTGATGTGTTTAAATTCAATGTAATAATATGACGATACAAAAAGCGCAGGCAGATGTGGATAAATGGATCAAAACTATCGGCGTGCGGTATTTTAATGAACTCACTAACCTTGGTATTTTAATGGAAGAAGTGGGCGAGTTGTCAAGAATTATGGTAAGGAAATTTGGCGAACAATCATTTAAAGAAAGTGATAAAGACAAAGATTTAGCAGATGAAATGGCGGATGTCCTCTGGGTTTTGATTTGCCTGGCAAACCAAACTGACGTTGATCTTACCGATGCTTTGAAAAAAAATTTTCATAAGAAGAATCTAAGAGATAGCGAACGGCATCTGCATAATAAAAAACTGAAATAAAATATTAAATCCTTGTCTTTTTTACCAATCCATTCTTCCATTTAACTATCTTATTTCTATTATATTGAGGTTGTAATTAATGAATCGATGAAGCTTTAAATATCAAGGGCACGTTCACCCTGATGCTAAAGTTTCTGCCCATGTTATAAATTCCATTATGTCCTGTAAAGTTGCCCGGGAAAGGCTCAAAATATTTAAGCCTGTTCAAGCCTGATTGGTAAGCCACATCGAACAAATTATTTGCTAAAAATGAGATATTCAAAAAAGGCTTTCTGTCTTTATTAAGAATGTCTGTACCAAAACCGGCTCCTAACAACTGATAACCGGCTGTAGGAGTTTCAGTGTCGTTTTCGAGGTACACCCTTTTTTGCGCAGCGTATATTTCAAACTGTATTTTCAAAAATACATTGGCAAAAGATTTTCCGACCTTTTTTATATCTGCTCTTAATTCGGAAATGGTGTGCAACGGTGGAATAAAAGGTAAATATTTGGCACTGTCAGAAATCTTTCCTTCTCCCCGCACGCCCTTGTTAGTTCCCGAAACAAAAGAAAGCGAATTTTCAAAATGGAGCCAGTCCCATGGATGAGGATGCACATCCACGCTCAATTCTCCACCCATCAAATTTGCTCTTGCCGCTACAAATTTAAAAGTCTCGTTTCCCGGTACAACTATAGAATCTGCACCATTACTGCTTAACAGCTTTTGATTATAAATATAATTCTCAATACTATTATTAAAGACATCTGCATTGATCGTGACGTGGGTTGAATTAAATTCAATACCTATATCTTCCTGCCAGTTAAATTCAGGTTTAAAATTAAGATTGCCAATCTGGTAGATACCAGTTCCCGGGTGTACTCCATTTGCACTGATCTCGGATATATTTGGTGCTCTGTAACCCCTGCCGACGTTGATCTTTATGTTGAACTGTTCATTTATTTTATAAGACAGGCCAAGGCTTCCGCTCCCACCTGAGAAAGTTTGTCTGTAAAAAGAGAATGGATGATAAGCCCCTAATGTATCCTTGCCTGTTATCACATGGTCAAAACCATTTGCAGGATTAGTGCCCGTATATAAGCCTTCATTTCTGAAATTTCTAACATCATATCTTATCCCGCCAGCAATCTCCAGGTTGCCTATAGATTTTTTAGCATAAACAAAAGGCCCAAAATCAAACTGGCGGTAAGACGGAATAATAAATTCCGTTCCATCGTTTACGTTATTATCCTGGTACATCCCGTTGATTCCGGTTGTTACACTAAAGCCTTTTGATTCATGAAAATAATATTTTGCATCGTAGCTATAGGTGTTTAATTTGAGATATAGTCCAGGCAACTGCACTTCAGGATGGCTGTATTCCCTCCGCGCACTTTTCTGAAAAGCAAGGTTAAGCGCTAACCTGCCACTACCCAACAAAAAGCTATTAGTGGTATAAACCCGGTAGTGCTGTACATGCTGATGTAGGGCCGAAATGTTATAAGAAGAAAGTTCCTTATTGCTTACAATTGGCCGGTAATCATCATCTTCTGTAATGTGTTTGGTGAACTTTCTTGTAGCAGAGTCACGGCTTCCGTCAGGAATTTCCTGCAAGTCGTCAAATATAGAAAGCCCAAGATGGCTATATCCCCAGTTCTTATTAATGCCAATATTTGCCGACGCATCGGTTTCTGCAAAGCTTGTGTTATAAACTCTGCCATCATATTTGTTTTTATAATTGGTTGCCATTTTATGAGTGATAGTTCCGCCCCATGTTATATCGTTGGTATGTGCAGCAATGGTTGCGGAATTTTCTATTAACCGGTTATTGGTTTGATATTCATTTAAAATATTACCTATTATCTTTCCTTCTGCAGGAGCATTTGCAGGAATCAGGTTGATCACACCGGCTACGGCATCAGAGCCGTAAATAAGGCTGGCAGGTCCTTTAACGACTTCCACTTTATCTACGGTATTTTGATCTACTTCCATCCCATGTTCATCTCCCCATTGCTGTCCTTCCTGTCGTACACCATCATACAGAGTAAGTATCCTGTTAAACCCTAATCCCCGGATAAAAGGTTTTGAAACATTAGGACCCGTAGTAACTTCGCTGATACCGGGCACTTTGGCAATGGCATCAATAATGTTCGTGCTGAGATTTTGCTGAAGAAAACGTTTATTGATCGCAACAATTGGAATAGGGTTTCTTTTAATAGAAGTGGCCTTTGACGATCCGGTGATTACGATTTCATTTTCTTCGGTAACGGATATATCCATTGAAAAGTTCTGAACTTTATTTTCATTAAAATATATATTTTGAAGAATGGTCTTATATCCTATGTATTTTATTTCTACAAGGTAAGTTCCGGATGGAACATTATTGATTTTATAATTTCCATTGGCATCAGCAATACTTCCTTTTTTTAAATCAGAAATATAAACTGAAGCTGAAGGAAGCGGGAACATGGATGTTGTGGTGATTGTACCGGAAAGTGAATATCGCTCACTATTCTTTTGCGCTCTTAATTGCACCGGCAAAAAAAGGAATGCGCCAATCGTTATGATTAAATGGAATTTCTTCATGTTATCTTTTTTGTAGAAGGCCCTCTGCCGCCGATAAATACTGTTGTAAACTGCAACAAGCGAAGGGCTTATTGCTTCAATGAAATTGAGATAAAAAAATTGATATTATGCAACAGAAGGAGGTCCTCTCAATCCAAAAGATATAGACTGAAAAAGAATAAGTGAGTATTCGAGTGATCCATGATAGCCCATAACTCTGGTTAGAATAGGTTTAACCTCGAAGGAGCTACTTAAAGTATAAGGAGCAATAACCACGTTGTTCTCGCAATGACAGTTAAGTCCGGTTACGCTTAATTGGGGAATTTTAGAATTGTTAAATATCTTATCTCTAAGATCGATATGATTAGCAAAAAAATGATGTAAATATTTGGTTGGTGTATTGCTAAGAGCAAAAATAGCCAACAACACAATGGCAATAAACTTTCTTATGTACTTATTTATATTCAAGTTGGACATCTAAAGCAGCAAAAGTAAAAAATTATAAATTGCCTTAGGAGAACGATTATTTTTTTTTGTAAAACAATTTCGGAATAGATTTTGAGTATACGTCTACACATCTGCATCGATGCATCGTTATAGAAATGAAATGCAGATATAATTTCTTACATTGACAAATCATTTATTTATTAATTAAAATTAAGTATTATGCCTATCGTAAAAGTAATTGAAGTAATCGCTTCATCAGAAACCAGTTTTGATGATGCCATACAAAATGCAGTTAGTGAAGTTTCCAAAACTGTGAAAAACATAGATTCAGTATATGTTAAAGACTTTAAAGTGCACGTAAAGGGTGAAAAAGTATCTTCTTATGGTGTGATTTGTAAAGTTTCTTTCAGAGTTAATGATAAATAACATCATCTGATGGATGAATTTTTGAAAAGGGAGTTTTATACTCCCTTTATTTTTTTAACATTCTTTTCCGTCAAGGTTTGATATAAACAACTTTTAATTTATGTGTTGTTCGTAATTTGCGAAATTATAATACACATATTCTAATTTTATTGACACAAATGTTACAAACTGCAGAAGACATTCGCTTGCTGAATGAAAAAATAAATCATTCAGCATCTTTTATTGA
>JBDTJI010000030.1:0-6300 GCA_039935935.1 Ginsengibacter sp. | reverse complement strand
TCAATGCATTCCGGTATTTCGGATTGCCAGGTATATTGTAACTCATGTTACTGCCGTAGATCATATTCAAATGTACTTTAAAATTTTTATTGGTACTTAAATAATCCTGTAAATATAAACCCATAGTTATGAGCCTGTCGCTTGGTCTTCTTACATATCCTATATCTGTCTTCACACTATCTGCAATTATTTGATCGGCACTTTTTGGAGTAATGATTTCACCTGATGTATTTTTATAAGTGTAATAAAAATCATTATCGAGGTTTTCTTTCGTCTGGCTTATTCCGATGCTGAACCAGCTTTCAGCATCTTTGACTAGTTCTGTAAATAGCCTCGCTTCAATGCCTGTTGCATAAGCCTTCGCGTCATTTTCACCAAAATAACGGATACGAATATTTTCAATGTCATAAGGAACCACATCGGTCAGAGATTTATAATAGGCTTCCGTAGTGATACGCATCGGTCTGTCTCCATGCGATAAGTTGTAATCGAAACCAGCTACATACTGGATACTTTTCTGGCTCCTCAATACCGTATTAACCGTTCCGTCATGTCTTCTCATTTCGCGATAAAAAGGCGGTTGGTCGTATATTCCGGCAGAGGCTTTGAAAATAATATCTTTTTTCCAATTCGGTTTATAACTAATCTGTGTGCGTGGACTTACCAGAAACTCTTTATTGAGAGAATTGTAATTAAACCTTACACCGGCCTGTAAAGTAACATCTCTAACACCACTGATCAGACGAATATTATCCTGAACGTAACCGGTATATTTATCTATAGTAAGATCAGCTTTGGATTTCAGCACATTGCTCAGGTTCACCTCGTTAGGATTGTAAGGCAGCGAATATCCTGCACTGTCCTGTAGTTCCCATTCATTTAACTGATCAGAAATGATGGTATGGTCCACACCCGTCCCCCATTGTATAAAATGTTTTCCCTCGCCGTAACTCCCTTTGTGACTTAAGTTATAAACCTGTATATTAAGTTGGTTGCGTGCATAATTTTGGTACAACCCTGCGCCCAGTGGATTGGTTATCTTCCCGAAATCAACCTGCGTTTTATCAAAATTCCTTTCACCAAAAAGATAGGCTCCTGCAATATCAAAATTTTCATTTTCATTGTCCCCATAACGGCTGGCCATCCATTTTAATTTTACTCTTTTATTTATATTTTGTAACAGGCTTATTCCGAGAAGATTATTTTTATAGCTATCTTTTTCCTGCCCTTCAAAATAAATATCCAGGCCGATGTTTGCGGTAAACAATGGCGTTATAACGGCTGTTGATTTCTGTGCTGATTCGGGAATGAGAGAAAACCTGGAACCGGACAGAATTCCTAAAAGTTCCAGTTGTGATTTTTTAGAAACTTTATAAGAGAGGAATGCCTGTAGGTCCGATGCAGAAGGAACATAGTTTCCTTTGGTTTCCTGGCTGCTCAAAAGATTTCTGTTGGTTTTGTTTCTTACGCCTATCAACCACGTAAGTTTTTCGTTTTTTGAACTGCCTTCGAGGTGCAGGCCTTGTTCAAGGGCGCTTATATAAACAGACCCTGCGAAGGTATCCGGCTTCTTGTACTGAATATCGAGCACACTGCTTATTTTATCTCCATACTTTGCCTGGAAACCTCCGGTATAAAAATTAATATTTTTTACTAATTCGGGATTGATAAAACTCAAGCCCTCCTGCTGGCCGTTTCTTACCAGGTAAGGGCGAAAAATTTCAAAGTCATTGATATAAATGAGATTCTCATCATAGTTGCCTCCGCGTACAGCGTACTGTGAAGTAAGTTCATTATTGCTGCCGACCAATATTTTAATCAATCCCTCGACGCCTCCTATTACAGAGGGAAGGGTAACTACACTCTTTGGGTTAATTTTTACAAGTCCCGTTTCTGTCCTTGTTTTATCATTACTGATGACAACTGTCTCCAGCGTTTTCCCTGTTCGTATGAGCCTTACCGTTACCTTCTCTTCTTCCTGGTCACTCAGGTAGAAATTTTTTTGTTCGTCACGAAATCCTGAATGTGAATAAACCAAAGCAAATGCCTTGACTGCTGGTACCTTAATGCGGTAAGTTCCTGAATCAGAAGTAAGTATTCCGTTTGTTTTACCGAGGATGGTCACCGTTGCTCCTGGTAATAAGTCCTCATTTTCATCCATTACCCTGCCTGACACATAAGCCGTTTTCTGCTGGGCATTTACGGGGATAGTATTAAGTAACAAGAAAATAAATACCATTAATCTCATAAAGTGAAGATAATATTTTTGCGAAAATACAGTCATAGAATCTTGTGTCCGGCTAAACTCTTCACTGCTTCAACCGGGAAGTCCTTACTATTGATTTGGGCATAGCGCTTAATCTTGTACATTTATTGCGTACGTCGGTTTCAATTTGGTTATTTTTGAAAAATGCGAATATTTTTTTCGGCTGTTGTTATTTCTTCAATGCTATGTTGGAGTTGTGTTTCATCAAATGATGATAATATCGAAAAAGCACCTGTCACCACTATGGCTGTTCCCAGCGACACTTTTCACTTGTTGTGCCAGTACTGGAAATTAGAGGATGCGGATCATCCCACTTCACGGGACGTTTCTTTTACAAATAAAGACGGGATTTTATTTCAGTCAGGCATTGTTTTTATGACAGATTCCTCATTGCTTGAGAATCCGGCGGGTGAAATGGCTTATGGAAAATTCAAAGTGCACGATGATAGCATTATTGTGAATTTTGATAAAGGAAGAAAAGCAGTGTATGTGATCAGTAAACTGAACAGAGACGAACTTGCTATGAGCAGAACAGAGAATAGGCATACATCTGAACTGACTTTTAAAGCAACCCATACCTATTGGCCCGTAGCAATCGAAAACCCTTTTTCAAGATTAAATTATCAATGGAGTCAAAAGCCCTCAAAGCCTGAAACTGACGAATTAATTAAGAAACGACTCAGGGATAATATCCGGTTCTATTCTTATTATTTTAATGGGGTTATCAATGGGGGCGCTAAAACGATTGATTTCATTGCTTTGCCAAGCTGTCTTAACTGGTACGAAGGAGGCATTACCATTCAAAGCGAAAATAAACTTGATAAAAAATGGGCGAGTTGCTTTTATTCGGAAGAGCAAGCCTTCGAAGCCAGGCAAATATTAGAAGATGTGCTTATGCAAAAGTATGACTGGGATACTTCTCAAACGAATTGGCTAAAGCAGACGGTACTTGTGTTGAACCAGATACATGAAAACTTGTAAATAGTATAAGAATTTAGAAAGTTTTTAGTGAACAAAATGAGTTTTCACGGCAAGAAAAAAATCTTCATTTATAGATTATGTAAAAAAAATGGTTTTTTAATACTTACCAAAATCAATATTTGGCAGAATAAGAAGTTCAGATGCTTCCCTCAATAATCTTATTCTTACAATCCTTTCAGCTTCTTAATAGTGTCTTTTGGATTTGCTGATTTGAAAACTGCACTGCCAGCCACCAGGACATCTGCACCGGCTGAGATTATTTCAGCGGCATTTTGTAACGAAACGCCGCCATCTACTTCAATTTTTGAAGCAGATTGTGTGTTATTAATCATCGCTTTTAGTTCTTTTATCTTTTGAATGGAGTGAGGGATAAAAGATTGCGCGCCAAAGCCAGGGTTCACACTCATCAGGCATATCACATCAATATCGGTGATAATATCTTGCAGGAGCAAAACCGGTGTTGAAGGATTGATTGCCACCCCTGCTTTCATTCCCAACGATTTTATTTGCTGAATATTCCGATGTAAATGAGGGCAAGCTTCGAGGTGGACGGTCAAGCTGTTTGCACCGGCATCTTTTAGTTCTTCTGCATATTTTTCCGGTTCCAATATCATAAGATGCACGTCAAAAAACTTGTTACTAGTTTTTCTTATTTGTTTGATAATGGACATTCCAAAGCTGATATTGGGAACAAACCTTCCATCCATTACATCCAGATGAAACCAGTCTGCTAAACTTTCATCAAGCATCCTGCAATCGGATTGAAGATTTAAAAAATCAGCGGCTAAAAGAGAAGGCGCTACTATTGTCATCGTATTTCCTATTTATAACTTATAATTTATTAATTCGCCACTCTCCATTCACAATTTATTCCCATTCTGAAGCCTATCCAAAGCATCTCTTGCTTCCGAATAATCTTCATCATACAATAATGCTTTCTGGTAGCTTTCAATGGCATCATCATTCCGGTTCAATTTTTCATAACATTTACCCATCCAGAAATAGCCCTCATCAAAATTATTTTGAACGGTAACAGCACGTCTCAAAACCTTGATTGCATCCTCGTATTTTTTTTGATGATATAACGCGATGGCTTTTTCACGATAAGCGTACATGTAAGTAAAGTCAAGATTAAGGCAGCTATCAAGATAAGTGATTGCTTTTTCTGATTCATTTAAATAATTATAATAAATGCCTTTAATGAAATAGGCGTCTTTATCGGATTTAGTTTTGTTGGACCGTAAAAGTTCATCGGCGATCAGTAATGCATTTTTGCTTTTTATTTCGGCATACACTGTCCCAAGTGCAACCAGATAATCGGGAAGGGGATAAATTTTAATCGCATGTTCCAGCGAATTTATTGCGTTCGAGGTATCGTTATTTTCAAAGTATAAGGTCGCTTTAATATTCCATAAGTAAGCGCTGCCACTGTCTTTTGCTAATTCCCGGCTTGCAATGGAAATTGCAGAGTCGTAATACCCCCCGTTTCTATACGCTTCTATTAATTTCACTTTTAACATCAAAGAATCCGGATGTTCTTTTATATTTTTCTTTATAGCTTCTATTGAGTTGTGATGGAGAATTACGTGTTTTACCTCTTTGTCAGTTGAATTACAGGAAACAGTAAATAAAGTGACGATGGTGATAAAACTTAATATTTTTGACCGCAACATGTTGCAAATTTAATGTTCTGTGTTGTAAAGTTGCTAAACAAAAGGTTGTGAGTCGATATTATGAAAGAACCATTCAATACCCTCCAATGGGGTTATTCGTTTATTACGATTTCAAGATTCATACAAGGGCAGGTACTAAACAATAATTTACACAAAGTAATCTTAGTACTTTGCCTCGACTCTATGATGCTTAATGCCCTGAATTGCCGGGATAATAATTTAGGTTCCTCTAATATATTTCTCTGTATGATTGGCATAGATAAATGTAGAAGTGAATTTTGCCCAATTCCTGCAAATCTGGAGTTGGAATCCATTATTGCAAAAAAATACAAATCTGGAATCCTCAAGTATTAAGCCATCTTACATCCTACGTCGCACGTCTGACATCCTACATGTATTCTAATTCTACCACCTCACAATCTTTAATATTCTTTACATCAATTGCAAAGCGAATAAGAGTTCTCACTTTATGCCAGCCATGTTTACCCGCTGCACCCGGGTTCATGTGCAGACATTTAAGTTTTTCATCGTACATAACTTTTAAAATATGAGAATGTCCACTAATAAAAAGTTGGGGCTTATGAATTAAGATTTCTTTTTTGCTTTCCATATTGTAACGAGGAGGATAACCCCCGATATGCCGAATCATTACCTTTACCTCTTCGCACATAAAGACCAACTGTTCAGGATACATGCTCTTAATATCATATCCATCAATATTTCCATAAACGCCGCGGAGTCTTTTAAAGGATTTTAATTGTTCTGCAACAGCGGATGTTCCAAAATCTCCCGCATGCCATATTTCATCACAATTTTTGAAATGCTCAAAAACAGCCTGGTCCAGGTAATTGTGTGTGTCAGAAATAAGACCTATTCGTGTCAAAATATTTTATTGCAAATTTACAAAAGACATTCCCGGTATCGTAGATTCGGCCAGAGAGTTCCTGATCGTAAAAGCAAACCTTTAAAGAGCAATGGCAAAAGCAAAAGTCAAAAAACAAAAACAATTCAACCATTTTTCCTAAATTGAGCAAAAATTCAGTATGATAAAATTCAGCGAATTAAAACCCGGAGATTATGTACTTGCAGAAAGTGACGGCCAGGCCTGGCGTGGCGAGGTCACTAACTTCAACCACGATGAAAAAGAAATTAGTGTAAACAACGGTGTACAGGATATGTATTTTAAGGGAGAAGACCTCTATCCCTTGCCGGTTGATGAGGATGAACTGCTTAAGTTAAAATTTACAAAACAAGTAAATGAAGATGGATCTGTAAAGTATATGAAAGGTGCATTCCGTATCAGGACTCCCAGGCAGGATGACTTTTCAAGCTTTGAAATCTGGTATAGAGACGAGAAAAGATTGATTACTCAAACAATTC
>JBDTJI010000029.1:0-51568 GCA_039935935.1 Ginsengibacter sp. | reverse complement strand
GCGGTAAGCGATATTACCCATTTGCGCCACCGTAGCCACATGAGCGCCAGCCTGTATCGGGCAATGCAGGTCTTCCAGTTTCCTCGATTTTACCACGCTTACAAAATTCTCTAAATGTCTATCTAATCCGTTATCTGATGAAGGCGCAAAGGGCTTGCTCACTTTATTTTTGCCTTGCTTTTCTTCAATTACCTCCCAGCCGCCACGATTGAGAATAAGGGTTCCGTTATTTCCGATATAAGCAATGCCATGGTCGCGGTTATAAGGGCCGTTATCAATTCCCATAGCAGAATCCCATACCATGTTGAAGCCGTCAAATTCATAAAGTGTGGTAAGCGTGTCCGGTGTTTCTTCATACAGATCAGGATAAGCAAAACGTCCACCCAAAGCTGCAATAGATTTTGGCGTAGGAGACTTCATGCCAAGCAAGCCATAGTCGAGCAGATGTACTCCCCAGTCGGTCATAAGGCCACCAGCATAATCCCAGAACCAGCGAAAGTTAAAATGAAAGCGGCTTGAGTTGAAAGGCCGGGTAGGAGCTGGCCCCAACCAGGTTTTATAATCAACCCCTGCAGGAGGCGCTGTGTCAGGCACTACAGGCCCCGGCTTCATCCAACCCTGGTAGCACCACACTTTTACGGTGCGTATATTGCCAAGCACACCGCTTTGGACATAGTCAACTGCATCTTTGAAATGCTGCTGGCTGCGTTGCCATTGGCCTACCTGCACTATTTTATTATAGCGTTGTTGTGCTTTCATCATAGCCCTGCATTCGCCAATAGAGTTGCCTACGGGCTTTTCGCAATACACATCTTTACCGGCAGCACAGGCATCCATCATGATCAATGCATGCCAATGATCGGGTGTTCCAACGATTACTACATCCACATCTTTATTGTCGAGCAGCTTACGGTAGTCACCATAGGTTTTTACTTTTGAGGTATCCACATTCATCCCGGCAAGTTCTTTCATCCTCTTTTCAATTACATTGGCATCAATGTCACAAAGCGCTACGAGGGTTACACCCGGCACTTTTAATGCTGAACGAAGGTCAGAAAATCCCATCCCGTTGATTCCGATAGCGCCTACATTCAAACGGTCGTTAGGGGATATTTTGTTTTTGAAAATGGCAAATGCATTATTATCTGTTGCAGATATCAACAGGCTGCCTCCAATTATAGAAGCGGAATTTTGTATAAATTTCCTACGGGAATTCATATTATTATTTTTTGCTGAGAGAATAAAAAAATTATTAGCTAATGTACTTTAAATATTTAGTACGCTTCATTTTTTTAATTCGAATATCATTCCCGGATATTTATGAACGATTTAAAATTTAATAATTAAACATTCGAAGCATCTTTACAATAAGAGATGTTGCCAATCCGGTTTTATCTTAATTAATAATAGTGGAATTGAGAAACTAATTTGATAGTAATTCATTAAAAAACCACAAATGAAAAAAAAGTTTTTTTAGATCCCGTTACCAATAAAAAAGATAACCCCGGTGTTTACATTCCTCCGCCATTGTTTTATGTAGTAACCCTTCTGGCTGCGCTGTTTATTCAAAGAGACTTTCCAATTAATCCTAAAATATTTCGTGGGCAAGGCATGAAAATCCTGGGGGAATATTTTTAGTTGTTGCACTATTTTTTTTAATAAGAAGCTTAAGACAATTTTTTCAAAGTAAAAATACATTGGCATCTATCTGGCCTGCATCTTCTCTTCAAACTAATGGTGTCTATCATATCACCAGAAATCCAATGTACCTGGGCCTGGCAATTGTTTCTAAGACAGGATAATGGCACGAGATTATTTGAATATCGTGGAGATATGAAAAATGAACTTAGTCAATATCCTAAAGATGGAATAGAAATTATCAATGCTTATGTAGATGCGATCAATGCAGGCATTTATGCCATGTGGGAAAGAAAATTATCTGCTCATGCAAATAATAAATTTGTTCCGGCAGAATTACAGGATCTCGTAAGCATTCAATTATCCCGTTTGATCGAATGCCTACAGCATCCTGATCCTAAATTTGGTGCAGTTCCTGAATCCGGACGGAATGAATTTATCCGTGAAACTTTTGAAGATGCATTGAATGATTTAACAAATAGATTTGGGCATCAGATCAGCAACTGGACCTATGAGCAAGATCCTCTTCATAATTATCTGTCTCCTGATTTGCTGGAAAAATATACATTAGGGTCTTTACCAAGAGGTGGCAACAGTTTTACTGTAAATTCCACAGGTGGTTCTGACAACCAGGAATCAGGCGCGAGTTTCAGAATAATAGCTGGGAGATTGGATAAAACTTTGATGATTAACTCACCCGGACAATCGGCTGATCCGCAAAGCAAATATTATGACAACCTTTTCAAACTTTGGGCAAACGAAGGCTTCTTCCCGGCTTATTTT
The DNA here is from genome assembly GCA_039935935.1 of Ginsengibacter sp. GTDB lineage: Bacteria > Bacteroidota > Bacteroidia > Chitinophagales > Chitinophagaceae > Ginsengibacter. The sequence goes on along the minus strand of JBDTJI010000029.1, from coordinate 49,147 downwards.
TCTAAAGAGAAGATCCTCTTTCATACAGATCAATCAACAATTTTGAAACCCATAGAATAACTCCTTTTTTGTTTGCTGGGAGATGTTATTGATCATGCAAAAGATGGAAGTTCAATTTCTATACCTGGTAGCTTGTTGTGCGGCAATAACCAGGAAAGAAGTAGTTATCTTTAATTACTTTTTTAAATCCTTACTAAAGGACTATATTACTCCCTGGAAATCCAATGATCTGAAAATTAACAGGAAACACAATATCTTTAATAAAAAAGCTTAAAATTACTATTTATGAAATGGTTCTTCTTTTTAATGATGATGTCGCCATTTAGCGCAAAGCCCCAGTCACACAGCCTTTTTAATGGTAAAGATTTAAACGGGTGGCATGTGGATGTACCAGCAATGGACACCAATGCAAATGCAAGAAATCCTTTTATTGTAAGAAATGGAATGCTCGTAAGTTTAGGCGAGCCCCAGGGGCATTTAATTACTGACACTGTTTATCAAAACTTTAGGTTGCAGGCAGAGTACCGTTTTGCAGGTAAGCCGGGCAATTGCGGCATTTTGGTATTCGCCTCTACGCCACGCTCTCTTTACAAAATGTTTCCCAAATCTATTGAAGTACAAATGATGCACGAAAATGCCGGGGACTTTTGGTGCATTGTAGAAGATATCACCGTACCAGATATGGAAAAGCGCCGTGGCCCAAAAGACGAATGGGGCATAACCGAAGGTAAAAAAAGAAGAGTAATGAATCTTACCGACGGCTCAGAAAAGCCACTAGGACAATGGAATACCATGGTGATAGAATGCGTAAAAAATACGATACGGGTGTGGGTAAATGGCGATCTCGTGAATGATGGATATAACTGTACAGCGCATAAAGGCCAAATCGCCGTTCAGGCCGAAGGGGCAGAAGTGGAATTTAGAAAATTGGAATTGACACCTATTGTGAAATTATCAGCTACTGCTGAAAAGTAAATGGGTTTCACAGACGAGTTTCTTAACGCGCACTTTGCGTAAAGAGTAAAGAGTATCCTTATAAATTTTTTCAATAATATACAGCACCTTAATTAATGGCGGATGAAATTGATTATTCGAGAGCGTCATTGGCAGGGTATGATAAGTGTAGACTGATCAAAAAAGAAGATGATGAAAGCAGTAATTTATACAAAATATGGCCCACCAGAAGTAGCTCAATTGATGGAGATTGATATACCTGTTCCAAAAGACAATGAGGTATTAATTAAAGTATGTGCTTCTACAGTAAATAGAACAGACTCTGGTTTTCGTAGTGCTGAGTATTTTATTTCGCGGTTTTGGAGTGGACTTTTAAGACCCAGGTATCCAATTTTAGGTTGTGAGTTTGCAGGCGTAGTTAAAGAGACTGGTAAGAGTGTCAGTACGTTTAAAATAGGCGACAAAGTTTTTGGCTTCAATGATAAAACTTTTGGTGGGCATGGTGAGTATCTGACTATTGCTGAAAATGATGCCGTTACATTTTTGCCTGATAACTTATCTTTTGAAGAAGGAGCTGCGCTAACGGAAGGAGCTCATTATGCACTTTGTGGTATCAAAGCAGCCCAAGTAACGAGCGGACAGAATGTGATGGTTTATGGGGCGACAGGGGCAATTGGTTCTGCTGCTGTTCAATTATTAAAATCATTAGGAGCAAATGTCACCGCCGTATGTAATACCAAAAATGTAGAATTGGTAAAATCACTTGGTGCAGACGCAGTAATTGATTATCAAACCGAGGACTTTACAAAAACAGAGAAAAGGTTTGATTTTATATTAGACGCGGTGGGTAAAAGTTCTTTCGGTCAGTGCAAGCCAATACTCAACAAAAAAGGAATTTATATCTCGACAGAATTAGGTAAGAATGCTGAAAATGTATTTCTTGCTCTTATCACACCTATTTTGGGTGGAAGAAAAGTTTTATTTCCAATACCAAAAATTAACAAAGAAGATGTCAATTATTTTAAAGACCTCGTTGAAAAAGGAGCATATATGCCCGTTATAGATAGGCATTATAAATTGGAACAAATCGTAGAGGCATACAAGTATGTTGAATCCGGACAAAAGACAGGTAATGTAGTAATAAAAATAGCAGAATGAATGGAATGTCAACCACTATCGGTTTGTTAATATGGAGGTATAAGTGATTCAATAAAACGATTATGTTGCGCATAGCCCAGGTTTTGATTCGTATGAACATTTGTGCTCAAAAACTTTAAATTAAATACCCGTTATACAATAAAAGGGAACACCACTAAAGAAGATATTAGTATTAGCTAATTGGCAGGCGCAAAACCAAAATTAAATAAGAGGTTTATTCTTGTAACACTAACTCCTTATTGTTAAGGACCATTTCTTCCTTCATTTTATTTTCAACTTCCATTCCTGATACCATTGTAACACCAAGAGATGGCAGATTCAGTGTAATTGCCTTGTTTTGTATTTTAAAAAACTTTTTATCAGCTGTATATAAAACACTATCCATAAAATTTTCATAAACTTTTAAATTTACCTGTAGCTTTTCTAACCTGATATCATGGTGGCTATTTGTAAATTCTTTAATTGCATTTATTTCATCTTCATTGATGGTTGCAGGATGGTCCTTCCAATAAAGAACACTTAGAATTTCATTTACTTGCTCACTCAACATGATAACTTCAGAATAAGTTGTTTTTACAAATACGTAAGATTTAAATATTGGTTCATGTAAAACTTTACTACGAAATAAGGATTGAGACTTTTTATAATTCCGGGGGTAAAAATTTTGAATCCTCATTCTAGCAAGCGAAAGTGACACTTTTCTTTCGCACTGAAGCTTCGTGTATACTGCGTACCAATTCTGCTGCATATTTATTTTTTTAAATGTTTGCGGCAATTCAAAGGATGGATGTCGATTCTTCATGAATAGTAAAATTTGAAGACTATCAAATCGTGTTAAAGTGTAAGTCTTTTTGAATTATTTTTAATTCGTTTGAAATACGCAAGGATGTATTGCAATCTCCAACTGTATTAATCCTATCTTATAAAAAATCAAATGGCCTATTGCTAATAATATGCCACCTAAATTTATGTACCTTTTTATGTTATTGCTTAACAAACCAGAATTGAATTCCCCAAATTGGGGAATTCAATTATCACTTGATTATCAGCATATATTTTGTATGATTTCTCAAAGCAGGCATCAATCAATTATAATTTAGCCAGAGAAAGCCTGGTGAGGATTGCTGTGAAAAAATATACTTGTTTGTACTGCTATTTTTAGTATTCGACTGGTGCAGATATGCAGCAAAGGAAAGTTAAATGGGTGTATCTGTGCCAATGACTCTTAATTGTCACCTTTAAAAGCCATCCATTATAAATATTTAACGAGCGAAAAATAAAATTTTAGCGATAATTGGAATTTTTCATTTGAACTGTACTGGTTATAAACCTTTACTCTACTCCAATAAATAATTCCCGGAAGAAAATTCTTTAATACGTTTTGAAATATTGATAACTTCTGGTTATTCTAAAGTGTTGTTGGCGGGAGGGTCGGGTAAGCAAGAGCATTATAGAATCATGCGTTCCAGCTACTGCTAAACCTCATTTTATACTTAAAATATATGAAAAATACAGGCTTTTGCATGAAAAGTACAACTGTCTTTATTGTTGGCGGGGAAAATTGTCTTATGAATTTTTAAAAATTTTTTAAAACATTTTAAAATGAAAAAAACAGTTTCAAAGTTAGACTTGGTTATAACAAAGAGGATAGTACTTGCCGTTGTTATTTAGTAGTTTCAGCGCTCGCAGCAGTTTATATAAGGTCATCGTCTATCGTTGATAAAACATAACACATTCCTCTTGCTGCAGTACATATTCCAAATGTTATCGCTTCCATAAGCGAAGGGGCACGACTAACTCACATAGAACATTGTAGCGATTGCCATGGTGTGAATTTTTCAGAAGATTTTATTAAGAATACGGTTGCACCGGACATAATCAAGATCATATCTACTTATTCAAATAATCAATTAGAAAGTCTGTTAACGGATGGACTAAAAAAAGACGGGTATTCTGTTTACATAATGCCATCTTATATGTGTCACCAGTTAAAAGAAAAATCTTTAGTAGATATTATAGCAGTAGATATTATAGCCTACCTACGCACTTGACAGCCGGTGTCTGCTACTCCCCGGTGTTTCTGTTAAAGCCACTTTTTCTTTTTACTCCGCCTTGAAATTAATAAAAGCAAAGATGACACATATCGCCGATCTGGTGAAACCCAATTCACCACGATTGTACAGTCACTATGATACTTCATAAATTTCTTTTAAGCAATATCTCGCAATGACTTGCTGTACTTGTTGCCACGGAATTTATTGAACAGGAGTGGAGAGGGTTTCACCGGATCTGATGATTGCTACCGTGTATAACAAAGAGCAAATTTTCAAATTAATTCTTACCGGAATCGCACCCGGTAATAGAAATGTAGGCATGCTGACTAGTTGCTAAAAATAATCTTCGTTACCTGAACAATAAAGAGATCACCAGTATCTTTGCTTACCTGAAAACCAGCCCTACGGTTGACCTCATCTGATTTCAAAAAAGTAAAACAATGATCAGGAATTATAAAAAAGTAGTTATCAAAGAAATGAGATTTTGACGCTTTCATCTTTAAACAAATTTAATTTATAATACAGTTTTATATTCTATGATAGTTCAGGCATGTTATAAACGGTAAGCCATTATCACCGTAGGTCAGACGGCAGCCTTGTAGGGTTAAAGACTTCTTCAATCCGATATTTATTATAAGTATTTATTGCGTTTTTACAAACTAGATTATTTGGGTATTCTTATTTTACTCTACCTTTATCCCCTTTAAATCTAACCACTGATCAACTGTTTCACTATAAAGATATTAACTCGTTCACCCGCTGACCATTTATATAGACATTCCATTTACAATCATTTTTCATTTTTGAAAATCTTAAAAGAGTTTTTAAATCTTACATCTAAAGTAAAAATAATGAGAATAAAAAGCAAGTCGCTAATCCTTGTATTGGTTTCATTCCTAATGCTACCATCGTGGATTTTTGCACAATCCGTCATTAAAGGAACCGTAACAGATGCTGCAACCGGTAATCCTCTTGAATTTGCTTCTGTCACTATAAAAGGAACCAACACGACTGCTCTTACAAACGGTGAAGGAATATTCACCCTGACTGTAAACAGTAATAATCAAAAATTAGAAATAACATTCGTGGGTTACGCCTCTCAGACTGTGAATGCGACCAACAACGTTTCTGTCAGGCTTAGTCCTGATGACTCCAGGTTGAATGAGGTAATTGTTTCCGGATTAGCCACTACTATAAAGCGATCTAATTCTGCTAATGCTGTTGCGTTTGTAAATTCAAAAGACCTGGTAGGCACAGCCGAACAGTCGTCGGTAGATGGCGCATTGTACGGAAAATTTGCAGGTGCGAATATATCGTCGAATACAGGCGCACCCGGTGGTGGCATCACCATCAAATTGAGGGGTATTACCTCTCTTGTATCTAACTCACAACCGTTGTTTATTGTCGATGGCGTTATTTATGATAACTCAACTATTACTAACGGAACCAACCTGGTCACAAAGGCCGCGGCTCAGGGTAGTACGGTACTCCAGGACAATCCATCCAACAGGATTGCAGACCTGGATCCAAACGATATTGACAGGATAGAAATTCTTAAAGGAGCATCTGCGGCAGCTATCTACGGATCTAAAGCGGCAGCAGGTGTTGTAATAATCACCACTAAAAGAGGAAAATCCGGCAAACCGAAGATTGAGTTGTCACAATCAATCGGATCTCAATTCCAATTGCGCAAACTGGGCCAAAGGCAATGGGACGATGCAAAGGTAGATTCAGCCTATGGAGCAACCGGCCTCGCTATTTACCATGCCAACAATAAGAAAATTTATAATTACGAAGACGAGCTTTATGGTAATCATGGTACGATGATAGATAGCAGGCTAAGTGTGAGCGGAGGTAATGATAAAACTACGTATTATTTTGGCGCTACCCGTGACGATGATGAAGGTATTATAAAGCGTACCGGTTATTTAAAAAAATCATTTCGTCTTAGTGTTACTCAAAAAATCACAAAAAACCTGGATGTATCGCTCACCAGTAATTATGTTGAATCTCAGGCTGACCGTGGTCTATTTGGTAACGATAATACAGGAGCCTCAATGGGTGTAGGATTTATATCAACTCCATCGTGGGTTGATCTGCATGCTGATGCCAACGGTAACTACCCCAATGCACCTTTTGGCTCTTCTAATTTTTTGCAAACCCGTGATCTGATTACCAATAGAGAAAAAATAAACCGCACTACATCCGGGGGAACCGCTACATGGAAAGTTTTCAAAAGTGACAAGAATTCATTAAATGTAATTGCTAATGGGGGTATTGATTATTACACGCTCAATACGATTGGCGTCTTCCCGCAAGAGCTACAATTTGAAAAAGATGGGCTGGGTACTAATGGTGCATCTATTTACGGAACTACTATTACCCGCAACAGTAATTATAGTATATTCTTAGTGGAGGAATTTAAACCTAATGACAAAATTTCGTTCCGTACTCAGGCTGGTATTACCCAGGAAAATGTGAACATTAACAATGTTATTTCAACGGCCACACAAATGATAGGAACACAAACGAATGTAAACCAGGCGGGGGCATTGCAACCTTATCAATATAGAGCGATTCAACTTGACCGGGGCTTTTTTGTGCAGGAAGAATTTAATTATCGCGATATATTCATAGCTACTGCCGGTTTGAGAGGAGATAAGTCATCCCGTAATGGCAGTTCTAATAAATTGTATTATTATCCAAAGCTTTCAGGAGCTTTAAATATAAATGAACTTCCTTCTTTCAAATCTGAGGTAATCAGCCAATTAAAACTCCGGGCTGCCTATGGACAGTCAGGTAATTTCCCGCCTTTTGGTGCAACTTATACTGCCTTGGGGCCTTCCGTCTTTAATGGTACTACCGGATCCATTATTCTGACTACACGGGGCAATGCAACATTGAAACCGGAAAGGCAGATAGAGTTTGAAACGGGGGTGGATGCAGGGTTTTTTCATAACAGAATGAGTTTGGAACTCACTTATTATCAAAAGAGCGTAGAAGATCTCCTATTGTCTGTTCAGTTTCCGGCTTCATACGGGTTTACGCTTTTCTGGAAAAATGCTGCTGCTATTCAAAATAAAGGTGTTGAAATTGGATTGACTGCCGTGCCTGTTTCTACTAAAGATGTAAAGTGGACATCGAGAATTAATTTCTGGAAAAATAGAGCCATTGTAACCCGGCTCGATGCACCTGCGTACAATACAGGTGGATTTGGTGCAAGCCTGGGAACCTACAGAATTCAAAAGGGTAAAAGCCCTACTCAATTAGTAGGCAACCCAGGGCCCAATGATAAAGATAAAATAGATCCTTCATCAGGATTAGCGCTGTTCGGAGATGCTGAGCCGGACTTTCAAATGTCTTTCCTGGAAAATCTTACCTACAAGAACTGGGAGTTTTCAGCATTGTTGCATTGGAAACAAGGTGGAGAAAACATTAACCTGACCACGCTGTTAACTGATCTTGCCAAAACATCTGCAGACTTTGATAAAAAAACACTTGACCCTACCGGTAAATTGTCAAATGGAGAGTATAGACTTGCTACTCCGGGAGCCTCCACATTTATTCAACAAGCCGGTTATGTAAGAATCCGTGAAATTGCATTAAATTATCATCTGCCAAAAGGTTGGTTTAAGGATATTGCTGATGTAAAAGTTGGATTTTCCGGCCGTAATCTTTTCAACTGGTTTAAATACAACAGCTATGATCCCGAACAGAGCAATTTCGGCTCTGGCGCTATTTCAAGCAGTGTGGAAGTAACTCCATTCCCGTCTGCTAAAAGTTACAATTTTAATCTATCCGTTATTTTTTAAGAAGAAAAGTATTCTTCACCTTAAAAAGAAAATATTATGAAATATACAATCGTTAAAAATATACTGGTTAGTTTAATTATGCCATTAATATTTTTCCTGTCATCATGTAAAATAGAGCCGGTGGCAGATCCTAACAATCCCAGCCTGGAACATCTTTCCACGGATCCCACAAAGGGCGAAATTCAAAACCTGGTAACCGGAACAGAATCGGCCATGCGAACTGACATGTCATTTTACTGGCATGACTTGGGAGCCCTTGGCCGCGACTATTACCACACATCGTCTTCTGATCCGAGATGGACTGCCGACCTGGTAGGCAAAACGGGTGCTGTTTTAGATAGCAATACCTACTATACGACCCGACCTTATAATGCAGCCTATCTTTCTATTAAAAATGCCAATATTCTCTTGAGTGGACTAACCAATACCACGGCAAGTATTACTGACCAGGAACGTAGTGTGGGAAAAGCTTATGCAAATACAGTGAAGGCTTATGAATTGCTCCTGGTTTTGAATCTCCAGTATGATAACGGCATTCGTGTGGACGTGGCCAACCCTGATGTGATAGTCCCTTTTCTTTCAAGAGCTGATGCGCTAAAGAGAATTATTGGCTTGATGGATTCTGCATATACAGATTTGAAAGCCAATGCCTCAACCTCTTTTCCTTTTAAAAGTACGCTTTATGGTAAAACGGCCGGAGATTTTGCTCAATTCAATCGTGCATTGGCAGCAAGGCTGGCAGTTTATGATAAAGATTGGAATGGCGCATTGACCAATTTAAATAATTCATTTTTTGACCTGAACGGGGACCTGAAAAAGGGTGCTTATTATATCTATTCTACGGCAGGTGGAGATCAACTGAATCCGGTGTTCATTCCTACGAATTCCAGCGGAGAAGTAAATATGGCTCAAACATCCTTCGTTACGGACGCAGAAGCCGGAGATATGCGGTTGAATAAAGTTTTCAAGAGAGCAACTCCTTATAAGACGGATGATCTTATAGGCATTTATGATCTTTTTCTTTATAAATCCAATATAGATCCTCTACCCATTATCCGCAATGAGGAATTGCTCCTGATTTATGCCGAAGCAAAAATACAATTAGGGGGGATGAGCAATTTTACTGATGCAGTAACCGCTTTAAATAAAGTTAGAAATGCCGCGGGCCTTCCTTCCTATTCCGGCGCCATGACACAACCTGCATTGATCACTGAAATGCTTAAACAAAGAAGATACTCATTATACGCGGAAGGTCATCGCTGGGTCGATATGCGTCGTTACGACCTATTGAATACGTTGCCGAACGACCGGCCGGGTGATCATGTATGGCCCCAGTTTCCACGACCTGCCGGTGAGTGATATCGTTTCTCAAATGAGTTTCCAGAAGGAAATACGACATGTAAAAGTTTAGGAGAATCTTTATTAAATTACTTCCGGGCTTGCTCCTACGTCTGTACGGATCGTGTGCTCAATATAATTATTCTAAAATGATGTTGGTGGCTGACAACAAAGGCAGGTGCAAACTTCATAACCCCGCAAATTAATTTTTTATGCAAGGTTTTTTGAGAGTGCTTTTCGAATACTATTCTGGGTAATGTGTTATGCTTTTGCAAACTTCGGTAATTCACTTCAACTCTCATTCAACAACGCATCGGTAACAGCAAATTTTACCTGTAATATAGAGCCTTCGCTAAATTGCGAAGTAAAACTAATTTTCCCATTGTAAGTTGCTGCCCGGCTTTTGATATTAGCGAGTGCAATACATTCCTGTTTTTTGACGGTATCAAAACCTCCTCCATTATCTGAAATGCTAAGCATAAGAGATTTTGCATCTTGTAAAAGGCTGATCTTGACTTCCGATGCTTTAGAATGTTTTAAAATATTATTCAATTGTTCCTGCACTATGCGGTAAATATTCAGCTTGAATTTATTATGCACAGTATTTTCTCTAAAACTCTTTAATGAACAAGTTATTTCTATCGGATTTGCTTCCATTGTTTGTGCAGAAATATTTTCAATAGCTTCACAAAGTCCCAGATTTTTAATGGTATCGGTTGTGAGGCCTTTGGTTAATTTCCTGATCTCATCAATGGCTTGCTGTGTGTATTTGGATGACTGCCTTAAATAGGTTTTGCTGTTTTCTCCTCCCTTTTTTGCCATATCAATATACAGTTTAGAAGCACTCAGCAACTGGTTAGTATTGTCATGCAGTTCTTTACCTATATCCGCCCTTTCAGTTTCTTTTGCATCGTCCACAGCATTTGATATTTGTTGATCTTTTAGGTTAATTTCCTGCTCTAATTTTTCCTCCAGCACTTGCTGTTTACTATCATCATGCATAGAACCAAACACACGATATGCTTTTCCGGCAATGTCCCGAAGAATGATGGCGCTACTTCTTACATTAACAACCGAGTTGTCAACTTTTAAGAAACGATGGTTGTATTTCCATTCTGTAACTTTCGATTTAATTGCTCTTGTAAAATCGCGAAATAAAGCGGCTTTATCGTCAGGGTAAATATGATTAAGCCAATCTGCAGCCAGTGTCATACTGTTAGTTATCGTATAACCAAATCGTTCTTTATAAGCATCGCTTATCAATACTTTATTCGTTACCAGATCACTATCGAATAATACGTCCGAAGCGGAGTTAAATATAAGTCTGAAATTTTTCTCATATTCGGCAATCATCTTTTCATTAGTGGTAATTTCCTTTACCAGCTTTTCTTCCAGTTCTTTTTGCCAGCTAAGATCATGAAAAACTCCTATCATCCGGCAGGCCTTACCATCAGCATCCCTGATAATACTTGCTCTGTTAAATACATTGGCAACAGACCCATCAGCCCTGATAAACCTAAAGGAAAATTCAAAATTCAAAACAGTGGATACGATGGCATCGCGAATTTTCTTTTCAACCGCTTTCTTATCATCAGGATGAACATGATTACTCAATTCTGATATATTACACCTTAATATTTCTAAAGAGGAACCTAACAATTTTTCAAATCCTTCACCTTTGAAAACTTCGCCGGTTACTATATTCCAGTCCCATATTATATCAAAAGAAAGTTTAGCAACCTCAATAAACCTTTCCCGGTTATATCCCGGCAGATTATCTTGCTCAAGAAGATTTCGTTCTAACTCCTTTACCCTGCTTATATCCTGTATAGCGCCTACCAGTTTTACGGCTTTCCCCTCTTTATTTCTTATGATACTTGCCCGACTGGTAGCAGCAGCTATTGAACCGTCCTTTCGCCTGAGCTTGAAAGAATCTTTCCAGCTTTTGTTCCCGGCGGCCAGGATTTCCCGTAATTTCTTTTCAAATATATTTTTTTCTTCGGGAACCAGGCATTTAATAAAATCTTTGAAATGAATGGTATTGTTTTGTATGTGGTAACCAAAAACCTCTTCCTCGCTGTCTCCTACATAAATTTCACTGGTGGCAATATTCCAGTCCCACATCACATCGTACGAAGCTTTAGCTATATATTTTATCCATTCGGTATTTTCTGCGAGTCTGGCATCCGATTGTGCCAGTGCAAGAATAATATTATCGGCTACTATTTTTTCTTTTTTTATATTAATTCCTTTTTGCTTCAATTTAGCAAGAATAGTATTATCGCTTTCTGTTTTCTCCTTTATATCATCAATATTCTTTTGCAAAAGAATGCTTTGACTCCGGTCGGCAATGGTGAAAATTGATTTTTTAATGCCATGTTCTCCCGTAAAAACTGCAGAAGTAATTTCACAGGGAATTTTTTTTCCGCTTTTTTTTACAGTTGTGACCCGTGCAACCGAATGACCTTCTACTTTTATTTCCTTGAGCATCTTTTTAAAGCCAGGCTCACTAATATCAAATATAGAAGCAATGGTTTTAGATAACAATTCCTTTTTAGAATACTCCAGAAGTTTACATGCAGCTCTATTGACCATTATTATTTTTCCACTCCTAACGGTAGAGATAATATTTGCTTGTAAAGAATTTTCAAAAGCCTGGTGCTGAAGTAACATAGCAATTGCAGGGCCTTTAATAATTTTTGAAACAGCCATCACTTTATTGTTTTCACTATTTGGGGGTTATATACATAATATTTGGAGTTATATACATAACAAGTCGTCTCTAAGGTAACTGTTATTAATTCTAAAAAAAAATCTATTTAATTTGTTTCACTGGTGACGTGAATGCGCAATATCATGCGTAGTGAAGAAAGCCTTCCAGTCTTAAACTGATTGAGAAAAACATAGAACTCCGAATAATTTCAGTCATTAATTGTAAATAAATAGGATGACCTCTGATTCAAGTATTGAAGCACATTTCTTAAATGTCTTTCCTTTATAAATAATAAATGTCACTTAATCAAATAAAATGTCAATCAATGAACTTCAATTTATTATTGCAATTGGTGCCTCTGCCGATGAATTCGAAGAGATCAAGTCGTTTTTTTGGAAGACTGCCTCGTGATATTGTAGGTCAGGGTATCGTTTTGTATATTGCAAAAAATTAGTTCATATCAGCAGTGGAAATATTATCGTTAAACGTAAGGCTTAAAAAATTAATAAAATTTAATATTTATTTTAAAGCGAAACCGGAAGGTTTAGTAGTTTTTTCTTCCTGAATTAACGCGAGTTCGGGATAAGAAGACCTAGTAATATTGAATAATAATCATTATATTAGTGCCTGGTTGGAACGTTATGAAATTTATCAAAAAAAATTTCAACATTATTACTCGCTCTTTTTTAAAATTTAAATATATATATAATAGGCAATTAAATCTATATTGCAACAGGATTCATATTATATGCAGGGCTATCGGATTCCTGTGTTATCATGCCCCGGGGAATTATTCACATATTTCTGAGTATTGCAATAATCGCAATGTCTCTAAAATTAATTCAGGGAAACAAATTAATTTAAAATAAAATAAAATGAAAAAGATCACTCTTGTTTTAATGGCAGTATGCTTGTCATTAACATGTCTTCCGCTGTCTTCATTTGCTGTCAGTGCTGGCCGTCCGGGTATGGCGAACACAACACCACCTGCATCAGCGAGGTCTTATGCTTTACTCTTAAGGCTAAATGAAATTAAAAATATGCATAAGTCCAACTTGTCTTTTTCAGAAAAGAAGGCTTTGCGAAAAGAACTACGTACCATGAAGCATCAAGCCAGGAGTTCTGGCAGCGGCGTTTTTCTTACAGTTGGCGCCCTCCTCATCGTTATTCTATTGCTTATTTTGTTACTTTGATTAGATAAAATCCTGCATATTCAAGGTATACAATTGGTAAAATAACCTTTTTACGTTAATACCATCAAACAAAATTGAAATAGCGATAACCCAGGCCGGAGACCTGGGTTAAACTAAATTTTATTTAAAAGAATACAATTGATTAAATAACATTTTAAACGTTCCATAAGGCTGTGCACGGAAGGTAATTTCAGTAGCACATGCATAAAATTTTCCGTTTCCTACAGGAGCCGTAAATGCCACAATTCCCTCTTCAATATAAGGTTGCCCCCATGCCCATCCGCTTTTTAAAGGTTTCTCATTACCAAACCATGCCAGCGGCCTGACGCCATTCTTAACGGCTTCAGGATTGAGTCTAAAGACATTTGAATTATTAAATACCATATCCGCTTTTTGGCCCATTCCCCAATTTTCCGGTTGACTATTATCCACGATCGCAGTCAGGAGGCTTCCCGGAATATAATAATCATTAGAAGACAAACGCTTTACATTTCCTTCTGAAGTGGTTGTAGTCAATGCGTCTCTTACCGGGAGACTCAATAAGTAAGCAAGAGAAGTGGCGTTCCCGATAGTAACAATATTGCCACCATTCTCAAGGAATGCTTTTAGTTGAGGAATCGTCTTTTCTTTTGTGATGCTTCCCTGCCAACTCCTAAATTCTGCGGGTGTTTCATCAGGCTTTGATTTAGCCGGTGCAGCGCTTCGAGAGCCTGTCGGCATATTAGTGTCAATGAAAAGGATGACATCATATTTTGAATTTAGGTTCCCATTATCAATTTCCTGTGGGTAGATTACATTAAATGGAAAACGGAATTGTTCCATCAGCCATCGTACCCAACCTGAGGGTATCGAGCCTCCATATTGATCAAAAAGCGCAACTCTTGCAGGGGTTATTTTCTTTTTTAATACCGGCACCCTATTTACCGGCGTCACCTGTACTCCCCATTCCATTCCTGCTTTTTTAAGAATATCCCCTCCTTTGGATGGAATATAAATTGACCCTGCTTCAATGGCACCTTCTTTTTCAGGCACTCTATATACATCAATGCCTTTGCTCAACAATTCATTGATGGCCAGAAAAGTGTTGTTTCTGAAAGGACTAAGGATAAATCCGGAGTTGGAAGATTTAACTACCTGTGCTGGTGGTAATTGTATATCCCCATAAGGTATGGTGGTGAAAGGTCCGTCAAATCCATGCAGGATCCGGTCAAAACTGATACCCATCTGGTACGCAAGTGTCCATCCTGCGGCATCATAAGGCCTTACCGGCGGACCACCAGGATATTGAAAATCATTGGGATGATCCTGTGGATCAAACATATCGATCACATGCGGACGAAATGCCTGGTTTGTTTTGATAACATAAGATCCTGCGGGATATTTTTTTCCTTCTACGGTAAACGCTGAAGTAGCTTTCTCAACACGAATACCTGATATTAGCAGTGCATTTACAAATTTTGTAGCGGTAAAGAAATCGTTCTGGTTTGATGGAATGATATATCCCCGTGCATCGAGATTTTGCGGAGCTTTAAAAACAGAATCAAATAAGGCTGCACTTGATGGCAGCTTGCCAACTGAATCAGAGGATTTTTTGGCATTACGTGCAATGACTGCTTTTACAGAATCAATATATTTTGGATAATGGGTCCAGTTGTCTCTGTTGCCTTTATCAATACTATTTTTTCCCATGCGATAGATATTATAGAGCAATTCATTTTTATAACGGCTTGCATAATCCAGGACCGCATAATTCAGAGAAACTGAATAATCAATTGAATTTTTAAAATGCCATTTATGTGGCGTAATAGGAAAAGGAGTAGCTTCTGTTGGTAATAACCGATCCGGTACTAGTGGGATTTCAGTAGGAGCAGGACTTCCTATAATCTCAGTAAGCAACCCAATGACATTATGGAAATAAGCAGCGGTGCGTAGTCCGCCGTTCCACCAGGTAGAATAAACAGAGCCTGATAAACGTGTAAATCCAGGTTTGTTCTCGCTGTTCAACCTGTTGATCATAGCAGCTCCAAGCGCATCAATACCAGTAACTAACAGCGGATCGTACACGAAATTAAATGGATCGCGATACGGTGGGCCTGCCACCACAGTTCCTGCCGGTCCGGCCTGGTGATGATTGTATAATATTTGTGGCATCCAATCGATGTACAACACCCGTGAAATATTTTTGCTTTCACTCATATTGTTCATATAAAAATCCCGGTTGTTATCGTGACCAACATATTTTTCATAAAGCCTGGGTATCTTCATATTTCTCTTTTTCACATCTTTCTCTTTCATATACCAATTAGCTACGAGTTCCTGTCCATCTGGATTTACCTGTGCGAGAAGAATGATATCATCATCGAGAATACGCATGGTTTCAGGGTCAGTTCTGCTTGTCAGTTGATAAAGCGTTTCTATTAACTGGTGGCTTCCCACTGTTTCCGTAGCATGAAGACCTCCGTCTATCCACACTACTGCTTTGCCTTCCAGTGCTAATTTTTTTGCATCTGTATCACTGAGGCTATCTGCTCTTGCCAGTTGTTGTGAGATGGATTGGTATTTTGAAATTTGTTGAATATTATGCGGTGATGAAATAATGATGATATATTGATTTCTGCCTTCTTCTGTTTTACCGATCTCTTTTAAAATTACACGGTCAGATGCAGCAGCTACTTTTTTATAATAGGCTTCAGCCTGGGCATAATTAGCAAGCATGTAATCATCCCCGATATTAAATCCAAAGTGTTCTTTTGGGGTAGGAATTGTTTGTGCTGCTACATGAATGCTCAGGGGAAAAAATAATAGGAGCCAAATGACAAGCAGGTTTCGGGATTTCATAATTCAGTTTAATTTTTTTAATAATGAAGGAAACCTGTTGCAGGATAAAAATCGAATCAAAAAATTGCGTTGAAGGTAGAGAAAGATAAACTTTTGAGAGTGGATTTTTTGGACGGGATGAAATTGATATCATAATATTATACCTGGGATATCCCGTCTTGTTTCCAGGATCATTTGCTGCAGCATTTGTTTTTTTGATTGTTGTTAGTAGTAAGCTATCTGAGCCTCAGACAAGTCTCGCGTAACGCACTAAGAGAAACATATTAAATTTCTTCCTGTGATGCACCCAACAATAGCGGCCGAATCCTCTTAAATAATTTTATCTGCTTTGATTTATTAATTCTAATTATTGTATCAATCTTACTGCTTCATTCCTAAACATCTTTGTCATGAACTATTGTTTTACCACACTCACAACAACCATATTGTGCCTTTTTCTCGTCATATTTACAGGTGAATCCCACGCTCAATATAATTCTGCTTACGATAAAAAAGTAAAATCACTTGAACAAAGAGTGTATGATGCAGGCAGAGAAAGAAGAAGGTATGAAGAAAGTGAAAACAATCGAAACAAAATACTTAATTCAACCCTTCTGGAGGAAGAAAAACGGTAGAGGAAAAGGCCATTGAACTGAGACTTAAAAAAGAAAAGGAAGAGGCCGCGTTAAAAGCTGCTGAGGAAAAAGAACGTGCCAACCCTTACATTGATATAGGACGCTATGATGAAAAGATGCTCAGGTTAGTACAAATGAAAACCACTGGAACTTACGGATATCTTGCAAAAGGCGGTTATGAAATGATTCGTCCTATTTACACTGATTATAAAGCTTTATCTGAAGATTACTATGCTCTGAAGACTACCAGTGGATGGGGCTTTGTAAATAAGGATAACAAAATAGTAATAACGTTTATTTATGACAACGTACTCCAGACCTTTGACCATGGAAGAGCAAAGGTTGTATTGGGTGAACGTACTATTTGGATTGACAAAAACGGCTATCAGTTCAGTGAGGAAGAAACTAAAGCCAAAGAGTTAAAGGACCGTCTTGCAACTTATTCCATCAGTAATACCACAGATGAAAATGGCCTAAGGTTGATAAGTAGGTATTCTAATGGCAAAAATGGATACGGGTATTTGGACAGTGGGAATGTCGAAGTGATCCATCCGTTCTATCAGGAATATAAACCTCTGTCTGAAGGCTACTACGCGATGAAGTCCATCTCTTGGGAATTTTTAGATAGGAAAGGTAAATTGGTAATACCCCTTGGTTTTCATGAGATCCTGAACAATTTTCAAAATGGTATAGCAAAGGTGAATTATAGAGGAAGTATCGTTTGGATCGACAAAAAGGGTAATGAAGTAAGTGTTACAGATAATGAGGGAACTGAAATAAAAACTATCAAAATAGTAAAGACTGCCGAAGAAATAGCCGAAGAAATAGATAAGGAAACCAAATTAAAAGCCCTTGCAACCAAGCGAGGTTATAGTACTGTTGGGCACACTGAAGATGAAGATGGTCTCAGGCTTGTATTGGCCTATAAACATCAAGAGGGACGAAGTCTCATTGGATTTATAGACAGCGGGGGTGTTGAAGTAATCGCACCAATTTTTATTGAATATAAAAATCCAACTGAGGGTTATTACGCTTTAAAGGATAAAGTAATGGGTAAATGGGGCTTTTTAGATAAAAGGGGGGATAAAATGATAGACTTCCTTTATTATGAAGTAATCAGCACTTTTAAAAATGGGATGGCAAAAGTGATATTAGATTATCCCGGGGATACCCTTTGGATTGACAAAAACGGTAATCAATACAAAGATGAAAATAAAACTCCATTAAATACAAAAACTACCTACATCAATACAGAGCCGGCCGTCGCAACTTCAAAAAGTAACATCGCGGATTTTTATAATGACGGTATGGCAAAATACCAGCAACATAATTTTAAATATGCTATAACAGCTTTTTCCAGTGCAATTAATGCGAACTCGGAAAATAGAGCAGCATGGTTCCAACGAGCAGTAGCCAAATATGACATGCAAGACTATAGAGGGGCAATTACGGATTTTGACAAAGTAATTTCTTTAGATCCTACTTCAAGTGCCTATTATAACAGGGGATTGTCAAAAGAGAATGTCAACGATTTTAAAGGAGCCATGGAAGATGTGACCTCTGCTATTTCGCTTAATCCAAAGTTTGCTTATGCTTATTCTAAAAGAGGTTATATAAAATCTATTACTAATGATAATATTGGTGCAATAGAAGATTATACAAAAGCAATCCTGATTAATCCTTCACATACCAATGCGTTGTTCAACAGGGGTAATTTACAATTCAGGAAGGATAATAATACACAAGCTATTTCAGATTATGCAAAAGTTGTGCTGCTGGAACCTGGCAATGGCGCTGCATGGTTTTCTATGGCAGGATGTAAATTTAATCAGCAAAATTACCCGGGAGCTATAAAAGATTATACAAAGGCGATTGAATTGAAGGATAACGAGTATATTCCTCAGGCATATTACTGGCGGGCCAAAGCAAAACTTCTCTTAAATGAAAAAGAAGGTGCCTGCCTCGATCTGAAAATGGCAGCTTCATTAGGATATACTGATGCCAATGAATTGATAAGTAAAAATTGTAAATAGATTTAGATATTTATTTCAAAAATTAATGAAAATAAAGTCGATCTTTTTATTAATCCTTTTGACAGTTTCTGTTTCTTCCTTCTCGCAGAGTTGGTCAAAGTCCCAGCTTGACGAAGCTAACACTGCAAAAGATATTTCTTATTTGACAAAAAATGAGAAGGAAACAATAATGTACATTAATCTTTGCAGGCTCTTTCCTAAAGAATTTTTATTACTTGAAGTTAATCCATATCAAATTGATGAAGAATATGGAGACAGCGTTTTGATAGAATTTAGAGAATTCAAAAGATCACTTAAAAGCGATTTGCTGACCAGGGCACCCTGCCAATCTTTAAAATTTGAAAGGGCACTTTATCGTGATGCAAAATGCTTCTCAACGGAAATTTCAAAGAACGATAGAAATCCGCATGAGAGAAATAGATTGAAAAAAAATAATTATGCGGAATGTATTTCATTCGGAGAAGAAACAGGTAAAGACATAGCGTTGCAATTGCTGGTTGATGCCGGAGTCGCCTCATTGGGACATACAAAAAATTGTCTCTGCAAATCTTTTTCTAAAATTGGAGTAAGTTGTAATAGTCATTTTGAATACGAATTCTTTGCGGTAGCAGAATTTCAATAAGACTGCATAAATTGGCTTCCATTATGTTGGAGGTTCCGACATCAGGTAATTCTGATTACATCCATCCTCTCGAAAAAATATCATTTATTTTGTGATCAGTTGTTACTCTCCTATTTTTGAGTAAGCAATACTATACACGACTATATGAAAGGACCAGAAGACTATTGACAAACTAAAAACAATTTCTGATGGAACCCATCTTAATAAACAATAAAAGAACCAATAGATATAATGACAGAATTTTGGGAAGACAATTTTATGGAGAACCAGGCAATGTGGGGCTTTGAACCTTCTTATTCAGCTATATTGACAAAAGACTTATTTGTCGAAAAAAAAATAAAAAATGTTCTCATTCCCGGTATTGGTTACGGACGAAATTCCCGGATCTTCAGAGATAACGGAATGGCGGTAACAGGAATAGAAATCTCAAAAACAGCCATTGAAATAGCAGGAAACTATTTTGGAACAGATATGACGATCCATCATGGTTCTGTCGTTGATATGCCGTTTGACAATAACCAATATGATGGCATCTTTTGTTACGCCTTAATTCATTTATTAGACAGCAGCGAAAGAGAAAAGCTGATCCGGGACTGTTACCATCAATTAACAGATAATGGCTATATGGTCTTTTCTGTTATATCGAAAGAAGCTCCTATCTACGGGAGAGGAAAATTCATCAGCAAAGACCGTTATGAAATATTTGAAGGAATTAAGATGTATTTCTATGACAGGGAATCTATCAAAGCAGAATTTGACCAGGTAGGATTATTTGAAATCATGGAAATTAGTGACGTCCAACCTTTCTATTTAATTAAATGTAGAAAAGACGCAAAAGAAAATTGAAAAGAAAAAAATGCCCATAACGAGTATTGCGTGAGGCGGGTGGTAGTGCAAATGGAGTTTAATGAAACTATTGAACTTAGTGTTAAATTCAATGTCTAATTACTTTGACAAAATACAAAACCACGAAACAGACTATACGAAAAAAACTAAATGATTATATTATAATCTGCATACAAGAGTAACCTCATTAATCTTCCTCCATCAATCCCATATTCATCAGTTTCATTCTTACGCCATTCACACCGCGCTCTAATTTTTTAGCAATATCTTTTAAGGGCACGCCGTCATTAAAAAGTTCCGCTGCTTCATCTTCATCCTCATCTGTCCAACGCTTACCATGGTTGGTAGTTTTTGAATAACTGCTTTTTTCGTTTTTAAAAGAAAAAGTTTCAGCATATAAATCAAAATCGTCCTGGTAATTACTTTTGTAATATTTTTTGTGTGAATTGAGAACTGGTTGCGGTTGCTGCGTTAGTTCTACGCTCTGCAATGGATTTATTTCAGAAGGAATTTTTAATTTGCTTTTTGCACGGGTAGCCGCCACATATAGAATATTGACTTCTTCGGCCAGCCTGTTTTTAGATTGTTGTGTTATTTTATCGCCACCATATTGTGCAATGTATTTCTTCAGTTTGTCTTCATTAACAAAATCATTCAGCAACGTTACTTCATCATATTCCATTCCCTTGCAACGATGCACCGTGCTGAATATCATATCGGCATCTTCTTTTGCGGCTGTATGATTGTTTTTTAATTCATTGATAAGAGAAGGAAGTTTGTTGCCGAATTCTTTTATTACTTCCACGATCATACCCAGGCTGTTGTCTTCCGTTTTTTCAATATAATCTTCCAGTTCTTTCATGGTTTTCATTCCGGCAATTAGTTTGTCTTTTATTTTTTGCAGTTTGCCATTGTACAGGTTTAGCACATCATAAAGCGAAGCACCTTCATCGGCAAATGTGTAACTGTTGATGTTACCTTCAAAATGTAATGTT
The DNA here is from genome assembly GCA_039935935.1 of Ginsengibacter sp. Classification (GTDB taxonomy): domain Bacteria; phylum Bacteroidota; class Bacteroidia; order Chitinophagales; family Chitinophagaceae; genus Ginsengibacter. Next base: position 27,977 of record JBDTJI010000029.1, on the reverse strand, counting down.
TTGATATCTCCATTTTGCCATTGCGCTATTGCGTTCAGCAACAAACTTAAATTGGTGCGACCTAATGTCGCTTTTGTTTTAATGACACTTTCAGCATTTCCAATGCCTGTGATTTTTATCGGGAATTCTTGCTGCAAATGTTTTTTCCATGCAAGAATTCTGTTGGCAATCAATGCCACTTCTTCATCAAATCGAAAACTGTTGGTGAGGTTATAAACCGGAAAATCTACTTGCTGCAAACTATTAATGGCATAGCGCCATCCGTAAATCTGCTGGTGCATATCGCCAACAATGATCTTAGTGGCTTTCTGTTTTAAAAAGACATCCAGCATAGCGGCGCTGGCATCCTGTCCTTCGTCAAACAATATATAGTCGTATGGTAACTCAGGGGCGCTGAGTTGAAATTTTTTTAAATAAAAATCGTGTGTTACGCTTATCTCAGCTTTATCCATTTTAGCCAAAGCCTCACGGGTAAAGTGTTCTATTTGTTTATAAAAATTAAGTACAAATGTTTTGGCTTTAGTATCGGTTACTACGTCGGCATAATTCAGTTCCTGCACTTTGGCAGCGCTATTGTTACAAAAATAACTGATGAATTTATTTACATGCGAAGCCATAATATAATCGGTGTGACGGTCTCCGGTCTGTATGTTTAGTATATCACACCATTCATAACTTTTATAAGCCTGCTCCACATGATAATGGCTGTGTTTAATGATATAGTCAAAAGCAAGTGAATGTGCCGTTTCCACTTTTACATTATCAACTCCGGCAGCCTCAAACTTTTGAATAGCCTCTGTTTTTACTGTTTTATTAAAAGCGAGATACAATATTTTACTATTGGCTGTACGGCTCTTTGCATACTCAATCAACGTAGTGGTTTTGCCGCTGCCCGCTACAGCATTGATCACCAGGTTTTGATTGGTGGATAGAACGGCTTCTTGTTCTGCGGTGAGTTGCATGAGGCAAATGTAAAAGTTTATTAATTGTGGATAAATTTACGGTTCCTACAATAAATCAAACGATAAATTTGACACTAAACCTCAACTATGGCAAAAGCAAAAATCCCGACAGCTATCGGGACAAAAAAAACAAAAAAAAGAAATTATAAGCCAAAGCCGCAATTATCTAATATCCGCAAGCCAGCAGATATGACGATAGAACAATGGCAAATCGGGCTGCGTAAACAAATAGCGGAGAAAACAGATTTTAAATTCTCCAACATTGGAGATGGCCCCGTTTTTAGCGATTATAAGGTTTATAATTCGAACACAAAAAATAATTACAAGGTAGCGCTACGCAGCGTTGATAACAGTTTAAACTATTGCTCATGTTATGACTTTAAAACCAACCAGCTTGGCACCTGTAAACATATCGAGGGTGTATTAATGTTTATTCACAAAAGACCTGATTTACGCAAAGCGCTTAATCAGCCTTATTCCACCACTTATAGTTCCATGTACATGGAATACCGGGTTGAAAGAAAAATTAAATTTAGAATTGGGACTGAAAATAAAGCGGAGTATGAAAAATTATTTAAACCATACATTGATAAAACAGGCGGCTTGACTGGAAAAGGTTTTGAGGAAATAGATGTGATCCTGCAAAAGGCTTTTAAAATAAATCCATCTTTTCGTAGTTATGATGATGCCCTGTCCCATATTATTCAATGGCGTGAAAAAAAAGAACGCAACGATTTTTTACGCCCTTACTTTAAACAAAATAAACTACCTGACATAAAGAGCCTTACCGTAAAGCCATTTCCTTATCAAACGGAAGGGATTCTATTTTGCGCAGCAGCGGGCAGAAGCATCCTGGCTGACGATATGGGTCTCGGCAAAACCATCCAGGCAATAGCCGTTGCCCAACTTTTGCATGAACACCGACAGGTACAAAAAGTATTGATTATTTGCCCCACTTCTTTAAAATACCAGTGGCAAAGTGAGATAGAAAAATTTAGTACTGCTACGACAACCGTAATAGAAGGCAATTATCTGAAAAGGCAAAAATTGTATAAAGAGGAAAACAGCTTATACAAAATAGCCAGTTACAATATGGCGGTGAATGACTTGGCAAACATTAATGAATTCCAGCCTGATCTAATCATTCTTGATGAAGCGCAACGCATCAAAAACTGGCAAACCAAAGTATCGCAATCCACTAAAAAATTGCAAAGTAAATATGCGCTTGTACTCACGGGTACGCCTCTTGAAAATAAATTGCAGGAATTGTATTCATTGGTACAATTTATAGACCCTTTACATCTGGGGTCGCTCTACAATTTTATTTCGGAATATGAACAAACGGATGAAACAGGTAAAGTTATTGGATATAAGAATCTGCATGAAATAAAAGATAAACTGAAGCACATTTTGTTACGCCGGACCAGGAAAGAAGTATTAAAACAATTGCCTGTTCGTACCGATAAAAATTTATTCGTCAGTATTACCGATGAACAAAGAGCAGTCCATGATGATTATTATGAAATAGTATGTAGGATCGTTAATCGATGGAAAAAGATGGGCTTTCTAAAAGAGGAAGACAGGCAAAGATTGTTGATTTCACTCAACATGATGCGAATGGTTTGTAACAGTACTTACATTATAGATCAGGAAACCAATCACCAAACCAAGCTTGATGAGCTTTTTAATATTCTGGAAGAAGTGATTGCAACAGGCGAAGAAAAAATAGTAATTTTTAGTCAGTGGGAAAGATTTACGAGGCTTATAGCTCATCAATTGGACGAACAAAAAATAGGATATGCCAATTTGAACGGAAAAGTGCCAAGCCACAAACGAAAAGATTTATTCGACCGATTTAATAATGATGGCAATTGCAGGATCTTTCTTTCAACCGATGCAGGTGGTGTAGGGCTTAACTTACAGGCTGGTTCCATATTATTTAACATGGATCTGCCCTGGAACCCCGCTGTGCTGGAACAACGTATTGCTCGCATCTACCGACAGGGTCAAAAGAAAAATGTAAGCATCATCAATTTTGTAGCCCGAAATACTATTGAACACGGAATGCTTGGAAAGCTGAAATTTAAGAGAGCACTGGCAGAAGGAATTTTAGACAGTGGTGAATCAAATATTTTTGTAGGCGACAGCAAGTTCAATGTCTTTATGAAAGATATTGAAAATTTGTTTGAAGATGAAACCATTACCACGTCACATGTTGACAGCGAGAATGAAGATGCAGCCTCTTTAGAAAAATCTGTGGACGCTAACGAGAAAGAGGTTCCAGCTACTTATGAAGATGACGATGTAAAACATGTCGTTCCTGCGAAAGCGTTTAAGCAGCTTGAGTTGTTTAGTACCCAGCCTGAGCAACAACTAATACAAACAGCTTCCTCTTTCTTTACGCAATTGGGTAATGTATTATCAGATGCTAAAGCAACCGAAAACTTATTGCAATCCATAACTAAAAAAGATGAAGCTACCGGTCAAACTTATTTGCACGTACCCGTAGAAAATGAAAATGTGGTTAAAAATGCTTTTACTGTATTGGCGGGATTGTTCAAAGGAATGGCGGGGAAGTAAAAGTCTACAGTAAGTTCAAAATTTAGAGTAAAGTCTTTTGACAACGTCCATGTTTACTAGTTTTTTCAGCACAATTATGAAGAACAAAACCGTGCTATATGAGTGAAACCGGGAGTGTCGCTTTAAGTCTAGATAACATTTTCATGACTTCGTTAAGGTTTTTAAATTTTGAACACTATTAAAATTTACTGAATAAAAGAAGTTTTTGGCGGATTAATTTAGTCGCCTGTGAATTAGCTAAACCTATTATTTGCAGTTGGTGTATTGCGGTTATTTAAGGCTACCTGTTTGCTAACATAAACTGAATGCTTTTTTAAGCATGTTTCAAAACTTCAATAATAGTAGGGAAAGTTTTACTATAATATTTATTAAGATCTTCCTTCTTTGCCCAAACAATTTGGGTGATATCTTCTTCAATCTGGGGAACTAATTTTTCACTTCCTGTGGCCTTCATGGCGTACCAATGGCTTTCCTTTAAAATATGCTTTCCAAACTGTTCGTAAGTATGATAGGTGATTTGTATCGGTTTGCCGACTTCTAACTGCTGTAATCCGGTTTCTTCCTGAACTTCTCTTTTAGCGCATTCAGGAATAGTTTCACCATCGTCTAATTTTCCTTTGGGTAAGTCCCATTTCTCTCGTCTGAAAATCAATAATATTTTTCTATCAGCATTTGTAACCAATCCTCCAGCCGCCTTTATTAAATCAAAATGCTTAAAAAATTCTTTTTTTAGTTTCAAAAAATCGCTGTTAAAGATGATTCCCGCATGAAACCTGGGTTTATTAATCTCATGTAATAAAGAGCTAATGGCGGCAGTGGAAAGTTCATCAATATACACGGCATCAGGATGATGCTTGTATTCCTGGATCTCCGTTGTAATTTCATCACATAAGAAAACAGGTTTGTCTTCAAAGTAAATTATAAGGTGGCTCATTCGTGTTTATTATCTTCGCATTATGACTGATAAAAAAGCAATTGCTGAAAAACTGCTACAAATTAATGCAATAAAATTGAGTATCCATCAACCCTTTACCTGGGCAAGCGGATGGAAAAGTCCAATTTATTGCGACAACAGAAAAAGTCTGTCATTCCCTTTTATCAGGGATTTTATAAAATCTGAGATGTGCAATGTTATTTTTCAGTCTTTTGAAAAAGCGGAAATGATAGTCGGAGTAGCTACTGCCGGAATTCCCTGGGGAGCTATGGCTGCAGACCAATTAAAACTTCCCTACATATATGTTCGGCCAAAGCCCAAAGAGCACGGACTAGGAAATCAGATTGAAGGATATTACGAAGCGGGCAGAAGGGTAGTAGTAGTCGAAGATTTAATCTCCACCGGAAAAAGTAGTCTACAGGTGGTAGATGTCTTAAAAAATGCGGGATTGGAGGTTGAAGGGATGGTTTCTATTTTTACTTATGGATTTGAAGAAGCAAAAAAAGCTTTTGAAAAATATAACCTCACTCTAGAATCTCTGACTGATTATGACTCACTGATAGACCTGGCGATTGAAAAAAAAGCTATTTCAGAAGGCGATCAAAAGACGTTGTTAAACTGGCGGGAAGATCCCGGACATTGGAATGGATTGTCTTAAATTTGAAAAAAACACCTCACTATGAAAGCATTTATTTTCTCGATTTTTGCTTTATTAGCATTTTCTAATGCTTCATTTTCTCAGCAAAAAGCCATTCAAAAGGCGGTTATTAAAACGCCGGGTGTGCAGGCTGAAGCATGTAAGACTCAAATTGATAATTTTCTTGTACACCAATATGGAGTATCGTCTGTAAAAGCAGATTACAGACGACATACTGTTACCGTAACATGGTACACCGATAGAACTAACATAGAAAATATCAAGACTGCTTTGGCAAATATGGGTTACGATGCAGATGATGTTACAGCAGAACCGGATGCTTTTAAAAGATTAGCACCACCATGTCGTCAGGTGGTCCCTGTTGATTCTACCAAAAAATCTTAATTTGTTACCTTCTTTAAATCTGGTATCAAAATCTTAAAATACCTTAGAACAACGAAAAAGTTTGCTTTGATTCGTACTCTACAGGCAAACTCATAAATACGTTAGCCTTTCCTACCATTACTTTTCCTGAAAGTTTAATTAAGACTTCTTTCCCTATTAATGTATTCAAAGCATTCTTAAATATGTTTTGCATATCTACCTTAAATTTTACCGGAATACTAAACGTGTCTCTTTTTGGAATGCGGATAAGAGAATCTGTATAACTATGGCCAAGAAGATTTCCATTTACAAAAATGTCGAGATCAGTGTTTTTTAACTGCATCCCGAAATTATTGGGATTATAATATTCCAGGTCCAGGCTTATTGAAGAATTTGTAAAACCTAGTTGTTCAATATTAAAATTATGATAGGTTTGGTAAACCAGAGCCTTTGGGGAGGAGCATGATAAAAATGTCGATAATATAATCAGATATAATATTGTTGCTTTTTTCATTTTTTCAAATTTCCTAAAAATAATCGTCAGACGTGAGACTAAATATTACTTTCCACAAGCTAAAGTAACTTTTTCAAACATCCTGCATATTGATCGGTAATTTCTATAGCTTCTTCTTCACGTTTTTGATATCTACATCTTTAAAGCCACTTTCATCTATAACGGTTAAACGTGCATCCGTAATAAACCGAATCCGGTACAAAACAGACCATTCTGTTATTGATAATGCCCAAATCATGGCTAAGTGGTAAAATTGCTAATTGTCCTTTTATGTGTAATGTTTACAAAGTAGATCCAATCCAAAAAGAGAAAGGAATTTTCAAACCTTCAAAAATAGTCACCACCGGTAACTGTAAAATTTACCGCCAAGACTTTACTTATGACGGTAAGTATTAGCGTTTTCAGATTTATGATTAAACCACAATACAATAAGAAAAAAAAGGCGCGCCATTCCAACAATACGATTCTATTTTCTTCGTCACAACCTTTTTTAAACCGAAAGTTTTGTCATGACTTTTTTATATTTTTTGCATTCAGGGGTGAAACAGTACAGTTTTTAAATTTCGTATATATTAATATCTTTTATAAAAATTTGATAAAAATGGATGAAGGATTTTTAGGCTGTGTGGGTGGGATAGCATTCCGACATTTTGGCATCAGGCGTGAAAATGTTTAAAAATGGTGGGTGGGAGAATGTAAATAATGTGTTGTATATGTTGATTTAATAATACTAATCAAATTAGTAATTGTTTGAAAAACAGAAAATTTGTATTGATAACAAACGTAGCATGTAGAATATTATGTAATTATATAGTTATAAGTGTTTGATGTAGCTTATTGGTATATTAATATTCAAATATTACTATTTAAATTTTGATGTCTATTGATTAGGGTATTGTTATAGCAAATTAAACAGATTTCAAAATAATTAGTTATAATCATTTCATTATAAGATGGTTAGCATACTTAATTAGATATTAATAGTAATATTATTCTGAAATTAAAAATGTGGTATATATATGGGTGATTCTTTGACTTATTTTTATAAAAGTTTTACTGAAAAATTTGATTACTGTTTAAAGCTAAATGTATTAATGTCACCTTCTTGATAAATATATAGATGCTTCGTCATTAATTATATAATACATCATTATTAAATGCAATTTAATATAAGTACTGACCTTGTTGTCAAAAAGACAACTATTCAGCATTAATTATTAAATAAAAAATAAAGTATATTTATGAGCCTAACATCATCTTAGTTATTGCGAACCAGGTCTTCTTCTAGGCAATCACCAGATCTATAGCATGCAGATGGTCTTAATCTTTACAGTCTAATGGTCACACTTATAGCCATGGATTTCCAATGAGAACTTGACAAATTTTAGACCTATGAAGTGCATATATTAACTCATCATTAGTGTGAAATTTCACTATTGTGCGCAGGCAAAATGAAGAATGATAAATGAGTAATTTAAATTTATCTAAATTTTTTCAAACAATATTGCTATGTTTTTAATGTAATGGACATTTAACGATATGAAAATTCATAAAAATGCTAAATACATGATTTTATATAAATGGAAATTTAAACGTAATTTTACGGTCTTGCAAATTCAGGAAATGCGCTCTATGTTTGCATCGTAATTCTGAAAGCGATTAATTGTATGCTTTTAAAATTACTGCTAATCCGCCTTTCCCTGAAAAATTAAGTATTAATTGTAATCTCAAAACACAAGGGAATGGATAAAAAATTACTTCCTAAAGAAATATTATTATATTTTTCTTCTTTTCGATAGTTTTTTCCAAAACATTTTCTTTCAAGGTATTACTGGTGACTTTTGCACAGGCAGTCGTTATGAACTAATATCCGGTTTTTAGATTCAATTGAGAGTATTTTTTAAGATTGATTTTGGTATAATTTTCAGATTCCAATTTTTTTGAACGCCTAATTTCTAATAGCCATTGTACACTTTCAGTTTAAAAATATACAATGAGATTAGATGTAGAATTCAAAACAGCAATATTGATTTTTTTTATTACTTCATCAATTCTGGCTAAAACACAGATCGCACATCATACTGGCATTTTTATAACTGATTTCAAGGTGATTATAAATGCACATAAAGATACTATCAACTAGCCTACTGATAGGATGTGACAAATGAATTATTTTGAAGTAGAAAAAAGTAGTGATGGCAAAAATTTTAAATTTGTAGGTTATGTTTTGGGAACCGTTCCTGCAAAAGCAGAATGAAATTGCGACAATGGTTTTGATTATACCATAAAAAGAATAATACAATTACTATCGTTTAAAACATATATATAATGAAGGTATTGTGGGTTTGTTGAAATAATAGCTCGCTTAAAAAAAAGTACTAGGCGTAAAAAATATTAAACTTGTTTTCTTTGGGGGTTACAGAACCTGATTGGTTCTTAACAAAAAACCGCATTTCTATGCGGTTTTTTTATTTATAAACATGTTGATTGAGTATAAAAAGCTAATTTGCTTTCGGATATCTGAAATAAGATTCTGATTTTAAATCGAATGCATTTGTAAAAATAGAAGGATGACCAGAGAAAATTTTCAATTTAGCATTAAGATATATGATTCAAGTAACGAGTTGAACAAGGAAGATGCGCAACTCCTAAGTGAAGCTCGTAATGTCACTAAATTTGCTTACGCTCCATATTCTCATTTCAAGGTAGGAGCTTTTGCCAGATTACTAAACGGGCAAACAGTAAGCGGCACAAATCAGGAAAACGCTTCTTATCCGGCGGGAATTTGCGCTGAAAGAACATTATTGTCAACGGCTTCCTCATTATTCCCGGGAGTTGGGATTGAAACAGTTGCCATCGCTTATCATAATATGATAGGGGAGAGTAAAGTTCCGATAAGCCCTTGTGGTATCTGCCGCCAGTCTTTTGTAGAGTTTCAGCACCGGACAGGCAATCCAATCCGTTTATTATTAAGTGGCCAGGAGGGGCAAGTTCAGGTTATAGATAACGCTGCTGATCTTCTGCCTTTGGTATTTGAATTTGGAGATGAGGCGTGATAGAGGGAGAACAATCGCAATTGAACCTTCTCCAAACTAATCTAAGAATTTCAGACTTTTACGAATTATTTCTATACTATCCAACATTTGATCCCTGTTGATGATTAAAGGAGGTGCAAAACGAATAATATCTCCATGAGTTTGCTTCGCGAGCAATCCGTTGTCTTTCAATATAAGACATAAGTTCCAGGCCGCATTTGCATCTGTATGGTCGATTATAATTGCATTCAATAATCCTTTACCCCGGATTATAGAAATATGAGGTGAATGAAGTTTCGTCATTTCTTCTCTAAAAAGCCTCCCAAGCTTTTCAGCGTTTTCGGCCATATTTTCTTCTTTTAATACTTTTAATGCAGTTACGGCAATTTTACATGCTAATGGATTTCCACCATAAGTGCTGCCATGCTCGCCTGGTTTTATAGTCATCATGATTTCATCGTCAGCTAATACCGCACTTACCGGCATTACACCACCACTTAGTGCTTTTCCTAAAATTAAAATGTCCGGTCTTACATTTTCATGATCACAACAAAGTAATTTACCTGTTCTGCAAAGACCTGTCTGTATCTCATCAGCTATGAATAATACATCCGCATCCGCACAAAATCGGCTTGCTTTCGACAGGTAACCTTTATCGGGTACATTTACTCCAGCCTCACCCTGTATCGGTTCCACTAAAAATCCCGCAACATTCTTATCTTTCAACGCTTCTTCAAGTGCATCAAGATCATTATAAGGAATTACTTCAAAGCCAGGAATAAAAGGTCCAAAATCGTCTTTTGAATCGGGATTGGTGCTGAAAGAGATGATACCCAAAGTTCTTCCATGGAAGTTACCGCTGCATACAATAATTTTTGCTTTATTTTTTTCAACTTTCTTCACCCGGTATGCCCAGTGCCTGCATATTTTCAAAGCTGTTTCGACAGCTTCAGCGCCTGTATTCATGGGTAATACCTTTTCATATCCAAAATATCCGGTTATGAATTTCGAAAAAAGAGAAAGTTCTTCGCTATGAAAAGCTCTGCTCGTGAGAGTCAATTTTTGCGCCTGTTCTATTAAAGATTGAATGATCTTGGGGTGACAATGCCCCTGGTTAACTGCCGAATAAGCACTTAAAAAATCATAATATCTTATGCCTTTTACATCATAAACAAAAACGCCTTTTCCCTCTTTAAGAACTACAGGAAGTGGGTGGTAATTATGTGCTCCATATTGATCTTCAAGATCTATCAAATATTCGGAGGGAGAGGTGATGGTATGTACAGACATAATATTGAAAGAAAAGTAATGTGCAACTAAGGTTTATATGGCAATATGGTCAGATCGTATGATCTAAGAAATCAAGATTTTTTTCGAGGAGAGATTGAATAGGATAAGTACTGACCATGCTTTTAATTATTCAACAAAGATAAAAAATTCGGGTTATTTAAATGACTTTGTATTTTTGTATTTTTTTACAGACGTAGTAACTAAGGATTACTATCACCCAGCATATTAATATATTATTTAATTTCATTAGGCAGCCGGTATCTGTTTTGTTTCATCTTCAGATAATGTTTGTTTGATGTAGAATGATTTAAGACAAAATCTGCCCAACTAAACAGTGGCCAGCCTAAACCATATTTTATCTCTATTTTATCTGTATCTCTTTCAATTTTGGAAATATGTTTTGTAAATAAATAATTTGCTCCCCACCACGCCATACCAAAAAAGCTTCGGCTTTTAAAGTCAATCACATGCCCAGCTCGTGCGCGATTGCTGCTACTTGTGCATCGAATGGGGCCTGCTTTAAAAGCATTCCCGTTTTACGCATTTTGTCGTTTATGAAAATGATGTATTGTTTATTTATTTTTTGAAAACAGAAATTAAACTTACCGTAGCCTTTGCGGTACTGTTGATTCCGGACAACTTAAATCTGATATGCTCATGTATTAATTCGGGGAAATAGGATAGTGCGATTAAGGAGAGCAATTCATATTTATTTAAAAGTTGTTTGTTCTTCCCATACACTCGATTCAAAGAATCAGAATTAAACACAGGAATTGAGTCTTTGTCAATGCCTGCGTAGGTAGGTAAATTTATAATAAAACCATATAACAGAGATAATATAATAGTCTTAGGCAATCTTTTAATAATTACTATTAAGATAAATCAAACCATCTATGAAAATATTCCTCTTCCAAAAAAAGATTAATCTCGTCTGTTTTATTGAAAATTCCAAATACAGTACTCCCTGTGCCTGTCATAGCCGCATACAAAGCTTTGTGTTTGTATAAATTTTCTTTAATTTTTTTTATAACAGGATAACGTAGAAAAACAATTTTTTCAAAATCATTAACCAATTCTCCTTTCCAGGCAGAAACTGGCTGTTGGATGATCTCGTTAATAGGCTTTGTCTGAGTGTTTATCTTGATAAGCTGAAATAGTTCGCTGGTATTAATATGTATTCCAGGATTTATCAGGACCATTTTATAGTCTGAAAGAGAAAGATTGATTTGTTGTAATATTTCACCGCGGCCCCTGGCATAGCATGGTTTATTTATTATAAAAAATGGGCAGTCACTGCCCAATTGTAAAGAGTAACTGAGCAGCTTCTTTCTTTCAATTTGAAGATTAAATTTTTTATTCAAAAGTAATAACATGGATGCCGCATCTGAAGAACCACCACCCAAACCGGCGCCTATTGGAATACTTTTGTGAAGATGTATTTTTATTTCAGGCAAGGAAGGGAAATCGTTTTTTAATAACCTGAATGCCTTTAGGCAGATGTTCTCATCATCTGTAATTATTGTCAAGCCTGTTGTAATAATTTCAGTTGTTTCTTCTGAGGATGAGACAATTTCCAATACATCATAAAACGGAACCGGGAGAAAAGCTGTTTCAATATCATGAAAGCCGTCTTCTCTTTTTCTAACAACATTTAGCCCAAGATTAATTTTGCAATTTGGAAAAGTGATCATGAGGAAATAAGCAAAGTAATAAGTAATTCGAATGAGTAACTAGCTATAGTGATTTCTTAATCAATAACTTATTTCTCTTTTGGGATTAAAAACGTTCTAAAGACTTCCTTTTCTTCTGTTGATCTCATCTCTTATAGAAGCAGCTTTAATATAGTCTTCATGTTCTAAAACTTCGTTCAGCAAAGTTTCCAATTCCAAAACAGACATGGTTTTGAGATCATCGGTTCCTTCATCATGGTGCGACACTACTACTTTCTTCTTTTTATCATCTTCGTCCATTAATATTCCGGCACTTTCCAGAATATTATCATAGGTATAAATGGAACATCCGAATCTAACTGCCAGCGCTACAGCATCTGAAGTGCGCGAATCAATTTCTACGGTGTCCTTATCAGATGAGCAAATTAACTTAGAATAAAAAATTCCTTCCTGCAAATCATTAATAATTATTTCGTGTAGATCTATATTAAATGCCATCATGAAATTTTTCATCAAGTCGTGAGTGAGTGGGCGACTAGGCTGCATTCGTTCAAGAGCAACAGCAATTGCCTGAGCTTCGAATCCGCCTATGACAATCGGCAATCTTCTTAGTCCATTAACCTCACCCAAAACAACCGCATAAGAATGCGTTTGAGTAATACTATGAGAAAGCGCTACAATTTCCAATTCTATTTTCTTCATATAAACTCAATCCGCTCAACCACGGAATATTTAGTGAACAATAAATTTAAGATAAAAGTATTTTTAAATGATCCTTTTTTTAACAAAAATGAAATAAATATTGCAATCAAATACCTTTAAGCTTTTTTACTGCTTCGGTAATTTTTGGAACCACTTCAAAAGCGTCTCCAACAATTCCATAGTTGGCTGCTTTAAAAAACGGAGCTTCGGGATCTTTATTAATCACAACGATAATCTTGCTCCTGTTCACACCAGCCAGGTGCTGAATAGCTCCGGAAATGCCGACAGCAAAATATAAATTCGGCGCAATAGTAAGCCCTGTCTGTCCTACATGTTCATGATGCGGCCTCCAGTCGCTATCGCTTACAGGCCGGCTGCATGCTGTTGCAGCGCCCAGTGCTTTCGCAAGATCAGTTATGATTGCCCAGTTCTCCGGCCCTTTCAATCCCCGGCCGCCACTTACTACAATCTCAGCTTCCGATAATGGAATTTCTCCCACCACTTTATTGATCGATTTGACTTTCACTTTGGCTCCGGCAAATTCTACATTCAACTCAGCAACTTCAGCACTTCCTTCACTTTCAGTTATTTTATAGGCATTAGCATTTAAAGAAATAATTTTAATATCTGTTTTGATAGAAATATTTGCAAATGCTTTTCCGCTGAATACACTTTTTTTGACAACAAAGCCATTGGAGATATCAGGCATCTCCACAGCACCGGATACTAATCCGGCGTTTAATCGTACTGATAATCTTGGGGCAATTGCCTTTCCGTTAAAATTATTGGAAAAAATGATCACTTTAGCGTCTATGTTTTTTGCCGCCTCAGCAATTAGCCGAGTAAATATCTCGTCTTCAAAATTATTCAGCGTTTCATTATTCACTGTATGAATTTTTTTCAAGCCATATTTTCCCAAAGCAGAAAGATCATCATTTACCGTCCCCAATACAATCCCTTCGGCAGTAGTATTTAAAGCCTCCGCCAACTTTGCGCCATAACATGCGGCTTCAAAAGAATTCTTCTTTATAGAGCCATCTCCCTGGTCTAAAAATATTAATACACTCATTTTGAAAATTAAAAATTAGCAATTAAAAAACTACGAATTAATATACTACGGTATTCTCCTTTATTTCCTTTTCGGGAGATACGGGTTTATATCACTTTTGCTTCTTCATGCAGTAATCTTACCAATTCTTCCGGTTGATCTGCAGGAACTAATTTAACACCAGCTTTTGCCGGTGGCAATTCAAATGACAATACTTCAGTAAAAGTAGCGGCCTGCACAGGTTCAACAACCTTTAAAGGCTTTGTTCTTGCTCCCATTATGCCTCTCATGTTTGGAATTCTTTGCTCTGCCATTCCTTTTTGACAACTAACAACAAGCGGCAGATTTACTTCATCCATTTCGTCACCTCCTTCAATTTCACGTTCAATAGTTGCTACATCTCCCTCCAATGAAAATTTTGTTGCCAAAGAAATAAACGGAAGATGTAATAATTCGGCTATCATGCCACCAATAGAAGACCCGTTATAATCTATTGTTTCTTTTCCTGTAAAAATCAAATCGTAATTATTCTGTCTGGCGACATCAGCTATTTGTGAAGCGATAAAAAAGTCATCGTGGCTACTACTGTTTACCCGTATGGCTTCGTCTCCGCCAAGAGCCAGGGCCTTGCGGATAATGGAATCATTATCCGCACCACCCACATTGATCAAATGCAATACTGTTGATGGATCCGCCTCTTTCAATTCAATCGCTCTCACCAGAGCGTACCATTCATCATAAGGATTTATGATGAACTGAACACCCACTTCTTCAAATTTCGTATTGTTATCAGTGAAGGCTATTTTTGCCGTAGTATCGGGCGTTTTGCTGATGCAAACCAATATCTTCATGTTCTCTATTTTTTGGAGATGCGAAGATACTAAGGATTAAAAAAGTAAAAAAGTATTTTGATGGATAGGATTAACAAGTTGAAAGAATATATGAAAACAGCACAGAAAGATAGCTTTCTGCAACATGCGTTGGCACTGGAATATATCAAGGTTGGCAATGATGATGAAGCCAAAAAGCTGTTCAACGAAATATTGAAAAGAGAGCCAACTTATCTTGGTTCGTACTACCATTTAGGAAAACTACTGGAAAGGATTGGTGATCCGCACAAAGCGATGCGAGTTTATAAAAGAGGGATGGAAGTAGCCCAGGCTGCTAATGATTCACATTCTTATAATGAATTACAGGGCGCATACGAGGACACTGAAGATGATTTGGCTTAGGGACAGGTCGCGACCTGTCCGTACGCGACCTGTCCGTACTACGTGATTTTCATTGATAAAAAAAAGGAACATGCCTTTATTACAGGAATTTATAAAAAATATTCAGCAGCAAAATCTTTTTCATAAAAATGATTATCTGTTGGTTGCAGTAAGTGGTGGTGCGGATTCTGTAGCCTTGTGTGAATTATGTTTTCAGGCTGGTTTACATTTTGAAATAGCACATTGCAATTTTAAATTAAGAGGAGAGGAGAGTGATAGAGATGAGCAATTTGTGCGCAAGCTCGGAGAAAAATATTGCACCAAAGTTTTTGTAAAAAACTTCGATACTCAAAAGTATGCTGAAGGAAATAAAATCTCTATCCAGGTTGCTGCTCGTGAATTGAGGTATAAATGGTTTGATAGATTATTGAAAGAGGAGCCGGATGTCAGCGATCCTTTAGCAGTTGTCAGATACCAGGCATTGGATAATGGTGCGCAATTATCTAAGATTAGCAGCCAGGAAATTATTCCTTCACCCGTCACCCATACTCCGGGACTTAGAAAGCTTCTTACAGCTCACCACGCTAATGACAATGTTGAAACTCTATTGATGAATTTTTTCAAAGGCACGGGAATAAAAGGTTTGCAGGGCATACTCTCCAAACAGGGCCCGATTATCAGGCCATTACTGTTTGCCAAAAAAGAAGAAATTGTAACATTTATAAAAGAAAATAATCTGCAGTTTGTCGAAGATTCTTCCAATAGTTCCGATAAATATACACGTAATTATTTCCGCCACCAGCTCATTCCCTCAGTTCAGAAAGTTTTTCCACAGGCAGAGGAAAATCTTATCAATAATATTGAAAGATTTAACGAGATAAAGATCCTGTATCTGCAATCTATAGAACTTCATAAGCATAATCTATTGGAACAAAAAGGGAATGAGACACATATTCCTGTCTTAAAATTATTGAAATCCAAACCTCTTAGAACCGTCATTTATGAAATTATAAAGGACTATGGTTTTACGGCCCATCAAACTGATGAAGTAATTCATTTATTGAATAGTGACACGGGAAAATTTGTTTCATCCGCTACTCATAGGATTTTTAAAAATCGCAAGTGGCTTATTATTGCACCGGTTGAAAATTCAAAATTCAATACCATTATGATTTACCAGGAAGATATTGAAACTTCTAATCGTGTTGTTGATTTTGAATTGGGCGAATTGAAATTTAAAAAACATCCGGGATTGAAGGGAACCCCTTTAGTCTCCAATGAAATAGCAATGCTCGATTTAAAAAATATTTCTTTTCCATTAATGCTTCGTAAATGGAAACAAGGTGATTATTTTTATCCTTTGGGTATGCCGGGAAAAAAGAAGCTCAGCAAGTTTTTTATTGATCAGAAGATGTCATTGACAGAAAAAGAAAAAATATGGGTTATTGAAAGCGATAAAAGAATACTATGGGTTATAGGAAAACGAGTTGACGATCGCTTTAAGATAACCAATAAAACCGAAAGTGCCTTATATATCCAATTTAGTAAGTCGTAAATATGTGCCGAAAATCAAGGCCCTTTACTGCTGTCATAAAATTTTCAATCAGAGGATAAGTTGAAAAAAAATGACTGAAAATTACCACGAAAATAACTCCAAAAATAGCACCCCAAATATGAGCTGAATGATTGATCCTGGAACCTTCTTTTTTTCCGAGAAAATAAGATACCACCAGGAAAATGATACCAAATAAAAAACCGGGAATAAAAATTGGAATAAACAATAAGCCGATTCCCTGGAGAGGTTGAAACATAATGTAAGCGAAAACAACAGCAGATACTGCACCGGAAGCCCCAAGAGACCGATAGCCGACATTCGATTTATGTTTGTTAAAGTCGGGAATTACACAGGCGACCAGGGATAAAAAGTACATCATCAGATAAAATGTCTTTCCATAATTGCCAAAGATATTTACAAATGAATCTTCGCAGGCTCCTCCGAAAAGATAGAACGCATACATATTGAAGAACAAATGTGAAAGGTTGGCGTGTATAAAACCGTAACTGATAAAACGGTAGTACTGGTTGCTTTCAGTAATTGCAGCCGGATAAAATATCAGATCGTCCATTAGCTTTTGTGAGCGAAAAGCGAATAGTGAAACAATAACCGTAACGATAATTATGATAAGAGTAATAGACATTTTATTTTTTTTAAGAGCGTCAAACCTACATAAAAACTAAGAATGATGATATTTTTCATTTCTGATGATGGTGCATGCGCGATAAATTTGCTCCGCAAGAATCAACCGAACCAACTGGTGTGGAAAGACTAATGTCGAAAGACTCCATTTAAGAAAACTTTGTTTAACAACACTCTCATGAATTCCATACGCACCACCAATTAAAAAAATAAGATTTTTTGAACTTTCATTGGCTTTTTGTTGAATAAAATCTGCGAGTTCCATAGATGTCCACTGTTTTCCTTTTTCATCCAGCGTGATGAGCACGTCCTTGCTTTTCAAAGAACTTAATATTGGAGCCGCTTCCGCTTTTCTTATTTGATCTTCGTTTAATGTTCCATATGCAGGCGATGCAAAAATTTTCCATTCTACAGGATAATAGTGCGAAATACGATTGGTGAACGTTGCCACGCCGTCTTCTATATATAGTTCATGCGATTTACCCACTGACCACAAGGAAATTTTCATTTTTAAATTTTTAATTGCCAAAAATTAATTAAATTCGGAAAAGATCCTACTGAAACCAAATTTTGAGTAGTCAAAATTGAAATTATTTAAGCTATCTTGCCTTTTTCTTGATATATACTTTTAAATCATAAACAATAATAAATCATATATCCTTCCATTTCTTTTTACTAATAAATGAAGGATCGATTTTTAACACTTTGGCAGTATTTTTGAACATAAGGTTCAAAATTAATTACATTAACATAATCCTCACGTTTATTTGCATTTTTACTTAATAAAATCATCATGAAGTATAAATTCTACTTTTCTCCTTTTATTATGTTGTTATTTCTGGCATTTAGCGGATGTAAGAAAGATCCTGTAACTAAGCCTGTAAAATTTACTGCGACTAAATATGAGACTATAGGGTATGATTTTACTGGAAAACCTAATTATCTTTTGAAAGATACTATTTCTGCTGAGCTTCTTTCATTTATTAAATCGACTCTTCCAAATGAAAAAAATTTAACCGTTTCTAACCCTCAGTTATTTACAAATACGGCAATTGCTGATATTGCAATAACTAAATCTTCTGACGTATTTATTACTTTTGTTGCCCAGGATGGCGGCAATAGAAATTCAATAGCTTATTATATTTATCCCACGAATAATCCACCTACGTCTTCAAAAGATATTTCGCTGATCACTTATGTTTTCCCAAGCGCGGGTTATAAGACACCTTTGCTAGCAGGGGATAAAGTAAAAATAGGAAAGTTTGAAGCGGGCACTTCTATCGGTTTTGTCTTAATGGAAAATGCCTGGAACAGTACCACCCAGGAGCTCAACAATAGGGCGGTCCATTTTTGTTCGAATGATGCTCTAAACCCTGAAGTGGACCCTAAGCTTAAGAAGCATGCTGTTTTGATCAAATATATTCCTGACGGTAAAATTTTGATTGGTTTTGAAGATACAGACAGAACCAGCTCTCAATGCGACAATGATTTTAACGATGTAATCGTTTATGGCACTGTAACCGGGAGTCATAATTAAGGTCTCTCAGTTTAAACTATTTTATTGAACCGCCTCGTTAAGCTAGATAGGTTGCAGTATAATCTCGCCTAAGTATTTAATAATGTAAAAAATTTTCCTAATATAGGCTATGTGAGAAAACTGGGGTGAAGCAATTATTTATTATTTTTGCGCCTCTTAAAATCAGAGAAGGCATTTCAGGTCTTGAGGTTTATCCCGATAGTTATCCGGAGAATAGGCATGTCAAATAATATAGGTGTACTTTTAAGAGGAGAGGAAGAATAGTAAATTTTACCGGCCCCGTAGCTCAATTGAATAGAGCATTTGACTACGAATCAAAAGGTTTCAGGTTTGAATCCTGACGGGGTCACTTGATAATCAGCCACTTACGAAATATTAACCGTTGGTGGTTTTTTTATTTACACTACATTTTTTTATTTCTATAGTGGACAACAGAGAATTTTCTAAAGAGGTCATCTATTTTTGCAAATGAAATTTTAAAACTGTGAAGAAGTATTTCGATAACGAAGTAATACAGCAAGACCGAAATACTATGGGTTAGAAACCCATAAATTGAAAGCCGTGACTAAAGTCATTTGAACGTAGGCTGAAGCTTATTAAAACCTTAAACTGAAGCTCATTCAAATTGTTCCAGGAATAACATCCTCATGATTATTGGTACCATCGTTATGATGATTCAGGTAGTCGAGAATTTTTTCATCTGTAATATTTCCTGTGCTTTAGGGTCAGTAACCTATCTCCCATAATTGACCACCCAAATATCGCTTCTTTATTTCAGAATACTCAATCAATAATACCTTGGCACTCCGAACTTTCAAACGACTCAACATCTCGCTCGTACGCACCTTCGGCGGATAACTTAAATGAAGATGTGCGTGATCCTTTCTTAAGCAATGTCCATTTTTAATAATCTCAATTGCTTTCCCTTGGCTTTATAATTGGCTTTATAAATTTCTTTGGCTGTCTTTCTTTTTAGTGGAATTTAAAAAACATTTCCGGACTGCCTGGCCTTAAGTCCTCACCTTTTTATTGCCATACAGCAAAGAGTCGTATAGAATATCTATCAATTCCTCACTCTTTTTTTGCGGGCAGTATTCAGCAATTTTAATCCGAGACATCGGATCGACGTGGAAAGTAATATTCTGAGGAGCCACGGTAGCATCCATCAATAATTTCCAATTGTTTCGTCTTTTTGCTCCCTGTTTTCTTCAACAATTGCAACTTTTCTATCCGGCGTCAAAATCACTTTATTGCCATCGAGGTCATCATTTTGAATTGGAGGTATGTCTTGTTTTCTGTTTCTCGCTTCCTGTTGATCCTTCATCCAGGCTTCCTATATCTCGATACAATACAATGCAAAAACCCTTTCAGTTTGTTTTAGATTTACAATTTTTTCCTAAATCAATCAGCCTATTTCTTCAAGGCTGCTTTCATATAACCCAGTGCATAAGCCATTCCCGAATGCCATGGAGCATCACAGGTCATTTGTGGCGTATGATCCGGAATTAATACACCATTAAAATTTTTTTCTTTCAGAATCTTTAATATCCTTATCATATCAATATCGCCTTCATCTATAAATACTTCTTTGTAATGTGGCACTTTCCCGCGCACATTCCTGAAGTGGATATAGGCAATATCATTTGCATATTCTTCAGTTGCTTCATAAACATTTCCAACTTTCATTTCGGCAATTGACCCCAGGCAAAATTCGAGTGTATTACTAGCACTATGTTTAATATCCAGCAACTTTCGATAGAGTTGTGGTTCATATACCAATCGCGGTGTGCCTCTTACAGTTGGCATCGGGGGATCGTCAGGATGTGCGGCTAATTTTACGCCAGCTTTCTCAGCGACAGGTAGCAATTCATTAAGGAAAAAGGATAATCTTTCCCAAAGCTGTTTAGAAGAAATATCTGGCAAATACCCCGCTGGTGCATTTCTGTCGTAAATCATATTCCATACCATACCGTTGGGGACAGGTGATTTATCAACCCCATCCATTCCTACAGATACTGCACCGCCTCTAGCAAATTTCCCTGTTATTCTACTGCAAACTCCGGCCAAACTAAAATTATATCCAATAACAGGAATTCCGGCTTTGCCAACATTCTGGATGACCTGTTTTAAAAAATCAATTTGTTCATGTTTTTTTGGACCGTCTAATAAAACATCATACCAATGAGAAGGATCAAAATTTTCTATTGCCTCCAAAATAAGGCCTGCGTCATTTATCTCACTTTTAAGTTTTATGAGTTGATCCAATTTCCACAACTTATCAGAATTTCCTGCAACTCCCCAACCTGATGAATTACCTATTGGCTGATTATTTTTATTCTCCTGATTTCCCCGATAGATATAATCAACCAGATGTACGACAACATGCGTACAACCGCATTGCCTTGCAAAATCATAATAGTCGTTGTTGAGCATGTGGCTGTAAAGCCCGATTCCTAATTTCATGGGTATAAAATTTACAAAAACTAGTCACACCTTTAAATTATTAAAAGGTTGTAAACGGTCAAATAATGGGTAGATAATTCAGGCATATTCCTGGAATAATTATACGAACAAAATCTGATTCAATTTGAAAGTTAATATCATCTAAGCATTATTATCCAGACAAGGCGGCATTGATCTCATCCAGGACATTATACCTGGCAGCCTGATTTGCATGCCCTAACAAAATCTGTTTTACGAAGTGCCTGAAATGATTATGTGCTACAATAAGCATTCACAATAACATTAATTTTTGGATAATATATGGGGTACGAGATCTCTGAAATAGGCTATACTTGCTATTATATCCGGTACATTATTATACCAGTTATTTTCATATTCAATATCAATGAATCCTTTATAATTTTGTCTTTTTAATTCCTCGAAAATTCCAACCATATTTAATACACCTGTCCCCCATGGGACACTTTGAGCCTTTGGACTATTTTTTTCATTCAGGTCTGCCATATGAGTGTGCAAAATACGGCCTTTTAATTTTTTCAAACATTCTATTGGGTCCAGGCCAGACTCGACCCAATGTGCTATGTCAGCACAAGATCCTATGCGTTTGCTTTGCCCTTTAATGGTATTAAGCAAAATATCCGGATTCCAGTATGGAGAAGGATTAGTATGATTGTGTATGGCTACATCAATTTGATATTCCTCACAAAGTTTTGAAATGAGCGGAAGAAATTTTTCTTCGGGCTCTGAGTCAAAGAGTTCTATGCCCATTGCCTTCCCAAACTCAAATAACTGCCGCCAGTCACTTTCGCTTTTTGGAGTAACCACTCCATAAGTTAGCATTTTAATATTTTTGCTTTTTAGTTTTTGAAGTATTATTTCTCTGGTAGCCTTATCCATATGATAATCAAGCTTTCCTTCCATTCCTTCTCCAATAACATGACCGGCCCATCCTTCTATGTATTTTAAACCACAGCTATCAAGTTTGTCAAGTGATTCGATAAACGTAAACATCTTCCAATTATAAGATACGCTACTTAATTTCCATCCTAACTTGGTCTCTGGATATGGTTGTGATGATGAGGTTTGGCTTTTACAACAAGTTACCGATGCAAGTATAGCTAAAGAAAGAACTAGATATTTCATTCTAAAATATATTTAAAAACATTTACTAAAGGGAATAATTTATGCAAGTATGCAGTTTTAAAGAGTACACTTACAAGCTAGTTGCAAAATAAGATATTACTTTCAAAAATTCGGATATAGTTTTAGATAGAACCACAAATTTTCCTATTCGGCTTCGATATTGTGTGTGAACAATCGAATCAGGATAGAATACCAGATGTAACTGGTTTTTTCAATTTGGCTGTGCATAAAATTGTAATTAATAATAAAGAACCATCATGCTTCACAGGCCCCCAGAGCAGGATGAATCTGGGATGCACCACTGGCACATCCAAAATCAATTAGCCTATATTTGTAGAAGCGATTACATTTTTGAAAAAGTGATTACATTCAATACACCATTTGACCAATTTTGAAATATTTTAAATATGGGTGTTTTACAAATTAAAAAATCAACAGAAAAATATGATGTAATTATTGTCGGTTCCGGTGCAGGCGGAGGCATGGCAGGATATGTATTGGCAAAAGCAGGTATAAAGGTGCTTATGCTCGAGGCAGGTCCTTATTTTGATCCATCTAAAGATTCAACGCAGTTTCTGTGGCCCTGGCAATCTCCGAGACGGGGAGGTAATACTACGCGTCCTTTTGGTGATTTTGATGCTGCTTATGGCGGATGGCAAATTGAAGGAGAGCCCTATACTTTAAAAGACGATACTGAATTTTCGTGGTTTCGTTCCCACATGTTAGGAGGACGCACGAATCACTGGGGAAGAGTCTCACTTCGTATGGGCCCGCATGATTTTAAAGGCAAGACTTTTGATGGTGCAACAGATGACTGGCCTATCAGCTATGATGACATGAGACCCTTTTACGATAAGGTGGATCGTTTACTTGGAGTATATGGAACTTCTGAAGGATTAGAAAATGACCCCGATGGTATTTTTCTCCCACCGCCCAAGCCACGGCTCAATGAATTGTTCGTAATGGAAGGTGCAAAAAAGGCCGGCGTGAAAGTGATTCCGGGGCGAGGCTCTGTTCTTACCGAACCTTTGTCTGGCAATAATGAAAGAGGTTCCTGCTTTTTTTGCGGTCAGTGCAGGAGGAGTTGTAAAGCATATGCAGACTTTTCTTCTTCATCCTGCCTGGTAATACCGGCAATTAAAACCGGCAATCTCAAAGTAATTACTAATGCGATGGTTCGCGAAGTAGTTGTGGGTAAAGATGGTTTGGCAAAAGGGGTTTCCTATATCAGCAAAGACGATTTAATGGAATACCAGGTAAATGGCGACACCGTTATTTTGGCTGCCAGTGCATGTGCATCCGCAAGAATTTTACTTAATTCAAAATCAGCTACCCATCCGAATGGCCTGGCGAATAGCAGCGGTATTGTTGGAAAATATTTACATGATTCTACAGCGTCTGCCATGTCGGGCTTTCTTCCTCAGTTAATGGATAGAAAGAGATATAACGAAGACGGGGTTGGCAGTGCCCAAATCCTCTCCCCCTGGCTACTAGACAATAAAAAATTAGATTTCCCGCGTGGTTATCATATCGAGTACGGTGGTGGCATGCCCATGCCTTCTTATGGTTTTGGCGCAGACGTTCCGCGAGCGAATGGAATGATTCCGGGCCGGGATGGAAAGATGAAAGATGCCGGTGGATTTGGTAAATCATTAAAAGATGATTATCGTCGTTTTTTTGGCACAGGGATAAGTATGGGTGGTCGGGGTGTGGCGATTGCCTTAGAAGATAATTATTGTGAGATAGACCCGAACGTAGTAGATAAATTTGGTATTCCCGTACTACGTTTCCATTATAAATGGAGCGATGCTGAAATAAAACAAGCCAAACATATGCAGGATACTTTTGAATCCATCATGCATGCTATGGGTGCATTCGTTACTTCCAGAGCAAAAGGAAAGGAAGATAACTACGGACTGATGACGCCAGGAATTGTTATCCATGAAGTAGGTACAGTAAGAATGGGAGATGATCCCAAAACATCAGCCTTGAATAAATGGAGCCAGGCGCATGATTGTAAAAATTTGTTTGTGACTGATGGTGCTCCTTTCGTACAACAGGGAGATAAAAATCCCACATGGACAATTCTTGCTTTATCAATGCGAACATCAGAATATATTCTGGATCAAAAACTGAAAAGAAATATTTGACATTAAGAATAGAAGAGAATCATTGAAATCGATAGGAATATCAACCATCAGCATAAGAGTGTTGTTGGAAGCCTGCAAAATGGGGACAAAAAAATCATCTTTAGCAGTTCTTCAAAAAGATGATTTTGGAGATGCAACGTGAAATTAATCATTGAAGGTGCAGCCTGGATGAAGAGGAAGATATACTGTGAGATTGGAAAAGACAATGCGAAATGTACAAAGAACGTATTAATAATCCCGGGGCTCCTTAGCGTCTTGTAGAAAATACATTGAAAATTTGTAGAAGCCTTGATGCTCCACGTAAAAACCGCTGCAATGATAATCTCTTCAAATATTCACATCACTGATACATACTTTCTTCGTAAAGTGCGGGATGTAAATACAGTTGCACTCTAATAGAGGCTGCGTTGCCATACCTTGGTAAAGCACATATGGCCGTGCTCAATATCAGTTCTATAAATTCGTATAGCGGAAAAACCGGACTTACTGGCATATAATTTTTCTAAACGCGCATTGACGATTGTGACACGCAATCCTGGTGACATACTCTCGAGAGAAGAAGTTATCGGTTGAACCAGGTTAATCCCGGATGGCTACTCAAAGAAAATGAGACTAATGCCTCGCAGAAAATTGATATGAAAGTATTCCGGCAATATATGCTCCTGCTGAGGGAGTATTATAAAGAAAATTTTTTGGGAATATCCTGACCTTACACAAAAAATTGAAGTTTTTTGCAAGTTGCCTGATTGTATTGATCATCCATTTTTTAGTGTGAATATGATACAGCTAATACCTATCTCGCGGGGAAAGATCCAATTGCACTCCTTCAATGTGTTTCACAACGTGTGGTAACAAAACATGCCAGCGATCGTTATCTTACTAAAGTTACGCTCGAGGATCTGCGAAATGAAGAAATTGCCGTCGAAGGATATGCAATGAGATTAAGTCATGTTGAAATTGGTAAACGGCTAAGTGATAACGATGCAATATATTCGGAACTAAAATGAGTAGGATATGATGGCATGATAACTATCGGAGATGGAGTAGATGGAATGGATCAACTGACAAGAAGCGTTACTTTTTTAAAAAATAAGTTAAACCAATACTTCCCAATTAAACCTTAACCCGAATAGTAAATTACGAATAGGCAGTTTTAAAATCTCAAAAGGTTTTGGTAGATTCTTACTTGAATGGATTGGCGAAGCTGGCCTTGTTGCCAAGAATTTCTTCGATTCTCAACAGCTCATTGTATTTTATCAAACGCTCACTTCTGGCCATTGAACCTATTTTAATCTGACCAGAATTGGTCGCTAAGCATAGATGGACCAAAGTCGTATCTTCTGTTTCTCCTGAACGTGCGGAAATAACAGGCCGGTAACCGACCTTACGCGTTATATCAATGGCATCGAGAGTCTCGGTTAACGTGCCAATCTGATTCATTTTAATTAATACAGCGTTGGCTACCTTACTTTCGAAACCCTTCTTTATACGATCTACACTCGTTGTAAATAAATCATCACCAATTAATTGAACTTTATCACCTAACCGGTCGCTCAATTGAATCCAACCTTCCCAGTCATCTTCGGCACATGAATCTTCCAGGGAAATGATAGGATATTTATTTATCCAGCTTTCCTGTACATCAATAAATTGTTCAGCAGTCATTTGCTTTTTTTCGGAACTAAAGTTATAGACATCATCAGCATAAAAATGGGAAGATGCAATATCCAATGCAATAGAAACATCCTTAAAAGGTATATATCCTGCATTTTCGATAGCCTCGGTCAGGAATGTTAAGGCGGTTTCATTAGAACGAAACTGCGGCCAAAAACCTCCCTCATCCGAAACAGCGGTGATCAAGTTACGATTTTGGAATATTTTTCTTGTAGAATTATAAACATTGAAAGCAATCTCCATGGCTCCAGAAAATGTTCTTGCGCCAACAGGTATGATCATAAAATCCTGGACTTCAATAACATTGCCGGCATGAATTCCTCCACCAATCATTTGAATCATTGGCATTGGCAATACATTTGCACCTTCACCTCCCAAATAATTATATAAAGGAATATTCAGACCATTTGCAACAGCCTGAGCGGTTGCAATAGACACTCCTAAAATAGCATTGGCACCGAGATTACATTTATTGTCCGTTCCATCAATTTCAATCATACGCTCATCCAGTTTACGCTGTGAGAATGCATTAAATCCTCTAAGTTCCTTCCTTAATATATTATTTACATGATCAATAGCACGATAAACAGATTTGCCAAGAAACTTATTCGGATCGTTATCTCTTAACTCCAACGCTTCGTGAATACCCGTTGAGGCCCCTGACGGAACAATAGATCTTCCCTTTGCTCCGGAATCCAATAATACATTAACTTCTATAGTTGGATTACCGCGCGAATCAAATACCTGTCTTCCATGAATATGTTCTATTTTCATCGGTTTATTTCATTTTCAGGTTAAAGAAGTCTATAACTTCCTCGTAAGTTTTCATCTGGTTGTGCAAAATCTCATAGCTGGCAACACGAATTAATTCCTTTTGACTATCTTCTGTTATATATTCAATAGGAGACTTTCCGTCAACTCTCGCAAGCATTATCCACGCAAGTTGCTGTACAGCTAATGCTTCTAAGTCAGCTCTTTTTGAAAAATGAACATGTGAGAAATAGCCCTTCACTATTTCTCGCAAAACGTCATAATATAGTCTTCTGAACTTTCCGAATTTTAAAGATTTTAACAGCAAATGTGTCGTTAAAAACCCTAAATCAAACGATGAATCTCCGTAGTGAATTACTTCAAAGTCAATGACCATCACATTCTCTTCATTTACAAGGATGTTTTTCGGACTATAATCACCGATAACAACAGATGATTCGCTTTCTAAACAATGCGCTATGTGCTGATTAATTTCACTTTTAAAATCGGGATGTTTCCATTGCAAAAATTCAAAAAAAGGTTCGATCCTTAACTGATAGAAAAACTTTTTATTCCTAAAGAGTTCTTGTGCTTCCTGTAAATCGTGGGTTCTCTCATGAAGCCTTCCCAATATCATCCCAACTTTTCTTGCTATCCGTTCATTACAATCCTGCCTCATCAGCAAGGATTTCCATGTCACGCTCGATTCCGGAGCGCACTCCATAATAAATAAGTAATTGCTTTCATCCTCATATATAAGTTGGGGAGTGATGCCGGGAATGATGTTGGGTAAAAATTTTAATGCTTGCTTCTCCACGTTACTTCGTGCTACATCTGAAAACCATTCCGTATTCACCCTAAGCTGATGCAATGCCTGCTTCAGCACAAATTGACTTTTACCTGAACTGATTTTTAATACAGAGTTTGAAATTCCGCCCGACAATGTTTCAATAAAAATGGGTGCACTGCCGCTTATTATACCTCTATCTGTCAAATATCTTTTTAATAATATAAAATTGTTTACATCAAGCATAATATTTTATATTGTTAATATGACATGTTAGGTAATAGCCTCCTATCGTTCCAGAAACATATT